>JAFGJH010000046.1 GCA_016929255.1 Candidatus Woesearchaeota archaeon
CTGTTTCTCTTACCAACCGACGCCGAAGCGGTGGCTGCAGCCACGTGAATTGTAATGACCTATTCAGAACTAGTGACCATGAATCCGGTGCTCGGTGTCTCGACGCCGCAGATGCACTTGCCGTCGTACTTGTTGTTGCAGTAGACAAAGCTGCCGTCGCAGGTGATCCATACCCCGTTGCCCTTGTCGCAGGTGTTCCTCTTCTTCGTGCAGTTGCCGGGCAGCATGTAACACGGGATCTGCCTGCCTTCATAGTCACACCAGTAGTTATTGGCATTATCCCCAGAATCATCTATGCCGGTCTCACCGATGTACTGAGTGGGAAAATCAGTGAGTGTGGTGTTGCCGCACCTGCAGTTGCCGTAGGTCTGCGAGCATCTCTGGAACGACTCCTTGCACGTGACTATTGACTCTGCCACATCGCCGCTCATGGTGATCACCTGCCTGCTGCAGACGAACACGCCAGTATCGCAGTCCACCGGTCCGTCACTGGTGAAGTCAGGCTCTGCCTGATCTCCATATTCTTCCATGTCCTCGCCGGTGCCGCACCTGCAACCCTCGAACGACGCCGCGCACGCCTCGAACGGCCCTTTGCAGACCACCGCCTCTCCTTTGTCGATGCAGTCGTTGTACTCCTCATAGCAAGGCTCTTCATCATCGAGCCCAGTATAGTGATACTCTTCAGGATAGCCGTCAACTGCCGCCCCAGTCTCTTCAGGCATACAATACTCCTCATCGCAGCTTATCACCCTGCACTCGCTGTATTTCTCGCAGCACTCATCATAATCCAGAGGGCAGTATACCTCTCTCAGGTTCATGTTCCTGCAGATGGTCACTGAATCGCACTGCCCACTGACCTGCGTTCCAGAAGCCTGCTCACCCGCCTGCTCATTCATCCTCTTGATATGGGCAATCGCCTCGTCAGAGCCAGGGAAGATAGTCCTGACAGCATTGCTTGAGATGATATTGTTCTGCCTATTGCCCTGCTCAGCAGCTCCCCTGCCCTGGAGCCAGGCGATTATCCTTGAGAAAAGTGATACCTTCAGCTCTGCGGGCGCGGCTTGATCCTCATCGCAGCCCCTGAATACATCCTTGTCAGAATCATCGCAATCATACTGATAGTCAGCGCCGCAATCAGCTCCCGTGTTCATGATGTAATCATCGTCATCGTCAAAACTCCTGTCATACTCACAATCAGAAACACCTGTCAGCGCCCAGGAAAGCACGCTTCCAGCAAGAAGAACAGCGATAGCAATAATTATCAACACCAGCTTTTTTTGCATGTCAAAACCTCTTATTATACCACTTGCTGGAAAATGCCTTGTTTAAATAAGTTTTGGTTCCTGTTATAAACTGGTGTCCTGGACTGCTTTGAGCCGCCCGCGCCCATATAAATATTTAAACTCTGGAAATTTCTGGGGAAAGCATGCTGGAACGCGTCCAGAAAACAATCGCCAATGCAGGCATCTGCTCAAGGAGAAATGCAGAGGAACTCATAAAGCAGGGCAAGGTGAAGGTCAACGGCAAGGTGGTGACCATAGGCATGAGCGCAGACCCGTTCAAGGACAGAATACTCGTTGACGGCAAGCCGCTCGGAATGCCTGACCAGATATACATCGCGTTCAACAAGCCGCCTGACTGCCTGACAACGCTGCACGACCCCAAAGGCAGGAAGACCATCTTCCACTACGTGAAGCTGAAGGAAAGGGTCATACCTGTCGGAAGGCTCGACTTCAACACGCAGGGCCTGCTCTTCCTCACGAACGACGGCGACTTCGCCAACAAGGTGATGCACCCCCGCTACGAGGTCGAGAAGACATACCTTGTCTTCCTCGACAAGGAATTCTCCATCGACAGCGTGAAGAAGGTCAAGGAAGGCATACTGCTGGAGGACACGAAGACACACCCTGCGAAAGTCAGGTTCGCGAGCCCTGCAAAAGACGTCATAGAGATAACACTTCACGAAGGGCAGAACAGGATAGTCAGGAGGATGGTGACTGTGCTCGGCTACAATGTCAAGCGGCTGATCAGGACAAAGATCGGCAATGTCGACCTGGGCAATCTCGCGCAGGGGAAGTGCAGGAAGCTGAGCCATGACGAGATAAAGCAGTTCATGAAGTGATTTATCAAGCGGTTTATATGAATTATGAAGAGCGCGCCATCATTTTATGCCTCTCTTTTAATGCGCTAAAATTCCACCAGTCTCGGACTGGTGGAATTCGCTGAGTCAAAAGTTCGCTGCTAAAGCGAGCGACCCGAGCCCTGCAGGGCGAGCATGCCACCGGTCTGTGACCTGTGGTGGTCGCGAGCTTTTGACAACATCAGAATTGCCGTCGAGAAAAACGCTGAGGGAATGATTCACCTCTTTTTTTGATTCCGTGAATGTGCTGTGGGAGGTTAATAATCATTTAGCTCTTCTGTAATGTATTTTTGGAAGTATATTCCTGAGATTGGAAAATAGGTTATAAACATATATAATGCGCCGCAGTTACTCACCTCGCTGTGACTAAACAGCATGTCAAAAAATTTAAAAGCTTCCGGCCTACAACACAGCCATCACTTAAGAGGTGTCACGGATGATCCAAGAGGGCAAGAGCGTAATCGACGATGCAGTATCAAAGATATGGATAGCACCCATATCCAACACACACTGGGAAGTCGCTGTCAAGGTGGCTGAGCAGTGCCTCGGTGTCGATGACATCGACATAAGGCACAGGTATTTCGACCCGAGGAAATTCTCCGGCGGCGAATTCTGCCCCAAGTTCGCGCTCGGCAACGGCAACCCTCCTACCCTGGCCGGAAAGGATGTGTACATACTGCTCTTTCCCGGGCCTTACAAGTCCCCTGAGGAGCTCGTCGAGAGAGCATGCATAACAGCGTGCGCGGCCAAAGACAACCACGCCTCAAAGGTCATACTTCTCGCTACCGAGTTCCCGCACGCCCGGCAGGACCGAGGCCCTGACGAGGATGAAAAGGCTGTGGGCGAGCCCAACACCTCCAGATGGCACGCGGCGAAGTTCCGCTCTGCAGGCATAGACCAGGTCATAGTCACGCACGAGCATACTCCCAGGATATCATCATTCTTCGCCCTTGAGTATGCGCTCGCAGGCCCGGAGATGGCTGCAAACCCTGACCCCAATGCCGCTGAACTGCAGGCGCTCGGCAGGAAAGTCTTCAAGTCAATACCCCTCCACGCCATACTCGCAGACTACCTCATCCACCATTCCTGGATGGCGTGCAAAGAAGAAGGCGGGAAATACCTGGCAGACGGAGGGGCCAACCTGGCGCTTAAGGCAATGGACAAAGGCAACCGCACGTTCATAGACTCCCTTGAGGCGGCGCTCTTCCTTCCACACGTGGCCAAGATATACTGCGACAAGGCAAGGAAGGCGAAGAATGACCCTGAAAAAGTCGAGGTACCTATAGTCTGGGTCTCAGACAACTTCAGCACACTCGACGAAAAAGTGGAGATATACGCCGATGACGGCCTCGACACCGGCGGCACCATGATAAAATCAGTGGCGTGGTCCAAGCGCGGCAATGTCTGTGCCCGGACAGGCAAGGCATACGGCACCCCTGATGATAGGCTTGTCTATTTCACGCATCCCTGGTTTGGCGGAGACGGCTTCCTCGGCATACAGGAGCGCGTCGTGGGAAACCTCCCCGCAAGGGAGTTCATCACCACGGAGACCCGGCCTTACATCAACGATGCCCAGTACCATACATTCAAGACAAAATCCACAGTCATACGTCTGGCAAGCCTTTGGGCAGACGCGATAATCGCAAACACACTCGGCCACGACGTGATGACCCGCTACTCAGGCTTCAAGGCAGAGGATGAGCAGCATGAGTTCCTCTCGAGGCTCTACAGGCTGAAGCGCCATTCCAGACACTTCATGGTCGAGGACCGCGAGCCTGAAAGGCGCAAGATAAGGTTCTACCTGAGAGAATGACTTCCCTGCATAAATAAAAAAAGTAAGAAAAAGAAAAAACCCGAGATCAGGCTCACTCGCGGTAATTGACGATTGCCGGCTTATAGTCTCCGTACTCGCTTGGGACGCACAGAGCGGCGACGCTCACCCGCAGCCTCTCTTCCAGCATCCCGCCGACCTCCTCGCAGATCTCCTTAGCGCTCGTGCCTTCGACGACCAGCTTCTTCGGCCTGCCCATGAAAGGCGGCAGGGGGGACTCATTGCCTCCGCTGTACGTGGTCAGCAGATACGCAAGCCCTCTGTCAGGGCACCTATCGAGAGCGGCAGTCATGCCAAACCTGCTGCGCACAGCAGCACCCCTGGCGTCCCTGCTTATGATGCCCATCTGCGCTTCAGTCAGGTCGTTGTCACAGAGCAGCACCAGCCCGCTTATCCTCGGAGTGAAATTAGGCTCGTCAGGCTCAAAGTTCCACTGCCTTGTAGCCTCTTTGATGTCTACATCAGATGAGCACATACCGTACGAAAACAAAGTGTCTGTCTGCTTGCCATTGCTCACTGCGATGACGCCCGGTTTCTCATTCCAAAGTATGGCATTGTATACCAGCAGGTCAGGATTGCCTGTTGCGAGCGCCTTCGGGTCTGTCGGCTCTGTGAATATCATCCTGTCCTTCCTGCCGAACCTCCTTGCCTGGCTCGACGGCGACCTTCCAGTCACGAAATAAGCGACAAAAAGCTCCTCTTCTGCCGTCCTACCAATTACAATCCCCCTTCCAGGATAAGCCATCCTCTTAAGCGCGTTCACCATTCATATCACCTAATTGTTCATCGATAAAACTCATTCAGCGGCTTCCGCAATATAACGTTCTCTGCTCCTGTGCCTACCCCTATGTAGTCAACAGGCCTGTGCAGCTTCTCCTCTATGAAACTGACAAGCTGCTTCGCTCCTGCAGAAAGGTCGCCATACTGCCTGCAGCTGCTTATGTCCTCGTCAAACCCGTCGAGATACTTGAAGACAGGCCTTGCAGCTTCAAGCTGTCTCCAGCTAGCGGGAAACACATCTGTCGTGACCATCTCACCACCCGTCGGAATCTCATACGCCACGCAGACAGGCAGAGGCTGCACACCCCTCAGGCAGTCCAGCTTGGTAAGCGCGAGAGAGTCAGGATTGTTTATCCTTGAGGCATGCGCCCAGGCGACAAAATCAGGCACTGCCTGGCGTCTAGGTCTTCCTGTCGAGGCGCCGAACTCCTGCGCCACGACCGTGATATACTTGCCGATGATGTGCATGAGCTCGCGGGCAGGATCCTCTGTGCCTAGAGTTTCCATGAGCCCGAGCGCCACCTCGCCACCAACACGCTCACCCTTGGCATAAGCGTGTGCAGGACGCGCATGCTCCATCACCCATCTTTCGTCCTCAGCAAGAGCGAAGTCGCTCACGTGCCTTTTTCTCAGCTTTCCCGCTTCCACAGGGCGGGCGTTGTCAAGCTCCTCAAGCTGCTCACGGGTGATTCTCGCTCTTGCGCAGACGAAATCAAGCACCTCCTTGTTCAGGCGCCTATAGTCAATGATCTCAGCCACCTGCGGGCCAGCTCCAACCCTTGTCGGGTTCGCCTTCAGTATCATGGTCACGTGCGCAGGCCTGAGACCTACACCAAGACCTGCAAGCATGTCAGGGGCAGTAGTCCCCATAGACGTCGAGAACGGCACAGTGCCGTATATCCAGTCGAGAAGCCCGCCCTGATGGCCGCCCACATAGATTTTCTTGCCCTGGTCCAGCAAGTCTGCAAGAAGCAAGGAAGTGTCGGTCACACAGCCCATTATAGGCTCTGTGATCTCGATGACGCGCCCGGCCATATCCTCAGGGTCAAACCTGTCCTCGAGGCAGTGGTGCTCAAGCTGCCTCTTTATCACATCATGCGTCATCTGCCTGTCGGACAGGTGCCAGAAACGCAGACCTATCTTGAAACCCCTGTCCTCTGTCGCCGGCGAGATGCCCCTTTTCGTCGAGCCGACACCCCTGCCAGACTTCTCCCTCTGGATGTCCCTGTACACATGGCTCGGCAGCAGAATCTCAGCACGGTCAGATATCCTCAGTTTCCTGAGTATGTTCCGGTCAAGGCGCCCGTCTGCATTGCGGAACTCATCCTGCAGGATCTCAGGATCGACAAGGCATTGGCTGCCTATGACTCCGTACCGTACACGTTCACTTTCCATGCCGATAGGAAGATTATGACGGGTCTTCCCGGTATGTTCCTTCTGGCCTGAGTTAGGCCCTCCGCCAGCCCTGGCGACGACGTCAGCCTCTTCAGCGATGATTGAACCGAACTGGCCCTTGCCTCCGTCACCGAAATAACCGTCCACGCATATGCTTATTCCCATGTTGACACCCTTGTTTGTATCTGCATCATCATCTCATCATCTCCATCCATCCTACTGCGCGCCCGCCTGTATGCGGGAAGCGTCGGATATCAGCTCAATCTCCGCATTCCTGAGCTCACCTATGTTGTGCGCGCCTTCAGTGATCATTGTGGAACGCACCCTTGCGAAGGTCTTGGCCAGCTTATCCGCGACAGGCCCGGCAAGCGGCAGCCGCTTGATGACCCCTTCGTCGAAATCAGTCTGCCCGTACCTGAATCTGCACCATGCCTTGGCCCTTGAGTGGCCTTCACCATAATACTCGACAAGCGTCCTCTCTTCCACCTGTATCCGCGGCGCAGAAGACTCGTCGCACGGAGCGAAGTAACCGCCCATCATCACAGAGTCAGCACCTATACAGAGGGCAATCGCCAAGTCCTTGGCAAGGCTTATCCCCCCATCCGCGATGATCGGGATATAAACACCCGTCTTCCTGAAATATGCGTCCCTGCGGTCAGTGACCTCCTTCAGCGCGGTCGCAAGCCCCCTGCCGGTCCCTTTCTCCTCAGAGGTTATGCATATCGAGCCGCTGCCCATGCCTACCTTGATCCCGTCGATGCCGTGTTCCGCAAGGCAGTCGAACGCGTCGCCCCTCACTATGTTGCCTGCAATGACAGGCATATCAGGGTATCTGCCCTTGATGAAATCGATGCACGCTTCCTGCCACCTGCTCCAGCCGTCAGATGCATCTATGAAAATCACGTCGGCGCCGGCCTCCACAAGCGCAGGGACCCTGTCTGAATGGTCATGGGTGTTCACTGCTGCTCCTATGATGTACCTCTTGTTCTGGTCGACGACAGCATAAGGGAAATCAAGGTGCGCTTTGAGGTCCTTCCTGAAGACCAAATACTTGAGCGTACTGTCCTTGTTTATGATAGGCATGTACTTCAGGTTAGGATCATCCTTCAGCACGGCATTGACTTCCTCAAGCGAGAGGTCCGCCTCTGCGAAGGGTATGTAGCTCTTCACCTGCGCCACTATCTCCGCAGCCATGCCGCGTTTCTCCCCCCTGCCGACTGCCCTGTCCGGCAGCATCCTTTCCACAATGCTCTCCAGGGGCTCGTGCTGGAATGCCCTCATGAAATCCCTGGACTTCATGCCCAACGGTATATCTGATGGGATAGGCCCGTCGATTATGCCGAGAAACTTCCCGTAGTTGTCCCTGTTGCCCGCGACCACAGGGATGGTGTTGTAGCCCGTCGTCTCAATCAGTTCGACGACCCTCTTCATGTCCACCTCGCCGTTGACCACCTCAAGCTCGCTGACGAAACCGGCCTTGGCGCGCTTAACGGCCTTGGCCATCCTTGCCTCCTCCTCAATCGTCTGCGAGCAGTATATCACGCCGATGCCGCCCAGCTGCGCGAGGGCAGTGCCCATCCTCGACCCGGTGACGCACTGCATCGCAGCGCTCATCACAGGTATTTTAAGCCGCATGCCCTTCTGCTTCGGCTCGTCGCGGTACGGCAGGCGGCCTTCCTCATACACTTCTCTCGTCAATATCGCAGCCAGGTCTATCTGCTCTTGAGTGAGCCCTTTCGGAGTATGTTCTGTCGTGAACATGTACTCCCCGAGGGTCCTTGAGACTTTATCTGATATCTCTGCCATACTCTCACCTTGTCAGCCCTCTACTTACCAGGAATTCCATCATATGACCTGAATATGCATCCATATCAACCAACTAAGACAGAGTGTCGCCCCGGCTGATTTCTTTTTGCGGATTATATAAATAGTTTATGTCATCCTGAAGCTGGGACGAACACCAGAATCTAGCTTTGCTGTAATCCTGCCGGAATCTGCCGCCTAAAATCAGTCAGTATACCTGCCGAGGCTCAGCTGGCCCCTGCGCCTTCCGTCCGGGACCTCAATCTTCCCAAACTCCTCGCCGACCTGGTGTTTTATGTCCACTGCGACAGAACGGCCCACCAGCTGGGTGAGGCTGGTCATGTCAGCCCTCTTCACATCGCCGATGTCCCTTATGCCTGCGTTGTAAAGCTTCCTCGCGCGGACGCGGCCGATGCCCTTCAGCTTAAGGAGAGGGATGAGCTCCTCTTTCACGCCGTACTTCAGCCTGAACCTCAGCTTCATTATGTGCTTGATTGCGTCGTGGAAGCTCATCAGCTTGGCGAGCTCCTCGGCAGAGTACAGGAGCCAGTCAGCGTTCTGCACCTTCACCCTTGTCTCGCCAGGACGCACGTCATACTCCTCGTACAGGAACTCCTCATCCTTCTCGCAGATCCAGTCATACATGAACAGCGCGGTCTTGACAGAAGAGAGGAAATCATCATACTCAGGATCGTAGATGCTCGGCTCCTTCTGCAGAAGCTCGGACTCGAACTTCGCGAATGTCTCATTTATCCTGTCGAACTCCTTTGTCCTGACCCTGAGCAGCGGGCGCATCTCCAATGTGTTGCACACCATCTGCAGCAATGAGAACGGAGTTATGAGATTCCCTGTCGAGCGGCGTATGCACTTTATGATATGGTGCGCGGTCATCGGGTCGATGTACAGCTGCGCCACCCTGCGGCCCAAGAGCGTCGGGCGGATCCTGTCCTCCTCTGCCTTCAGCTCAGATGCGCTGACAAAACCATCCTTCTGCTTCATGACTATGAACTCATACCTCTCGAGAAGCGCGAGCATCCTGTCGATTATCACCTCGAGCTTCTCCATGTCCCTGAACTGGAACGCCCAGAAAGTCCGGGAAAAGAAATCCATCATATCCTTCCTGGAACGCACAAATTCCGTGGCTATCAGCGAGAGGAGATAAGTCCTGAGGACCGGCTCCACAGCAAGCTTGGAGTATATCTCCTCAGGCTCACCATGGATGTACTTCTCAACTATCTTCTCGCGCTCGTCCTCGCTCTGCGCGATGCATATCGCCTCGCCGAAGCTGTCGAACTTGGGTCTGCCTGCCCTGCCCGCCATCTGAAGGTACTCAAGGACAGGTATGTACTGCATGCCCCCCCAGCCGGTGCTCGAGTATCGCTTGAGGTCGCGGATAATCGTGCGGAAGGCAGGAAGGTCCACGCCTGCAGCGAGCGTCGGAGTGCAGCAGATTATCCTGACATTGCCCGTGCGGAAGTTCTCCTCAACAATATCCCTCTGCTTATGGGTAAGGCCTGAATGGTGGAAAGCGATGCCCTTACTCACGCAGCGCGCAAGGCGCTCGCACTGCTTGGTCGGTTTAGGGATAGCTGCAATCACCGCATCAGAGATGCCCTCAAGCAGCTCATCTGCCCTGTTTATCTTGTGCGAAATGTCCTCAGCGCACTTCTCAGCAGACTTCTTGTTGCTGACAAACACCAGGGCCTGCTTGTTGAGCCTGACTGTGTCCAAAGCTATGTTAACCAGGTCATTAGAAGTGCCCTGCTCGATATCAATAGGTTCAGCAGTCATGAGCATAAAAAAGTCAGGGTTGTTTAAATAGGTTTGCGAGGCTTTTGGATGGGGAGTTCTGCGAAACTTTTATAAATACCCCTAAAACCCGTATGCCTGGCGATATGCCCCCGTAGCTTAGTGGTTGACGCGCAAATGGTTACGCGCATTTGATACGCAAGGCTAAGGAGGGTCTCGTTCGCTCAACCCTCCGAGCGGCAAGGCAGGAAGAGCGTAAATTATTAGGCATAACATGCCCCCGTAGCTTAGTGGTTGGAGCGTGCGGCTGTTAAGCTTTGATGCTGAAACCGCAAGGTCACCAGTTCGAATCTGGTCGGGGGCGTTCGCGAGCCCGTGGCTTAGCCTGGCTAGAGCGCTCGACTGATAAACACTGCTCCCTTCGGGGAGTTGTTTGATTCCGCTGGTCACAATGCGCTTCGGCGTTTGTATCAGAGATCGAGTGGTCCCGAGTTCGAATCTCGGCGGGCTCATTTTTACCTCTTCTGTTATTTGTTTAGCTTCTACTGCCGCAGCGCAAACCTGCAGTGCAGCGACAAGCGCCTTGGCACCTCGCTCACTACATTCGGAGGTTTGCTGGGTTCATGCAGAGCCTGAACCAGCGCCTCGCTGCTAGCTTGCTTTGCCGGCAAAGGTGCGCTTATTCTTCCGCTTCAGCTAAAGCCTGTGAATATCACCTGTGATTAGACAGGTTTCTGTATGTCTTTACTACCCGACGCCAAAGCGGCGGCGCTGCTGAAAACAGCTAAACAAAAATCTTCTTCTTATAATTGCAGAATCATATGTTGGCGATATACAGCACTACCAGGTTGGTCATCAGAGCCACAATCACAAAGAACCCGAAGTTCAGCAGGACATCGGTCAGGATGGTCTTCCTGCTCTTCTTCATCTTCCTCGCAACATAGAGGCTGCCGAGCGGCAGGCCGTAAAGGAAGATCATCGAAGAGACAATGATGAAAAGGTCCACGCTCCTTGTGGAGAAGAAGTATGCGATCCCGAGCAGGAAATATGCTATCTGGTTCACAGGCGACTCCTCAGAGGTGAAGTAGAGAAACACTGTCGCTGCTACGCCCAGCAGTATGAGCACGCCAAGATGCGCCCCATATGCATAAAGAAGTATGAGCGCAATGAACACGAGCAGAGTGTTCTCAAAAGCACGGAAATAAGACCTGCCTGGCTTGAGCTCCTCGGGAGCTATGAACGCAAGGAGAGCACCAGCATAGACCCCTAAGAATACGAACAATGATGTGAATATATACGTAAGCATGTATGAAAGGCCTGTCTCGAACAAACAATACACCTCTTTCCAGCACTGCTTATGAACTGTTTATATTTAAATATTTTGATTAGGCTGGTTCTGTCCGGAGAGTAGCCAGTGACTGCCTGTCTGCTGGTTGCTGCGCAAACAGCAAAGAATCATGCAAACCGCAACCAATCTGCACCTCTTGCATGACTGCACGCACGTCGCGGCGGCAGCTGCCGCGCGGCTAGTGGTGCTTTGCCTGCAGAGACATAAACATTTTACTGCAGGAGGCTTACGCCTGACCACATATTGCCAGAGATGAAGCAGGTTTCTGATGTTCTAAACAACTGACGCAAGAGCGGCGGCAGCTGCCGCGCTGCTATCGTCAAGTCGGTTGCTATGTGGCTGTCTGTCTGAGGGTTGCTGCGCAAGCACTGATGAAGGAGCCAAAGTGCAACCGTACCGCGATGATTGTGTGAGGACACGCAGAAAGCGGCGGCAGCTGCCTAATAAAAGAGGCAAAAATAATAGGAAAACTTTAAATAAAAACCGACTATCTTCTGCAGCATGGCATGCTGGAAAGACCACAATCTGCTCATCATCGGCCTGATAGTAGTGGCCGCTTCAGCGTTCCTTCTCGCAGAGGCGAACTCAAGGCAGGCAGCATGCCAGAGCATAGGCGGGCAGATAGTGCAGATATTCGATGCATCCAAGAAGGGCGACTGCGAGAACGTGATGCTTATGCAGTTCTTTGCATACGCCGGGATCGCAATAGGTGTCGCGCTGATGGTTGTGAACTTCGTAAAGAAGAAATGAGGCAGCATGAAGGAAGAGAACACGCAGACGCCGGAGAAAGAGGCATACCGGCTCGAACAGGAGCGGAAGCAGATACTCGAGCTGCTGTCGAGATACACAAAGCACAAGGAAGTTAGGCTGGTGCAGAGAGGCAACGCAGCGATATTCTGCGCGCTGTACATAGTCAAGAAGACAAACCCCCGGCCATTCATACTCATACCCGACCAGGGAGGATGGATATCCTTCAGGACATACCCCAAGATGCTCGGCTTCGACATAAGGACTGTCAAGACCAACAGGGGTCTCATAGACCTGATTGACCTCGAGAAGAAGGCAGAGAGCGGAGCGGCACTCCTGGTGACAAGCTTCGCAGGATACTTTGCGGAGCAGCCCATGAGATACATATCCAAGATATGCAGGAGGAGCGGCTGCATACTCATCGAGGACGCATCAGGCGCGGTAGGCGACAATGACCTCTGCGACGGAGACTACTCAGACATGATAGTCGGAAGCTTCGGCAGGTGGAAGCCGGTCAATGCAGAGTACGGCGGTTTCATAAGCGCGGCGAGGAAGGAGCTGTTCGAGGGTGTCAGCGACGTGTTCTCCACGACAAACTTCTACCCGCGGTATGACGTACTCCTCCATAAGCTCACCAAGGCGAAAGAGAAAATCAATCTCATGACCAAGAGGGCCGAGACTGTCAAGGAAGAGATCGCGAAGAGGTTTCCCGAGCTTAAGATAATGCACAAGGACCTGCGCGGCCTGAATGTCGTCGTCAGGTACATGAATGCGAACGAGAAGGCACAGGTAGAGGGATACTGTGACGAGAAGCATTTCGACTACCTTGAGTGCCCGAACTACATCAGGGTGGATGAGGAAGCGATAAGCATAGAGCTGAAGAGGCTCAACGGGAACGGGAAGTCATGAACAGAACCGATTAACAGTGCAGTCCAGCACCATTGAAGCTCAACATCAATATGGCAAGAGGTGATTGAAATCCTGCGAGAACCTGAAAGCATGGGAGAGGTCGTCTACTTCACCCAGCGCGCGATAGGCAAAGGCAATGTCAAGGCGTGGGTGTACAAAGGAGACTGCCCGAAGTGCGGCAAAAGCAAGATGGGAAAGCCTGTCGACGAAAAGACCGGCAAGGTCAAGGTCAGGGCGAAGGAATATGTCTGCCCGCGGTGCGGGTACACTGTCGAGAAGAAGGCTTACGAAGAGACGCTCAAGTGCGACGTGAAATACACTTGCCCGTCTTGCGGCTCCACTGACGAGGCCAGCGTACCGTTCAAGAGGAAGAAGTTTGAGGGCATGGACGCGATAGTCTTCCTCTGCAGCAGGTGCAAGACAAAGATACCCATCACCAAGAAGATGAAGGAGAAAGGGGAACCAGAAGACGAATGAGCACCCGGCGCGCCACGACAGGCAATCCCTGAATATTTCAAATGGTTTCCTCTTAAATGTGTTTCCGGACAATCCCGTCTAACTCCTCGCGGGTGACCATCGCGTTGCCTGCAGCAATGTCTGAGATGCGTCCGTGCATGCCGAGATTACCTTTTTTAATGCACACCTCCGTCTCCGGCAGGCCGGTCACGTCATTTATCCTGACCCAGCTGTCAATCACGTTTCCATGTTCCACATTTATATCATATGCTATGCTCACCTGATAGAATGTGTCAGGGATTTTCGTGCCCTCAAGACACTTCCTGAATTCCGGCGTGCCTTGCCTGCCGCTCCGGAAACCTTTCACAAGCGCAGGAGGAACTTCAGTCTCTCCTTTATAGAAATCAATAACATCAATCATCTCACCCCTGCCGCTGTAATAGGGGGGCGAGTCACGGATCAGCAGATACTTTGACAATATGCCCCAAGATGTATCCTCGAAAGCCGCCATGGTATCTTCAGAGACGCCCATCTTCCTCAGCTGGTCATGGCTGCACGTCACGAACTGGCGCGGCTCTATGACCAGCACATACTTTTTCTGCGGCTCATATTCCTTCACCTTCCTGCGCTCACCGAACACAGCAGACCTGACCTTTGAGGCAAGTATGCCTGTATAGCCTATCGCAACGTCGAGATGCTTCGGACCCAATGATGCCACCTGCATAATGATGTTTGGGATGCTGGTATCTCCATTGTTGACCCTTTCGATGAGCTCCTGGCTGCCCACCTCCCTCCTCAGCTGCTTAAGGCGTTCAACCTCTGCTCTGGTGCTTTCAGCATAGTCATCCTTGAATACCATCACAAGAAGTTTGTTAGGGTCATTTTTCACATTGACCAGGCGCACAGCAATCTCCTCAAGCTCGAGCAGCAGGCGTGCATAGCCATACTGGAAATCGCCGAACCTCTGCACAGGCTCCACCAGTCGGGGGATACCGCTCGGTGTCATGCACCAGTACAGCACCCTCTCATTCAGCAGGTCCATCAGCGCAGCCCCTGTCCTGAGGTCGTTGTTCCTGACGATGACCTGAAAAACCTCATCGAAATAATAATCAAGCTTGTCAGGACGCCCCCTTTTCAGAACTTTCCTGAACTCGTCTATATACCTGAGGACCTCTTTCTCACCCCACTCCTCTGACTGTTTAGGGATGAATGCACGGTAACTGCCCAATTCAACAACAGCACTCCGCAGGATGTTGGACATGGACCCGAGATGCGAGCTCGTCCTCTGCAGGAGGACTTCCTGCTGGTACCTGACCAGCTGTTCCTTCAGCGTATTGAGCACCTTGATGCTGAAGTCGAAACCGCCAACTTCAGCAGCATCTATAGCATGCTTGAGTATTTTGGGCGCGGCCACAGGGTCTATAACCTTATCATCTCTATCATAAGCAAAAAGACCTCTCGACTCCTCATCCACCAGTGTCTCAAGGTCATGCAATATCAAAGCGCCTTCAAAATCCAGCACATTCCTTGGAGCCTGGCCTTCCTGCGGAACAGCGTTCTTCTCAAGAAAATAATAGAGCATATGCTGGTTTATAAGCGACAGGAGCTTATCTACTTCTTTCAGTTCTGCAGTCATTTAAAAAACCCTATGACGACTGAGTAGTAGTTAATTCTTATTTAAATGTTTTGGTCGCTGAAGCGTATGCCAAACATTTTTAAATATCGTGTGCATATACGAAAAGGTGAATGGTTATGGGTGTTGAGGATATTCCTGAATACAGGCGGCTTGTGGCATTTCCTACGCGCGTATGGCATAGGAACAGCGATGAAGGGCTGGTCCTTGATGTCAAGGAAAGCCTGAGGCAGGGGGGGTACTGGCTGCACACATACGCGCGGGAGCATGGTATTCCCTATGAGCAGGCAGAGGCAGAGATAAGGCAAGTCCTGGAGCACGAGGCTTCCAGACCTGCAAATATAGAGCATCTCAGGCTCTACAGGCAGGCCAGGGAAACGGAAATACTTGGAGCTGTACGCCTGCGAAGGGTGCGCAGGAAAAGGCTCGAGGGCATGTTTGAGCTGACTGACGAGGAAGAAAGGGTCATCGATGAGGCACTCAAGCAAGAGCCCCCTGAAGGGGCATTGACTGACAGCCCTGCCTGATGGCGGGCAATAGCAGGATCATTCTAGTCTGCTGCCGCATATCTTACAGACCTGTGTCTCGAGCTCATCGCTCCAAACAGTGTTCTCTCCCCACTCTATCTTGATCTTGCACTTTGGGCATCTTGGCTCTAAGTGCTCCAAGCTATTGAAGAAATCGACTCCTTTGACCATGCTATGCTGCCTTGTATAGTTTGTAGATTACCATCTTACAGTTTTAGAGATTAGATTAGCTCCCCGGCCTCTTTGTCTAGAGATTAAATGCGCTAAAATTCCACCAGTCTCGGACTGGTGGAATTCGCTGAGTCAAAAGCTCGCTGCTAAAGCGAGCGACCCGAGCCCCGCAGGGCGAGCATGCCACCGGTCTGTGACC
>JAFGJH010000047.1 GCA_016929255.1 Candidatus Woesearchaeota archaeon
AAGCCTTCAGTGGTTGATGATGCGCCGTTTGCCGGCAAAGCGCGTTAGCAGCGTGGCAGCTGCCGCCGCTCTTGCGTCAGTCGCTGATAACATCGGAAACCGGCTGAAGCCGCGTGAATATTCACGATTGCGCAAGCGATGAAGACAAGAACTCCGCCTGATTGCCGGCAAGGCAGCTGGTAGCGCGGTGCTGCGGCAGTAGAATCCCAACTGATACGAAAAGAGGTGTTCAATGGGCGTAAATCTTAAGGATATTGTCGTGAAGAAAGAGACATCTCTTGCAGACCTTAAGAACCGGAAGCTTGTTGTTGACGGCAACAATGTCCTTTACCAGTTCCTTTCTACTATCCGCCAGCCTGACGGCACGCCTCTGATGGACAGCAAGGGCGAAGTGACTTCTCACCTCAACGGCCTGTTCCACAGGACCACCAGGCTTATGCATTACGGGATGAGGCTTGTCTTTGTTTTCGACGGCAAGGCCCCTGACCTCAAGTACGCTGAGAGGGAGCGCAGGGCAGGCATTAAGAAGGAGGCTGAGCGGCTTTACGAGGAGGCGAAGAAAGAGGGCGACACAGAGGGCATGAAGAAGTATTCCATGCGGACATCGCGTCTGTCTCCGGAGATGGTCAGAGAGGCTGTCGAGCTTATCCGTGCGCTCGGCCTGCCCGTGGTCATGGCGCCTTCAGAGGGCGAGGCGCAGGCGGCCCTGATGGTCAAGAAAGGCGATGTGTTCGCAGAGATAAGCCAGGACTATGACTGCCTGCTGTTCGGCGTGCCTAGGATGGTCCAGAACCTGACCATTTCAGAGCGCAAGAAGAAGAAGGACAGGCTCTCTTATGAGACTGTGAAGCCTCAGCTCATCGAGCTTGAGCCGAACCTTAAGAATCTCGGCCTCACTCAGGACCAGTTGATTGTGCTGGGGATTCTCGTCGGGACTGACTATAATGTAGGTGGTATCAAGGGCATCGGACCTAAGAAGGCGATTGAAATGGTGAAGAGGCGTGGGCAGGACTTTGATGCTCTCTTCAGAGATATGAAGTGGGATGACCATTTCAGTTACAGCTGGAAAGATGTTTTCAGGCTGTTCAAGGAGATGCCTGTCAATGATGATTATGTGCTTGATTGGAAGGCTCTTGACAGGGACAAGGTCGTTCAGGTGCTGTGCGGGAAGCACGACTTCAGCAGGGAAAGGGTGGATGATGCCCTTGATAAGCTCGAGGCAGAGCAGTCCAGGATCTCGCAGAAAGGATTGGGGGAGTTTTTCTAGCATGGAATGGCTTGTATTTATATTGCTGTCTGCGCTTTTCTTCGGTGCAAGGCAGGTCGTGTCGAAGAAGGTTCTTATGGTCGAGCACGCTACAGAGTACCTGACCGCCACCTGCCTGATGGCTTTCCTTTTCTCGCTGTTCTTCCTTCCTAAGATGGGCCTGGACTACCCTGCGATGATGTGGTTCCTCATGTACATTAAGGCACTTTCTCTTACAGTTGGCTGGCTGCTCGCCTCAAGGGCTCTGAGGCACCTGGAGATTTCATATGTGACTCCTCTGACAAACCTCACTCCTGTCTTTCTTTTGGTTTGGGGATATTTCATTCTCCATGAGGTGCCGTCCGCGACCCAGTACGTCGGTGTCGCCCTGCTTATATTCGGCGCCTATTGGCTGCAGGCAGACCATCACTTCACCAGCCTGCTCAGGCCTTGGAGCATATTCAGGAACAAGTTCTCGTTGTTCATGATCATAGCGATATTCTTCTATTCCATCTGCGCGGCGCTCGACAAGGTCATCCTGCAGGTGGTCGACCCGTACACCTTCCTTGCTTTCACTTACTTTGTTCTTTCTGCGCATTACCTCTTGGTGCAGTTCTTCAAGTATGATGGGCTCAAGGATATCAGGCACGCTTTTGTGAATGGCAGGTATCTCATCTTCATCATAGCTCTCCTGATGATATTCTCAGATGTATTCTATTACCTGGGTGTGGCGATGCCTGGTGCCATGATATCCCTGATAATCCCTGTAAAGAGGATGAGCACGCTTGTCGCGGCGATTGTCGGCGGCAGGCTCTTCCATGACCATAACGCGGTCTATAGGATAATTGCCTGCGTGGTTATGGTGATGGGTGTGATACTCTTGGTTTTATGAGGTGATGGTATGGTTTTGTGTGTCAAGGTTCCCCTGAAGAAGGCGCAGGAAGTGAAAGGTTTTTTGTTAGAGCGCATGCTGTTCCACCCTGATTATGCTGTCAGGAAGACCAAGACGCACATATATTTCCCCGTCACCGCTGGTTCAGGGCTGAAGAGACGTTTCAGCTTCGCAGAAGTGACTGACGTAAGATCATTGCCAAAGGCAAGAAGGAAGGAGAACATGAGGTCTGTTGTGGTGGCGAAGCTCAATAAGGCGGAGCTGGCGCACCTGAGGCGCGCATACGACATCACAGGGTCAATTGCCATATTGGAGATACCTCCTGAGCTGGAGAGGAAAGAGGGGCTCCTTGCCGAGACAATACTTCGGCTGCAGAAGAATGTGAGGACCGTGGTGAAGAAGGCAGGGATACACTCTACTGACTACAGGATACAGCCGATGCAGTATCTTGCCGGCGTCGATACAAAGGAGACTGTGCATAAGGAGCACGGTGTGCTGCTGAAGCTTGATGTGGAGAATGTCTATTTCTCTCCGCGGCTGTCCACAGAGAGGAAGCGTGTCGCTGACCAGGTCCGGCCTGGCGAGTCTGTCCTCGTCATGTTCTCCGGCTGTGCCCCTTACCCCTGTGTGATTGCCAAGAACACGAAGGCTGAGGAGATATACGGCATCGAGCTGAACCCTTTCGGCCATAAGTATGGCTTGGAGAGCCTGAAGCTGAACAAGATAAGGAATGTGGAGCTTTTTGAGGGGGATGTGCGAGAGTTGGTCCCCGCGTTGAAGAGGAAGTTTGACAGGATAATCATGCCCCTTCCGAAATCCGCAGGTGATTTTCTGGACATAGCGTTAATGGCTGCAAAGAAGGGGACTGTCTTCAACTTCTATGCGTTCGAGGAGGAAGGGAAGTTCGATAAGGCCCATAAGCGCATAATAAAGGCCTGTGATAAGAATGGTTTCAGGTGCAGGATCCTCAGGACTGTCAAGTGCGGCCAGCATGCCCCGAGGGTATTCAGGATATGTGTTGACTTCCAGATTGTCTAGAATATCCGCTCTCAGGATTATATCCTCGCAGGGTTCTCTCTTTTCTCAAGTCTTCGTCTGGCGTATCTTGTGAGCCTGTGGCTCTGGAATATTGCAGGCACACTGCTGAACCAGTGGTGTCTGAGGAAACTCAGGTTTGACAGTCCGCTCTCTGGCATCTCCTCGACATCCTGTCTTATCTGGAGATAGTCTCTCAGGCTGTCTTTGGTCGGCCCGACCCCGCCCGAGTAGATGCAGTCCAACACAGATTTCCTTGCCTCAGCAGCGTTTTCATACCTTCTGTCAGGGTCTGTTTCCAGAAGTCTGCAGGCGATCTCTGACAATCTTTCATCCACGCCCTTTATGATCTCATGGGGAGGCACCAGCTTTTTCTCGAACATCTCACGGGTGCCGTGGTATACTGCCATCTCGTTGCTTTCCTCGAGGAAAGGGTCGTTGGGCCTCAGCCCTGTGAGCATCTCGTATAGTACGACTCCGACAGAATAGAGGTCTGTCCTCTTGTCTACTTTCTTTCGCGGGTCTGTGATTTCGGGTGACATGTACGGTATCTTTCCTATGACCCTCTGCCCCTCGATGCCTTCAAGATCAGAGGTGGGCACTGCTACGCCGAAGTCGCCTATCTTGACAGAGCCTTCGTCGAGCTTTATCAGCACATTTCCTGGAGAGATATCCCTGTGCGCGACCCCTCGCTGTTTCCTGTTCTTCAGCTCTTTTCCGGTCTCGAACTCGAAGTTGTGCGCATATGCCAGGCCGTTTAGAATCTGGAACAGTATGAATCCTGTTATCGGATCAGGTATCCTCCTTATATCTTCTCTCAGCAGGCTTTTCGGTGCGCCGTCGGCGTGCATTCTGTGGATCCACATCAGGCCGTTGAGGTCTGTGCCTTTGATGTACTCCATCATGACGAAGTAGCTGTTGCTCTGGCTGTGGTGGTGCCATCCCAGGAAGGGGACTATGTTGTCATGGTCGAGCTGGGCTATCAGTTTCGCCTCTTTTATCAGCCTCTCCTGCAGTTCAGGGATCTCGAAGAGCTGCCTGACGAACTTCAGTGCAGCATACTTCGGGACATCATCTTCGTGGCCTGGCCCGGCGAGGTAGATGCATTTAGCTTTCCACACCTCTCCCATGCCTCCTTCGCCGAGCAGATCCTCAAGTTTGAACACTATGTCTCCGGAGGTTATCTCGTTCGGCAGTGCTTCGCGTCTGCTTTCGGGATGCGTCACGGGCAGGACAAAGGGCTTTCCGTCGAGTCCAATGCCTAGGAGGGTTTTTGTGTATACTCTCCTTGCCGCCTGGTCAGGTTTATCTCTCATGGTGCAGAGTTTTTCAATCAGGGTTTAATTGGTTTTCGTTGTCTCTTTTTTTTTCGGACGAAAGAGAAAGATGACACGCATCAGGGTCACTTGAGCGGCTTGAAAGAATACGTCGGTTCGCTTAGGACCTGGCTTACTATTCTGTTCTGCTTGTTCCTGAGTGTGGCGACATCCCCTTTGTCGTTCCACACAGCTTTTGGTCTCCCCCAGTATAGTTTTGTGTTTGTGTTCCTGCCCTTTCCTGTGAATATCTTTACCGGGCCGTATGCTGTAAAGCCGGCCGGGAAATTGAATGTGTGCTTCCTTCCCTTGTCGTGCAGCTTGAATCCTGTAAGCTCTACGCCATATCCCGTCACCTCTACCCACTCTGAGTTGAGGTTTTTCTTTCCGTTGCCTTTTGCCTTGAACTGGACGCTTGTGATCCTGGCCTGGCCTTCAGGTATGTCATAGATTGAGGGTGTTTCCTTTGTCTTCTTTTTTGAGTCTTCCCTCACGATATTCCTTATCTCAGTAAGCGCTGAGTCCCTTGTCTTGAAGACTGTCGAGACTGGCTGTATCTGCATCGGTGCCTGTTCCGGCTTTCTTTCGAGCTCGCTTATCCGCTCATTGGTCTGGTTGATGCTGTTCTGAAGCTCAGAAATAATCTTTGTCTGTGACTCAAAAGCTGTTTTTATGCTTTCTGTGGAAAAAGAAGCGAAATTAGTCTTTAGATTCTCTATTTTGCCGTTTATATCCCTCACATCATACTTTATGTTGTTAAATGACGTGCAAAGAAGGTCATTAAGCTTCTTGAACTCGTATTCTGGGTTGGCTGCCATAACCCTGTTTGATACCTTGCCATATTTAAACCTTCCGATTTGACACCACTAAAGAGGGGTAAAAAATAGATATTTATATAAATGCCACCTCTGAACTTTAGGAGTGCAACCGGCGATGATTAAGTGAACACCAGTGCCTCAATGGCAGATGGAGTAACTGATGAGCTGGCACAAATCCTGATGATGTATTAAGGTGTTGTTTATGTCCATAGACGATTGCGCTAATGGAAGCCAGATGTTCCAGCGACTAAATGATAAGTCACTCCAGACGTGGCCTCCTCAGCGTCTTGCAGGATTATATGCGAGCATAATTATGTATTGGAAGAGCCATGATCCGCATCCTGTTGATATTATGAACATGGATACGATTCAGGCGCGTCTGATGTCTATGAGCCTGCCTGAGAAGTTAAGAGTCTATCACCTGCTGGCGCCAGGAGAAGTCAGGGATATCTATAAAGCGCACATCCTCTCTCCAGAAAGTCAGAATTAATCTATAGTTATGAACTGTCCGTTTTGCATTATGTGCACGTTCTCTCCGACGCGGTAGCCCATCTCCATCGCGAGCTCAGATAGCGATGATGCCATGTTGATGTCGCCGTGCGCAGGTATGATGTGCTGCGGCTTGACCATGTTGATAAGGTCCCTTAGGTCTTCTTTTGCTGCGTGCCCTGACACATGTATGTCCTTGAATATCCTCACGCCGAACTTCTTGAGCTTGCTCTCAAGTATGTCCCTGTTCGCGTGGTTGAGCGCCGTCGGTATGATTGCGCAGCTGAATATGACATGGTCTTCCTTGCCGAAATGGAACTCGAACTCCCCGTTCGCTATACGTGAAAGCACCGACTTAGGCTCGCCCTGGTGGCCTGTGCAGACTATGAGGTATTTTGACGGGTTCTTGGATATCTGCTTGAGCTTCTTCTTCACGTGCTTCCTGAATGTCGCCAGCTCCGCCTCCTTTGTGAACTTCACCAGGCCTATGTTCTCCGCGGCAGTCACGTATTTGCCGAGGCTTCTTCCCATCAGCACCACTTTCCTGCCCATCTTGTTGCCGAACTCAATTATGCTCTGCAGTCTCGCGATATGGGATGAGAATGTGGTGATTATGACCGCCTTTCCTGTCGAGTCGCAGCCCATCATAACGTCCCTCAGCATCTCTTTCGCGACCTGTTCTGACGGCGTCTTCTGCGCCTCTCCGCTCCTGGTGCCGTCTACTATGAGGCACTTAACATTCTCTTTCATGAGCTGTTTCAGCCGCTCGTAGTTCGGCTTCTTCCCTATGACCGGGTGGTCGTCGAACTTGAAGTCGTTGCAGTAGAGGACTTTCCCGTAGGGGGTGTGCACAGCCACCATGACTGTCTGCGGCGTCGAGTGAGTGCTGTTCAGGAACTCTATCTTTATCTTCTTGGTGACATTGATAGCCGAGTTTGGGTTGAGCACCCTTATGTCATTCTCGAGCTTTATCTTCTCGTCCCTGCATATGGCCTTTATGACCTCTGCCGTGAATGGTGTGCATATCACATCCGCGTCGAACTTGTTTGACAGGTAAGGTATTGCACCCACGTGGTCGAGGTGCGCGTGCGTCGGCACGACAGCCACGACCTGCTTTCTCCAGTGCTTTATCGGCCCGATGTCAGGTATCGCGCCTATCTTTGTAAGTGTATTGGCGGTGATTTCCTTGGTCAGGTCCTCGTCCTCTGTGTACTTGATGTATGGGTCAAGGTGGAGACCCATGTCTATTATCACGACCTCATCATCTACCTTGATTGCGGTCATGTTCTTTCCGACTTCGTTGTAGCCGCCGACAGTGCATATCTCGATTGCCATATTTTGTCACCAGTAAATCTTACTTATAAATGTTGTGTTAAGAAAAAATGAGGGGGTAGGGATTTGAACCCTAGTAGGCACTAAGCCAACAGATGACCCACACGTTCGTCATCGCACTCATAACGAGCACTCAGCACTCAAGTGCCTTGAGTCTGTCCCGTTTGGCCGCTCCGGCACCCCCTCTCATTATGTTGGGCGGGATGAAAAATCAAGAATTAGTATATAAAATTATGCGGTTTTCAGGCGAGCCGCCCTATTTTGTCCTCTATCATCCGCAGCTCGGATTCCAGCTTAGCGAGCTCATTGCCCTTGAGCTCTGCCTTCCCCTTGCGCGTAACTTTTTCTTCTTTTCCTATCCTCACCCGCATCTCTGCCGCTGGGAACTCTTTCTTCAGCTTCGCGACCAGGAGGTTGATCTCCTTGTTCAGACCCCTGAGCTGGGATATCTTCTCTAGCTTCTTGACGCGGAGTGACTTTATCCTCTCGTATCTCTGCAGGATCTGGATAATCTGTTTGGAGCTTCCGAGGATGCTTCTTCTTACATCTGCAGGGTCTCTTATCTGGACAAAGTACTGGTTATCTTCCATCTTACATGTTCTCCGGCTCGAGCAGCGTCTGGTCTATGAAGCCGACCTTCCTCTCTATGTCAGCTATCTCGCCTGACCATATGGCGAGCTCCGAGTCTTCCTGGTTCTTCAGGATGTTAATCTCCTGGATTGTCGACTTCGCTTCCTTTATCTTATTCTTCACGAGGTCAAGCACATCCAGCACATCCTTATACTCGTCGACTTTCACGAATACCGGTGCTTGTCTTTCCATGTTGTTTCACCTATTTTGCTTCGAATAATGATCGGTCTATGAAAAGGAGTTTCCTTTGCACGTCTTCAAGCGACTGCCTGAATTCCTCGAACTTCTGATCCTGCGCATTCTTGATCTCTGTTATCCTGAAGAAGGTGTCATCCTCTTCCTTGAACTTCGCCCTGACCTGTTCTATGTCGTCGATTATTGCCCTGAACCTGTCTGTCCTTATGAACAGTGGGCCTTTCGGTTCCCTTCTTCTTGGCATCGGCTCCTCAGCGGCGAAATATGCTGTTGATGGAAGCTGTTCGGGTTCTATGCGTTTCGGAGGAGAGTATCTTTGTGCTGGTCTTGGAAATGCTGTTTCTGTCCTGGATGAGAATTCCGGCGGCTCTGGCAGCCCTTCCAATGGAGGTATTCTGTCAGGCACGACCTCTTCAGATGGAGCTTCAGGTATCTCAGGGAACTCAGGTCTTGCGGGCTCTTCAGCCTCATCGGGTGTGTACTTTTCTGTCTCTGGCATCTCAGGAGGTTCAGGCATCATCATCTCCATCCCAGGGATTGGTGGCAGAGCAGTCTTTTCTTTGCCTATCTTTCTCGGCGCCCTTGATGTCAGTGCTGTGCCGATTGGCTGCAGCGCAGGAAGTTCCATCTTTGGCGCTTCAAGTTTACTCTCAACAGGTCTTGGAGGGATGGTTCCTGGAACTTCTGTAGGCAATGGCGGCAAAGAAGTTTCGGGCAGGGGAGGCACATCATCTTTATCAGGGAATTCAGGGAACTCATCTAGACTGCCAATCCCTTCAATGCTTGGGATAGGCGGAAGTTCCATACCTGCTTCTGGAGTCTCTGATTTAGATTTCTTCAAAAAGTCGAAAACACCCATTGTAACCCCCCTAAGTAATCCACTGCGGAATAGCTAACTTATTTATTATTTAAACTTATATTAGTATTCCGGAATAGTGACAAAAACTATTTTCGCAGCAGAAGCTGCTGCAGGAATTCCGCGCTTTGCGGGCTGATTCCGGGGTGTTTAAATCCGCTCCGGAATTTCTTCTTTTGTTTTCGGATATTATGTTTTTCATGCCGCGTTTCTGCTGGATTGTTCCTGGCAATAGATATAATGGGTGGAAGAGTATTATGTCTCATGAGGGTATTGATTATTACTGGTATTGCGGCTTTCCTGCTGTTGTTGGGGCTGGTCAGGGCAGCGGCAGATGTGTCGAGGAAGAGCATAGAAGTGAGCGTGGCGCTGCCATCAGAGATGGAGGACAGGAACAGGTCATACATCATCCTGGAGACTGCAGGCCCGTATTCTGCTGGCGCAGGAGAGAGCATCTCAATGCCTCTCTTTGTCTACCGTGGATCTACATTGAAGAGGACAGTCTATGTATGGCTCGAGGATGATGGTGGCGTCAGGGTATCTTCCAAGTCAAAGTATTCGCTTCCTGAACGGTTCAGGTCATACAGCATCTCTGCAGCAGTCAACCTTTCAAAGTGCGTCCAGACAGGCACATATATTATTGTGGCAGAAGGGCTGGATACCAATTCTACCAAAGAGGTGCTCATCGCTTCCGTCGGCTGCGGACCGTCTGGCTCCTTAGGAGGTTCCAATCAATCATCCGAGATTGCCGAAGGCGACATTTCTTTTGAAGTCATCAGTTCTGTTGGCATTGCAGTATCAGGGATACCGTTCAGGACCAGATTGCTTGTATCCAACCCGACGTCGCAGGACCTCGAGGTACAGGCCTGGAGCTATGTGTACCGGTCCTCGAAGTGCTACTCCGGCGAGAGGGAGGAGAACATGAAGACTGTTAATGTCCCTGAGTTCTCGAACGTGACTTTTGACCTTGAGAACACAGTCATTGCTCCGCCAGGGGATTACAGTCTGAAGATAAAGTTCTTGCGCTCAGACAGGAAGACTCCGAAGGAGACGACTCTCCTGATAAGGGTTGAGGGGGACAGCTCATCTGACTTTCCAGGGATTTCCGGAGGTGGGAATAGTGCTTTGTCCATTGAAAATGGAGGCGGGCCAGACTCAGGCACTGCAGAGAACTCTTCTGCTGTTAAGCGAAGACTGTTTTCCTCAGGCACATCAGACAATAACTCTTCCTCTGTTGTCTATGAGTCGAGCTCAGCGAAGGCAAGGAAGCTCACAGTGTACTTCATTATCGGGGCCCTCTCGCTGATACTGGCCGCATTGGTGTTCAAGAAGATCTGATTTTGACGTTTTAAACAGCGCAGTAAAGCACAGAAAGATATATAAACAAACCTGGTTTTTTTCTCGCCATGCCTAAAGCGCCAAAGCAGAAAAAAGACGAGAAAAAAGCAGCGGTGAAGCTTACTGACAAGGAGCGCGTCGACAAGGGCGAGGTGCTCGCCAGGACGATAATAGAGGTGCTTGGAGCTCCGAAGGATTATGTTGAGGAGGCCATACAGGTCGTTGTTGACAAGCTGCATAAGACTGAAGGTTTTGAGGTGGTCTCGGAGTCTACGTACGAGGCAGAGGAGAAAGGAAAGCTCTTTTCCACGTTCTCAGAGATGGAGATATGGTTCAAGGATGTGGATGCCCTGTCAAAGTTCATCTTCGATTTCACGCCTTCTTCAGTGGAGATAGTTCAGCCTTCAAAGCTCTCGCTCAGCGCGCTGTTCGTGTCAGGTTTCCTCAATGATTTCCTTCTGAAGATGCACGATATGGGTCTGAAGCTGAAGGACACTGCTGCGAAGTCGCAGCTGCTCCAGAAGAATACTGACGCGCTGGTCAGGAACTTCTTAAATTTCATGTTGAAAGAGCCAAGGTCAGCTGAGGAGATAGCAAATATGACTGGCATTCCCGAGGAGAATGCAGACGCGATACTCTCCAACTTCCTGAAAGCAGGCGTGGTTGAGAAGAAGGGCGAAGGCTACGTGCTCTTGAAGAAGAAATGATTTGTTGGCGCGATGAAAGATAAAAGAGTGTGAAAATGCCGGACAAGATGTCAGACCTGAAGAAGAATGTTGAGGCTATACTTTTCGCAGCAGGCAGGTCAGTCTTGATGAGGGAGTTTCAGTCGCTTCTCCACATAAGGGAGGAAGGGCTGATAAAGGAGACGATAACAGAGATCAAGGCGGATTACGAGGCCAGCAACAGCCCGATGATGATACTTTCTGAAGGGGATGGCTGGAAGCTGACCGTGAGGGAGAAGTATCTTCCTGTTGTCCAGAGGATAAATCCCCACACTGAGCTGAGCAAGACCATTCTAGAGACATTGTCAGTGATTGCCTGGAAACACCCTGTGCTCCAGTCTGATGTTATAAAGGTGAGGACTAACAAGGCTTATGATCACATAGCTGAGCTGGAAAGGCTTGGTTTTGTATCCAAAGAAAGGCATGGAAGGAGCTTTGTATTGGGGGTGACCCAGAAGTTCTTGGATTATTTTGATCTTCCTGACGACAAGGCAATAAAGGAAATGTTCAAGGGATTTAAGGAGATAGAGGTTGCTGTCAAGAAGAAAGCCGGTGAGTTTGAGAAGGCTAAAGCAGCCCAGGAATCTGGAGGGATGGAAGCTGCGCCGGCAGAGGCGGAAGAGGCAGGGCGAAAGGAGTCAGGGAAAGAAGATGGAGGCTCTGAATTGGAGCCCTATATAGATGTCCCTCCCGAGAGGCCGAAGCCCAAGAGCGCCGCAGAGCTCGAGGTATACGAACTACCTCCGGAAGAGATTTCTAAAGATGCAGAAGAGCCTGTGAAAGTGAATGCAAAGGAGGAGAAGACCGGCCCCGTGAAGAAAAATGAGCTCAAAGAGACCCCTGAAGAGAAGGCAAAGAGGCTGGCGAGAGAGCTTCTTGGCGAGGACATGCCTAAGGAGCATCCCGTAGAGGAAGAGAACGGAAGGAAGCTCCATCCGAAACTTGAGGAGTTCATAGCAGGGTCAGTCGAGCGTCTCGCTCCGAAGAGAACAAAGCAGAAGAGAGATGTTGTCGTTGAAAAAAGAGATGAAGAGGCTGATGAAGAAGCAGGACAGCCTGAAGAGCCAGAACAAGAAGAGGCTTCGGAAGATGATGTGTCTAAGAAAAAACCTGCAGAGGAATTTCCAGGACAGTTTTCTGATGAAGGCGAGCCTGAAAAAGAGGATTCAGACAAGGAGCAATAACAATGCCCAAATTTTATTTTCTTCTGAGGTGTCCGGGTTGCGGGCACGACATGCTTTATCATACAGACAGCAGAGTGCTTTCTGACAGGCGCAAGTCGTGTGTCTACTGCGGCTGTAGCTTCAAGGCAAAGGAGCATGTTGTCAAGGAAGTCGTGAAGTGATTATTGGCTGATTGCGTATTGTTTCTTGCCTTGTTTTAGCCTTCAGAGAGCCTGAATTCCGCAGGCCTAAAACCGCGAATTCCACATCTTGAAGGCCTATAAAGCCATTTTAAAAACAAAACACATATAAATACATCGTATTTTCATACGCATAGTTTCTGGCGGTTTTTGGACGAGAATGGCAGAAAAGATTGCAGAGAAGACACCTGAATCAGGGTCAGGGGTTGAGAAGATAATCCCTACTGTTGTAGAGGAAGAGATCAAGAGGTCTTATCTAGATTATTCTATGTCTGTCATAGTGGGAAGGGCGCTGCCTGATGTGCGTGACGGCTTCAAGCCGGTACACAGGCGCGTGCTTTTTGCCATGAATGACCTGGGCATGTTCTCGAACAAGCCCTTCAAGAAGTCCGCGAGGATAGTCGGCGAGGTTATCGGTAAGTACCACCCGCATGGTGATGTTGCTGTTTATGACACCCTTGTCAGGATGGCGCAGGACTTCTCTCTGCGTTACCCTTTGATTCAGGGACAGGGAAATTTCGGTTCTGT
This sequence comes from Candidatus Woesearchaeota archaeon, assembly GCA_016929255.1. Taxonomy (GTDB): domain Archaea; phylum Nanobdellota; class Nanobdellia; order Woesearchaeales; family UBA11576; genus JABMQF01. Next base: position 12,764 of record JAFGJH010000047.1, read on the forward strand.
CGACGGTGACTCACCCGCAGCGATGAGGTATACCGAGGCGAGGCTGTCAAGGATATCTGAGGAGATACTTGAGGACATAAAGAAGGACACTGTGGGTTTCCAGCCGAACTTCGACGGCGAGCTGCAGGAGCCGGTTGTCCTGCCTTGTAAGATACCTAACCTGCTCGTCAATGGCAGTTCAGGGATAGCTGTAGGCATGGCCACCAACATCCCTCCGCACAACATGGGTGAGGTGATTGACGGTGCCGTGCGCCTTATCGACAGGCCTGACGCGACCCCCGACCAGCTCATGGAGCAGATAAAGGGACCTGATTTTCCGACAGGTGGCATAGTTTCAGGAGTCTCTGGAATTGTCGAGGCATACAACACGGGCAGGGGCAAGGTGAAGATAAGGGCAAAGACAGGTTTCGAGACTGTCAGGAACAGGCACAGCATAATAGTCTCGGAGATACCTTATCAGGTGAATAAGTCGCTTCTTATCGAGCAGATAGCTGACCTTGTGAGAGACAAGCACATCACAGGGATACATGACATACGCGACGAGTCTGACAAGGACGGCATGCGTATAGTGATAGAGTTGAAGAGTGAAGCTACCGCTGAGGTTGTCCTGAACCAGCTATTCAAGCACACCAGGCTGGAGTCTACATTCGGTATCATATTCCTGGGTCTCGTGAACAATGAGCCGCGCCTCCTGAACATAAAGGAGATGCTGCAGTGCTTTATCGAGCACAGGCAGGTTGTCGTCAGGAGGAGGACTGATTTCGATCTCAAGAAGGCAGAGGAGAGGGCCCACATCCTCGAGGGGCTGATAATAGCACTCGATGACATTGATAACATAGTGCAGAAGATAAAAAGGTCAAAGGATGTGGAGACTGCAAAAGCTGTCCTGGTGTCTGATTATTCCCTGAGCGAGGTTCAGGCCAAGGCAATCCTCGACATGAGGCTGCAGAAGCTCGCTTCTCTCGAGCAGGTGAAGATAAAGGATGAGCACAGGTCATTGATAGAGCTCATCGCCGAGCTTAAGTCTATACTTTCATCTGAGGAGAGGATACTTGGCATAATAAAGAGCGAGCTCCTCGATATGAAGGAGAAGTACGCCGATGAGAGGAGGACAGAGATAAGCGCTGATGTGGGCGAAGACCTTTCTGTTGAGGACCTTATAGAAGAGGAGGACATGGTGGTCACTGTGACCCATGCAGGCTACATCAAGCGGCTCCAGGTCGACGCTTACAGGAGTCAGGGAAGAGGAGGTAAAGGTGTGATTGGGGCATCGACAAAGGAGGAGGATTTTGTCGAGCACCTGTTTGTCGCTTCGACCCACTCGAGTGTGCTGTTCTTCACGAACCAGGGTCAGGTCTATTGGGTGAAGGTTTATGATCTGCCTCTTGCGTCCAGGCAGGCGAAAGGCAAGGCGATGGTCAACCTTGTGAGTCTGAAGGAAGGTGAGAAGATTAAGGCGTTCGTTCCCGTGAGGGAATTTGATGATCAGCACTACCTGATAATGTGCACGAAGCAGGGCACTGTCAAGAAGACTTCTCTAGAGTCTTTCTCCAGGCCGAGGAAAGGGGGCATAAGAGGTATTACTATAAATGAGGGTGACGAGCTGGTCGATGTGGTGATGACTGACGGCTCTATGAATGTCATAATAGCCACCAGCAACGGCATGGCGATAAGGTTCTCAGAGAATGATGTCAGGCCGATGGGAAGGTCTGCCGCGGGTGTCAGGGGTGTGAGCCTCAAGCAGGGTGATTCAGTTATAGGGATGGTTATCGCAGAGGATGACAAGACCCTTCTGACCGTCACCGAGAACGGTTACGGGAAGAGGACTGAAGTCTCTGAGTACAGGTTCATCAGGCGCGGAGGCGTGGGAGTCAAGAACATACTATGTTCAGACAGGAACGGCAAGGCTGTGTCTATACGCTCGGTGACCGATGATGATGAGGTTATGTTCATGTCCCAGAACGGCATAGTGATAAGGACTCCCGTCAAGGAGATTTCTGTGATAGGGCGCGCGACTCAGGGGGTACGTCTCATGAAGCTTGAGGATGGTGACAGGCTCGTTGACGCCGCAAAGATAATCAATGAGTGAGAAGCAGTAAGAGGTAGTGAGAAGTCGGTGGTGTCAGATAATATGAATGGAGCCATAATAACCCATCCAGGACTGGAGGCTGTTTCCGGGAAGGAGGTCAAGGAGCTTATAGGTGTTGACGCTGAGATTAAGCGTTCTGTTGTGCTTTTTACCCCTGAAAAGATGGAGGATTTATGCACGCTCTGCTATCGCTCTCAGTCAGCGGTGAAGGTGCTGTGTGTTCTCTTCACATCCAGGTTCAGGAGGATGGAGGATATTCTCCCGAAGATAGAGAGGATCGACCTCTCTGGGTGGCTTGAAGGCAAGACATTCTGTGTCAGGAGCAGGATAGTGGAGAACGAGGGTGTTGATACCATGGAATCTGAACGCCTCATCGGAGAGGTTATCCATGAGAAGTTCAAGGCAAAGGTCGATCTCGAGAAGCCTGACATCCCTCTTTTCGCTTACTTCATCGGGAATGATTTCTATTTCGGTGTTGACTTTGCAGGTTTTGACATGAGCAAGCGAAACTACAGGATATTCTCGCTGTCGGATTCTGTCAAGGCCACAGTCTCCTATGCTCTTGTGAGGCTCGGAGGATACAAGAAGGGCATGACCCTGCTCGACCCGTTTGTCCAGTCAGGGACGGTCGCCATAGAGGCCGCTTTCTTCGCCACAAAGAAGCCGATAAATTTCTACAACAAGGACAGGTTCGCTTTTTTCAAGTTCCCGCAGCTCAAGGAGTTCAGTTTTGAGAAGTTCTTTGAGAAGCAGGATAGGTTTGACGCTGATGTCAGGGGGATAACCGCCTCTGATTCGCAGCAGAGGCACGTCAAGGCAGCTGAGAAGAACGCGAAGGTTGCCGGAGTGAACAAGATCATAAATTTCACCAGGTTTGATGTGGAGTGGATTGACACGAAGTTTGAGAAGCAGAGCGTCGACCGCATAATATCAAACCCTCCGAAGGTATCTCGCCTTCTCACTGAGAAGGGTATTGAGAAGCTGTTTCAGGAATTGTTCTACACTGCGGATTTCATCCTAAAGAAGGATGGTCGCATCGTCCTTCTTGCGAAGAACTATAAGCAGATACTCAACCATGCCGGAAGGCACAATTTCGCGCTCAAGGCCAATTTTCCCTTCATGCAGGGAAAGGAGGAGTTCAGCGTCCTTGTATTTGAAAGGGAAAAGAAATGAAATTGTAGGGCTGCAGTAAGCCGCCTTCTGTCACACCCGAACACCAAAGTCAAGCTCTGATGCGATAGCGTGTTTTGACATTAAACTTAGCGTCCCGAAGACTTGCACAAGCCAGGGCTAGCCGTTTAATCCCTTCCTCAAGGAACGTCCGGAGGTTATCTCACCCCTCTCACGAAGGGCTTCGCATCCTTCATCCTCCCATGAGGTGGTCTCGTTTCTGAGCTGTTGCCGACTGTTTCCAGTCCTCACTTCCGTGAGTGGCTGCAAAAGTGGGCGGACTTTCCTCAGTTTCCGCAGGAAACTGAGGCCAGCAGACCGGAGGTCCGCGTTGCCTCAGCTTCATTTGGATTCCGGTTGTCAAATTGCAGTCCTACAGTTTTGTCTGATTACAGCCCGATTTAAAAATATATCCTCTGCTTGGCTCAGTAGAAATTGGTGATGCCGCCAATCTGTGGGCTCTGTCGGTCTTGTGTGCGCATCGGCAAGAGTTGACTTACTATGGTGGGCAGGGTATCAGAAAAATAAAGCAGGAGAGGGCGGGCGGCATCCAAGCGAAGCAAGTACTTTCTACTGGGCCCATCCGCCCACAACCTTTAAATAGATGCCATTTCTCCCTGAAGAGCATGGCAAAGGATAAGGTTCATCTTCCATCAGGCATGGGCGGCCTCACCCGCTACTTTGATGACTACACTTCTAATATAGAGTTCAAGCCAGGTCACATAATCATATTGGCTGTCATAATCATGGTTCTCGTGATATTTCTGCATATCCAGGGATATGCTCTTTTAGGTATGGGATAAAATGATGCCTGGAATGAACCCTCGGAAGATGGCTCAGGTGATGAAGAGGATGGGTATCCAGCAGACTGAGATACCTGCTACAGAGGTCATCATACGCACACCCGACAAGGAACTGGTCATAACAGACCCCCAGGTTGCCAAGGTCAACATGATGGGGCAGGAGACCATTCAGATAGTGGGTGAGATCCACGAGAGGGAGCTTTCTTCTGCGCCTGAGATCAGTGAGGATGATGTGAAGACGGTGATGGCTCAGGCGGGTGTTTCTGAGGAAGATGCAAGATCTGCGATTGATGAGAACGATGGGGACCTTGCAGCAGCCATACTTTCTCTGCAAAAGTAAGCTATTTAAATGATGCTCTGCTGATACTTTAGAATGGAGTCTCTTGAGGAGCTGAAGGACAGCGCGAGGAAGAGCTTGAAGGTCGCTGAGCGCGTGCTCATCCAGACCTACCCTTTTGTCAATGACCCGCGTCTTGTCCTTGCAGTTGCAGGGGATATATACTCTGCTTTGATGAGCAGTATCAGGGCATTGCTGCTTGCAGGGGAGAAAGGCCTGAAGAATTCCCTGCCTGACGATTTTGGTTCCCTTTTCAGCTCTTTTAAGGATGTTGCAGGGGTGTATGGGTTCACAGAAGAGGATCTGAGCCTTGTGTCAGATACCTGCAGGATACTGCTCGCGCACAAGGAGAGCCCTGTGGAATTTGCCCGCAGGGACAGCATGGTTATCTGTGATTCCAGGTACGAATGTAGCAGGATTTCGGTCGATGACATGAAAAAGTATTTATTTAGGGCGAGATTATTCGTGGAGAAATCAGAATCTGTGTTGAGAGATATGGAGAAACGGGCTTAAAATGGATGATTATCTTGATGAGGCTAATGAAGAGCTTAAACGTGCAGACCACCTGATATTCGTCAGTTTGAAGTATACCAGGACGTGTGATGTGATTAAGCACATCATTGAGCGTCTCATAAACGCCATTGACTTCACTTTTACTGCCCTGTTGGAGCACCTTAAGGAGAATAAGAAGATAGATGAGGTGCCTACTGCGCCCATACCTAAGGCCAATCTTGTCAAGAAACTGTTTCCGAAGGATGAGTTCCTGCCTGAGTTCTCTGATTTCTTCATACGTCTGAGGAAGATAAGCAAGGCGGATTTCAGCAGGGCCAGTGAGTTCAGGAGGCACGTGACCATGACAGTCACTATAGATGATGAGATCATTAAGACAGACATAGATATCATAACAGAGTACTTCAAGAGGACCAAGGATTTCTTTGCACATGTCCAGGACATGATAAAACCTGAGGCAAGCTGATTGCCCTGAGAAACCTTTATTAATCCTTCTTTCTTATGGCGCTTCATGCCTAAAAGCCTGCATCATAGGTTGCTGGAAAAGGGGTGGTCAGAGGAAGAGATAGAGCGGACCATGCATCTGATGTATTCTGATCAAAAGATGGAGAAGCATGCCCACTTTGTCAGCGCCACACATCCCGTCATCTACTGGATCGGGCTTGTCGTCGCTATTGTCGGTAACTTGCTGGTCGCTGTTACTTTGATTCCTTTTCTTATGATACTTAATTCCACGCAGCTGTACGCGATCCTCGGCATAGTAGGTTTTGTTTTCGGGTCCATGTTCAACCTCATCATAAAGGACATTGAGCATGTTGACCAGACGCATCACGTCGTTGCAGGGGTTTTCATCCCTGCAATAGCATTGATTACTGTTTATGTGATGGCAAGTGTTGCGAACAGGTTCAATGAGGTGATCAACAATTCCAATCCTCATAACGCGGCAGTCCTGAGTGTTGTCTATCTTATCACTTTCAGCGCCCCTTATTTTGTTTACAAGATAAGGGATTTTTTGTGGGGGATGAAGCAGAAGGCTTCCGAAAGCTCTTGAATGGATTTTGTTTATTGTCTTTCGTGATTCTTTCAGATACGATGGCTTGCCGAATATGATAAATTATTGTTACACATATGTAATTTTTAATTATCTAAAAACCTCGCTCACCAAGCAAAACCTTTATAAAATAACTATTACGTACTTTTTGTGCGATATGGCGGTAGTGGTGTAACCTGGCAGCACAAAGGACTGTGGAGCATTGCGCAGTCATCCTTCGGTCCGGGTTCAAAAGCTTCGCGACACAGGCGCAGGCATGGAAGTCCCGGCTACCGCCCTTTTGCTCTTGATATGGGCTTTCAATAGCTTTATATATGACCCGGATTTTGGAATCATCATACAAAAACCCGAGTTCAAAGGCTTTTTGGGCGCGTTTAGGGTTTTAAGCAATCATTATTGCTAAAAACCGCCTTCTAAGCTTTTTAAACTCAAAATAAGTAAGATTAGCGATTAAAATGGTTGAACAGAAACAAATAAAGGAAGATTACAGGCATATCGTGCGAATTGCTGATACAGACCTGGATGGCTCAAAGCCTATAGGACATTCTCTTAACAGGATCAAGGGCGTGAGTTTCATGTTTGCAAATGCAGTATGCACTTTCTCAAAGATAGACAGGAAGAAGATTACAGGGCAGCTTAACGCAGACGAGGTCAGGAAGCTCAATGAGATCCTCAAAGAGCCGTCAAAATATGGTTTCCCTGTCTGGATGCTCAACAGGAGGAAAGATGCAGAGACAGGAGAGAACAAGCACATCATAGGGGCTGATTTGAGATGGCAGGTCGAGAATGATATCAAGCTCATGAAGAAGATACGCTCATATAAGGGTGTAAGGCATATGCTGGGCCTTCCTGTAAGGGGTCAGAAGACCAAGAACAACTTCAGGAAGAAAAAAGGAAAAGGATTGGGAGTGCAGAGGAAAAAATCTGCAGCTCCTGCTGCCAAAGGCGGAAAATAAGCTGAGAGTGTAAGATGGGAGATCCTAAGAAACACAGGAAAAAGTATACCACGCCGGGGCATCCCTGGCAGAGGGCAAGGATAGAAGAAGAGAAGCAGCTTATGCAGGAGTACGGCTTCAAGAACAAGACAGAGATCTGGAAGATGGGCTCTTTCTTGAGGGAGGCTACTGCGCAGGCGAAGAAGCTTGTCACTCTCTCAGGACCGCAGGCGGATAAAGAGAAGGAGCTTTTACTAGAAAGGATGAGAAGGTACGGGCTTCTGTCCCCTGAAGCGGCTCTCGACGCTATTCTTTCAATCTCATTGAGGGATGTTCTTGAGAGGAGGCTTCAGACCATTGTATACAAGAAGAACCTTGCGAATAGCATGAAGCAGGCAAGGCAGTTCATCACACACGCTCACGTCTGCATCGGCGATAAGCTGGTGACATCACCTTCTTATCTTGTTCCTTTGAAGGAAGAGGGCCAGATAAACTTCAGGGCCCGCTCTAGGCTCAGCGATCCGGAGCATCCTGAGAGGGTTGCATCAAGGGCGGTCAAGGAGAAGGAAGAGAAGGAGAAGATAGTCAAGAAGGAAGGCAATAAAGAGGCGAAACCCGCAGAAAGGTCAAAGGAAAGACCCAAGGCCAAGAAGCCTGCAAAGAAGGCAGCAGAAGCCAAGGCTAAGAAAGAGGAATAATATGGCTGAAGAAAACAAGACCGCAGGACAACCTGAAGCAGCATCTCAGGCCAGGCAGGAGAGGTCTCAGGAGGAAAGGCCGCAGCAGAGACAGCCTAGGCAGGATTATCAGAGGCCGAGGCAGGAGAGAAGGCCCATAAGATGGGGTCTTTGTCATATTTTTTCTTCGTTCAATAACACAATAATTCACATCACTGACATAACAGGTACAGAGTCTATCGCAAGGACATCCGGAGGTCAGGTGGTTAAGTCTGACAGGATGGAGTCATCTCCTACAGCTGCGATGATAGCCGCTAAGCGGGCTGCAGAGCTCGCGTTTGAACGCGGAATAACCGGCATTCATGTCAAGATAAGGGCTCCTGGAGGCCATGGAGGCCCTAGTTCACCAGGGCCTGGAGCGCAGGCTGCAGTGAGGGCATTATCAAGGATGGGCCTTAGGATAGGCATAATCCAGGATGTCACTCCTGTTCCGCACGATGGTTGCAGGAAGAAAGGTGGCAGGAGAGGAAGAAGGGTCTGAAGGTATAACATGGAAGTCGAACTGATTGAACAAAACAAGAAGCAGAGCAGGGTTGTGTTCCTGATCAAGGGAGCGACGCCTGCTTTCGCGAACATGCTTAGGAAGACAATCATTGATGAAGTTCCTACAATGGCGATAGAGGATGTTGAGTTGAGGAAGAACAGCTCTGTGCTATATGACGAGATGATTGCGCATAGGCTCGGCTTGATTCCTTTGTCGACAGACCTGACCGCCTACAACCTGCCTGAGGAGTGCACCTGCAAAGGTGAGGGCTGCTCCAAGTGCCAGCTTGAGCTTTCGCTCAAGGCAAAAGGGCCTGGTTATGTTTACGCTTCAGAGCTTAAGTCAAAGGATCCTAAGGTCATGCCTGTGTACCCCAAAATGCCTATTGTGAAGCTGATAAAGGGGCACACGCTGGAGCTTGAGGCCACGGCTGTGCTCGGCAAGGGAAAGGAGCATGCTAAATGGTCTCCTGCGCTTGCTTATTACAAGTACAAGCCTGTGATTGATGTCAAGAAGGGTGTTGAGGACCCTAAGGCAGTCGCTGACTCCTGCCCTGTTGATGTCTACTCTGTCAAGAACAAGGAACTAGTGATCAACAAGGACAGCCTTCTGCGATGCCACCTGTGCGGTGCTTGCGCAGAGGTAGACCCCCAGCACATCAAGCTCAACGAATCAAATACAGATTTCGTTTTCACTATAGAGTCTTGGGGTCAGCTCTCTGTGAAGGAGATAGTGTCAACTGCTATTGATGCTATCCAGAAGAAGTGCGATGAGGTGGTCAGCCTCGTCAAGTGACTCCCCCTGGCGGATCGTCAACGATCATTTGCGGGGGTGCCGGAGTGGTCAATTGTTGTGAATGTCATTTCATGACATGTCAGAAACGGGTTACGTTTCTGAGCATGCTCGGAAAGTGCAGCATTCCGACAGATCAAACGGGTACGGTTGAGGGCCGTATGGCTTAGTGCCTGCGCGGGTTCAAACCCCGTCCCCCGCATTCATGTTTACATAAATCCGAACTGGATTCGAACCAAAAATGTCGACGAGAACAGGTCCAACAAACCCGCATCTCAGGAGCCTAGTTGCGGAGCTGAAGAAGAAGGCTATCGAGGACTCTTCCGCGTTCTGGAAGAGGCTCGCATCTGACCTAGAGAGGCCTACAAGGAACAGGCGTGCAGTTAACCTCTCAAGGATAAATCGGTTCACGAAGGACAATGAGACTGTTGTGGTTCCCGGGAAGGTGCTGGGTTCAGGAGTGCTTGACCACAAGGTGACTGTTGTGGCATTTGCGTTTTCAGAAGGTGCGGTCGAGAAGCTCAGGAAGCAGAACTGCGCTGCGCTTTTGATATCGGATTTGATGCAGAAGAATCTGAAACCATCCGACATAAGGATAATAGGGTAAAATGATAGTAGACGCAACCGATCAGATTGTTGGAAGGCTGGGAGCCATTGTTGCAAAGAAGGCTCTGCTGGGAGAGAAGATTGACATAGTCAATGCTGAGAAGGCGGTGATTTCCGGCAAGAAAGAGGTGGTCCTGGGAAAGTTCAAGCAGAATGTGTCCAGGGGGACATGGGCCAAGGGTCCGCATTACCTTCGAGCTCCGGATTTGTTGCTTAAGAGGCTTATTAGGAACATGCTCCCTTACAAGAATGCCAGGGGCATTGCCGCATTCAAGAACATAATGTGCTGGAATGGTGTTCCAGCCCAGTTTAAGGATCAGAATCTGGTCAGGTTCAAGGAAGCAGATGCTTCGAAACTGACGGTCAGTCATGTTTCATTAAGGGATATTTCAAGGTTTTTGGGTGGTAAGGTTGACTAAATCAAAGGTTATTCACACGTCAGGTACAAGGAAGCGTTCGATAGCAAGGCTTACACTGACAGCAGGCAATGGGCTGGTTAGGATAAATGGGCAGATGCTTGAATCTTTTGAGCCAAAGCTGGCCAGGATGAGGATCCAGGAGCCATTGACCCTATTGGGAGACCTTACCTCGAAGGTTCATATAGATGTCAACGTCCATGGGGGAGGGGTTATGTCCCAGGTTGATGCCATCAGGCAGGCAATGGGAAAGGCGCTCTCTGAGTTTGGCGGCGAGAAGGTCAAGAGGATGCTTTTGGATTATGATCGTTCATTCCTTGTTGCAGATACGAGATATAAGGAGACCCGCAAGCCTAATGATTCAAAGGCAAGGGCCAAGAGGCAGAAGTCTTACAGGTGATTCAGCCGCAACATATGCACTATTGTGTCCGGCAATAACACATTTTGCCTCACTTTTTCATGCTTTTTTGAAATAACCAAGGTGAAAATATGATAATTCCAATAAGATGCTGGAGCTGTGGCAAGCCCATAGCGCACCTCTGGGAGGAGTTTCAGGCCCGGGTTGCCAAAGGAGAAGCCATGAAGAAGGTTCTTGATGATCTGGGTCTTGAGAGGTACTGTTGCAGGCAGCAGCTTATGGGCCATGTAGACCTTATAGACACCGCAGCCCAGTTCAAAAAGTTCTGATTGTACTATTTTTGATAAAATTTTTGATTTTTTTCTTGATTTTATGGCTTTTACAGCTTTTCCACCCATCATACATATCATATGCTTTACTTTAGCCTTTACTTTAGCCTTTTTTACCATTCCATATGGCTTTTTGCAGGCTTCCACAGCATCTAGCTCTTACCTAAAAAGGGCTGGAAGGCTGGAAATTAACTTTATGCTTTTCTGAGCCGTATTTTCGGTTTTTTGAGCATTCTGGATCTGTCACTTTTAGGTATTTTTGGACTTTTTAGGTTGTTTTTTTGAAACTATCAAAAATGCCCCGATATTCGGGGTCATGTTTTTGGGCTTTTTTCTAACCTTTTAGGATTTTTGAACCCTCACTTCAGCTCATTTTTGGATGTGATTTGACCCCTACCGAACCATATTTAACTACAAAATATAAATCAAAAAATAATGATTACAAAAAAATCTTTCAAAAACAATTTTTACGATATATATCTTTTGGTACTAAACAAGGCATCTGCAACTGCTGACTATGTTTTCAGCAGATCAGCCAGAACCGTTGCAGAAGAACAATTTTTTCTTCTCCGGACCAGGTTCGCTCCAGGTTCGGACTCTCACGATTCGGCCAAATTCGGGCGTTTTAGGCTGTATAAATGGGTTCGCTCCAGGTTCGGACACAATCCGTACCGAACTCATGTTTTGGGCGTTGTTTTTTATTCTCGTCGAGAAAACAGGCCACTGGATGTGCTGTCCAGGTTCGTACCCGTCGCGAATTCAGTTCAGGTTCAGTACGTACTGAACCAAAATATGCCTTTTTGCGATTTTTAAAAGCATTTTAAAGGGTTTTCTTGAGTTCAGGTTCAGTACGTACTGAACACGAACTGAACAGCAAGATTTAAATATTTCAATGCATTTCATATCAAGATTGAAGGTGATTTTGATGGTTTTTCAGATCATAGGTGGTAAAAGGAAGAAAGAGCTAGAACGCAAATTTACCACTTTCTCAGAGCAACTAGCTCAGGCATTTGCGCAGATAAAGACAGATATTGGTGAGATCAATAACAAGGTTGATTCCAACCAGAAAGAGATGGAAAAGCTGGGTCAGTGGATAGACTATTTGAATAGGTCTAACCAGAGGCTTTCTGAGCATAATCTGAAACTATTGCAAAAATACGAGAAAATATCAGAAAACCACCAAAAATTACATAGTTCCCATAGTGAGCTGAGCTCTAACCATTCCAGGACTGCTCAGATGGCTGAAAACCTTGAAAACAGGCATCAGGAGCTTTCTAAAGCTCTTTCAACACATAAGGATGCGCTGAAAAGTGAGATCCATAACAGCTTTAGAGAGCATAAGGAGGCCTCAGAACAGGAGCTAAAACGCCTTAAGACCTGGGTAGATTACCTTTCAGGGCATATAGAGCGCCAGAAGGCTAAGGAGGACGCTCTGAAGCAAGATATCACAGGGATACAGAGGAATTGGCTTGAATCTTATTCGAAGCTCAGAGAGATTGTAAATAGCCTTAAAACCGAAAATGATGAGCTTAAGTCAGATCTGGTTTCTGTAAGGGATAATCTCTATAATTCCCAGAAAGAGCTTGAAAATGCCAAAAATCTGGCAAGATCTCATATTCTTGAGGCAAAAAGTGAGCTTTCACAGCAGATTCATGCTCTTAAGGCAGCCTCTCATCAGGTCCAGGTACAGCCCCAGCCCATACTGCAGCAGATCCAGCCGGTTGCCCAGCAGGTAAGTCCTGCCCCTAATAGCTTCCAGAGGCACATAATGTCGAGGGTCCTGCCTAACAGGAAAGGATATGTGCTGAAGTTTATACTTGATCTCGTAGGTGAGAACAAGTACTCAACAAAGGAGCTGGAGGAGATTGTTGTCAGTGAGAAGCAGCTCTGCGGAAGGACTTCCTTCTACGCCTATCTTAAGGAGCTTAAGCTGAAGGGCAGGATAAACTATGCTGAGCTCGACGAGAGGCAGATCCTGGTGAGCACTGATCCGCAGCAGCGACTCCAGTGAGCTTTTACCGTATCTTCCCTTAATCTGTTTTGAAAAAGTATATAAGAGAATTGTAGGTTTGTGGTGTTTATGGCAGGCTTTAGTGATATCCAGAGGAAGTGGCAGAAGAAGTGGGAAGACAGCAGGGTTTTCAGGTCTGACAAAGACACCAGGAAGAAGCTGTATGTCCTTGAGATGTTTCCTTATCCTTCTGGTTCTGGCCTTCATATGGGTCACGCATTCAACTACATCATAGGGGATATCTACACCAGATTCAAGCGTATGAATGGTTTTAACGTTATATACCCTATGGGTTATGACTCTTTTGGCCTGCCTGCGGAAAACGCCGCTATCAAGGCAGGTACGCATCCTAAGGAATACACTGACTCTTCTATTGCTAACTTCATTAGGCAGCAGAAGGAGCTCGGCCTGAGCTATGACTGGGACAGGATGCTCAAGACATCCGACTCCGAGTATTACAGGTGGAACCAGTATTTCTTCCTGAATTTCATGGATAAAGGGCTTGTCTACCGTAAGTCATCGAGCGTGAACTGGTGCCCTAAGTGCAGGACTGTCCTTGCGAATGAGCAGGTTCACGACGGAAAATGCTGGCGCCATGAGGACACCGAGGTTATACCTAAGGACCTGGAGCAATGGTTCATCAAGACCACTGATTATGCTGATGAGCTGCAGGCTGGTCTGGATAAGCTGGACTGGCCTAAGCGCATAAAGATGATGCAGGAGAACTGGATAGGCAAGAGCCAGGGCACACTGCTTGACTTCAGGATAGTCAATGAGGACGGCTCTGACACAGGCAAGACCATCTCAACATTCACGACAAGGGCAGACACAGTGTACGGGATCACTTATCTTGTCTTGGCTGCCGAGCACCCTCTGGTGACCGAATTGACTGAAGGGACGCCTTTTGAGCAGGACGTGAGGTCCTTTGTCCAGGAAGTCAAGAAGATGTCTTCTATCGAGCGGACTGCAGAGGGCAAGCCCAAGAACGGCAGGTTCCTCGGCAAGTACTTCATCAACCCTTTCACAGGGGACAAGTGCCCGTTGTGGGTCGCGGATTACGCCCTGTTTGAATACGGCACGGGTGCCGTTATGGCTGTTCCTGCCCACGACCAGAGGGATTTTGAGTTTGCAAAGAAGTATGGCCTGCCTATCAAGATTGTCATATTGCCTGCTGATTACAAGCTGGACCCCGCAAAGATGGCTCGGGCTTTTGTAGACCGCGGCGTGCTTGTCGATTCAGGGGATTTTGACGGTATGGACAACGCGGACGCAATGGCTGATATCACTAAATTCGCAGAGAAGAATGGCTGGGGCAAGGCTACTGTCAATTACAAGCTGCGTGACTGGCTGATATCCAGGCAGCGTTATTGGGGCACGCCGATACCAGTGGTTTACTGCGGTTCTTGCGGCATAGTGCCTGTGCCTGAGAAGGACCTTCCTGTGCTGCTTCCTGAAAAAGTCAAGTTTGGGGAAGGGAACCCTCTTGAGACTAGCAAGGGATTCGTGAACTGCATATGTCCGAAGTGCGGCAAGCCTGCGCGTCGTGAGACCGACACGATGGACACATTCTTTGACAGCAGCTGGTATTTCCTCAGGTACACCGATAACAAGAACAGAAAGAAGCCTTTCGACCCTGTCAAGGCCAATTACTGGATGCCTGTAGATCTCTATATAGGAGGGGCAGAACACGCCTGTATGCATCTTATCTATGCCCGTTTCTTCACAAAGGCTCTGAGGGACTTAGGTCTGGTCAAGTTTGACGAGCCATTCATCAGGCTTTTCAACCAGGGCATGCTGCATAAGGAAGGCGTTGTGATGTCAAAATCCAGAGGTAATGTGGTTCTGCCTGAGGAGATCAGCAAGACACACGGCATAGACACCGCGAGAATGTTTCTGGTCTCTATAGCCTCTCCTGACAAGGACCTGGAGTGGAGCGATGAAGGTATCAACGGCAGCCTGCGTTTCATCAACCGTGTTGTTTCTGTTGTGCAAGATTTCAGGCCAGGCAAGATGAGCGCCCTGAACCAGAGCAGGTTCAACAGGCTCATCAGGGGTTACACTGAAGACCTTGACAGCCTGAGGTATAATCTTGCTGTGATAAAACTGAAGGATATCTTCTATTCCGTCGAGGAGGGATGCACGAAGAAGGAGTTTGAGGTGTTCATACGGCTCCTCTCTCCTGTCTGTCCCCACCTTGCTGAGGAGTTCTGGGAGAATCTTGGCAACAAGCCTTTTGTCTCTCTTGAGGCCTGGCCAAAGGCTGATGAGAAGAAGATCGACCTTGCTGCAGAGGCTGCTGAGGAAGTCGCGGTTTCAGCGCTGAAGGATGTCCGTGACATATTGGCGCTTGTGAAAATCAAGAGACCTAAGAAGATAACGCTTATTGTCTCAGACGGCTGGAAGTATGGTTTCCTTAAGAAGCTTAAATTTGAGCTTGAGAAGACGTATAATGTGGGTGAGCTGATCAAGGCCACTATGGATAAGGAGCATAGCGCAGATGTGTCTAAGCTGGTGCCTAAGCTGGCCAGGGACAGGTCTAAGATACCTGATATGGTGACTTCCCAGGAGGAGGAGTTCGTTGCCCTTGAGCAGAACAAGCATAGGTTTTCAGATGAGTTCAAGGCAGATGTTGTCGTCGTGAAGGCAGAAGCCTGCAAGGATAAGAAGGCCCAGAACGCCATGCCTGGCAAGCCTGCGATTCTTGTAGAATGATTATTATACGAGCATCTTTTGCTGAAATTATTTAGGGGAGGGGGTTAGACAATGGAAAGGATATCAGGTCGTGTAATTTGCAGCAGGAAGATCCAGGAGGATCTTGAGCATGAGCATAAGGAGCGCTGCGTAAAGCTTGGTTTTGGGCTTGCAGAGCAGTTCACTCTTTCTTCAGAGTCAAGAGGCCGTCTTAAGGATGAGGCTGATGATGGTGACTGGCGTACAATATTCCGGCGTGATTATGACCGGCTTATCTGGTCTGATGGTCACGCAAGGCTGAGGAACAAGTCGCAGACAGCCCTCCATCCTGTGAATCAGGAGATAACCACTAGGCTGATTCACGTGATAAAGGTGGCTCAGCTTGCTGTGCGGAACTGCCAGTTCTTGTTTCTGAATCCTGATCTCGGCGGTGCTATTGGTATAGGTCATGACAACGGCCACACGCCTTTCGGGCACGCGGGCGAAAGGGCCATTACAGAGATAGTGCAGGAGATTCTATGCAATCCTGATTATGAGTTCCATCACGCAAGATATGGTCTTGAGATAGTGGACCGCATAGAGAACAATGGAAAAGGCATTAATCTCAGTCTGGAGACCAGGGATGGCATCCTTAATCATTCAAGGGGTGAAGGCAGTGTTGACGCAGTCGCTTTGAGGCCGTTCACTCCTGAAGGAGAGGTTGCTGTGTGGGCAGACAAGTTTGCTTACACATCTAGCGATATCAGTGATTTCCTGAAGTTAGGGGTCATTTCAGAGTCTGACCTTCCTCAATCAGAGCTTAGGTTATTAGGTTGTGGGGATAGGTACAGCAAATCTCGTATTCTTGATGAGCTTAATTATGGGCTTGTCACCTCAAGCCTTGAAGAAGGGCGCGTCTGTTTTAATGGTGAAAGAAGAGAGGCTTTTGATGTCATCCGTAAATGGATGTTTAACAATGTCTACGGGCATGACAAGTTGGAGGATGAGTTCAAGAAGGCTCAGGATATGATAAAACGGGTTTTTAGTTATGTCTTGGCTACACGGTTCAAAAATCTTCCATTAAATGATGCGGTGTCAAAGACGATTGATGTTGTGGCGTGCATGACTGATGTGTCGATGATGGAATATTTCGATGATATTTCCAAGCCGAAAAGGATTTATTGAATTGGTCAAGGCATCCTTCTCAGCTGCTTGACAAGATAGCTTTCCTTGTCCTCATGTGAATCCTCTTTCTCTTGTTTCTTCTCTGTTTTATTGTACTTTTTGCCTTCCTTGGAAAGAGGTTTCGCTTCTGCTTCAGAAGCCTTCTCTTCACTGGATTCTAGCTTCTCAGGCTTTCTGTCAAGGTTGATGACCTCTTTCTTTTTCTTGACACCTATCATGTCGCACTTGTCTTTTATCTTGCTCTGGATCTCTTTCATCTCATCTTCTGGCAGCCGTTTCGGGCTCCAGAGAAAATTCAGCCCGTCCTCTGATTTCCTTGCGATGACATCAATGTGGAAATGCCCTCCTTTCTTGATTATGCTGCCTGTCTTTGCTATTATGTTGGTTCCGTGGGCTTCGAGCTTATCGAAAAGGGAGGCTGCAGCGAAGCTGGCAGTATAAAATATGTGCTCCAGCTCATTATCATCGATTTCCTGGATGTTATCATGATGGTTCTTTGCGGCCACCAGGACATGCCCTTTTGCAGCTTGTTTTTCAGGTAGTACTGCCAGGACGTCCTCATCCTCGTACAGCAGGTTTTGTTTCTTCTCTGCAATTTCACAGTATCTGCATTCTGCCATTTTCACTTGATGGCCTCGTCCAGGCTCAGCTTTCCGGGTTTTTTTGGTTTTGATTTCTGTCTCACTTGTTTCAGTATGTCGTCGAGGTCAAAGTCCTTGAACAGTTGGCTGAGCTGCGGGTGTTTCGGAACCAGCTGCTTGAACTGCTCAGGATTCTCCAGTATGATGTTCTTTATCTGGAGGTTTGAGTCTATCAATTGAAGCACCTGCTCTTTTGTCAGCTTCTGGCCTGTTCCCGCAGGCGCTTTGAACCCCAGCGCAGGAAGGTTTCTCGCCAGCACAGCATTGAGATGGGGCCCTATCTTTGCTGAGACCTCCTTTATCTCTTCTTTCGGAGCCTCTTTTCCGCTGATGTCCAGCATCTCAAGCCCGTCCCCTCCGTCGCGGGGGATTATGTGCAGCATAAAGTGGCTGCTCTGCTGCCCTGCTGCTGCTCCGTTAGCTATGAAGATTGTTGTCTCCTTGCATAGCAATGCCTCTTTTACGCAGCCGTCGACCTCCTTGGTCTTGTCTATGAGTTGCTTGAATGTCTCAGGAGGTATCAGCGGCATTATGGGATAATGCTCTTTTGGCATCAGCAGCACATGACCTTTTGATGCGGGGTTTATGTCCAGAATTCCTATCAGCAGCTTGTCTTCATAGACTTTTTTCGAGTCTATCTTCCCGTCTATTATCTGGCAGAATATGCATTGCGCTTTCTGCTGTTCTATGGCCTTCTGCTGTTCCGGGCTGAGTTGCATAAGATAAAAAAGAAAGGATTGACTATAATAAACTTTTCTAGTGCTTCTGCGGCACTATGAGCAGGTATTTCTGTACTGGGTTTGGCACATTTGCGACGAGCAGGCCGTCTGTCCTCTTGACAAAGCACATGTCTTCAGGCACATCTACAGAGTTTCCTACTATGACCAGCTGCCTGTCGCCAAGATGGTGTCTGCTGCCGAGCTTCTCTGCTCCGTATGATGTGTCGTGGCCTTGATTAGGGTTGTATATGCTGTTTCTGTGACTATTTAGTGTGGTCACTTGTATCTCCACCTCGAGGCCTTTCATGACGGCATTGCCATTCTCATATTTGGTGTTCAGGTGGTCTGAACTGTAGCCGTTGTTTTTCCTGTGCCTCTCATAATGCTCTAGCTTGAAGAATGGCATTTGTAGTATCTGTTTTACGACCATGTCAACATCTGCGGAATCCCTCACAACAACTTCCAGTCCTAACACATCTCCTACCATAAGTTTGTAATTGTCATGCCTTTCAGAGACCCTTCCGAAATAGACAGCTTTCCTAGGCACTTTCTCCGCCACGCTGCACGGGTGCTTGACCCTTGCTTTTACCAGAATGACTGGTGATGCCGGTTCCAGGTTCTGATATATCTCTACTTTTCCATCGCGGACTATGTAGTGCGGGAGGTGGTGGTTCTGGTAGCTAAGGAGATGTTTTGGGCACAATTCAGGAAGCACCTTTGTCAGTATCTCATCGAGATAATCATGGTTCCTTTCGACTAGTACGATCTGCCGTCTCTTGCTCAAGAAATTGAGGGTCCTGTTGGCTCTTTCTATCTGGTCCATGAGCTGGCCTGTCCTCAGGTCATTCATGTTGCTGACTATCTCTACTTTTCTTGGCGTGCGTGTCCTTTCCTCTAGGCTAAGGGGGTTTTTTTGTTCCATCTCTCTCAACACCTGGTTTGGTTTGCTTCTCCTTGTTTGTTTTTGCCGGTTTTGCTTTCTTTAGCCTAGCCTCTTGACAAGGACCTTGTTGCTTCAGAATTGATAATCCGCGCAACAAAGTCCATGTCCGTTGAGACAAGACCTTGTTAGCGCTTGATTGTGTATGTGTTAAAGACGCCAGTGAAGACATCTCCCTTTAGTGAAATGTCCATGTTGCTGATATTGCAGTGTCCGCTCACTTCACTAAAAGACATAGTACCTTGGTATAGTGACAAACTACTATTTAAATGTTTCGTTATTTTTCTTTATTTTTTTATAATTTATAAAGTTTCATTTATAAATGTCCGTGTTTTATTCGTGTTTCTGCATTCTCACGCGAGATAGAATAATTAACTATGATAATTTATGATGATTTATGATGATCAAAAAATAAAGTAGGCAGGCACGCCCAAAGATGGATCCGCCCAAAACCTGATGGTTTAACCTTGACCCTTCCTCAACTCCGCTACCCTTAGAGCACCAACCGAACTGGTTAGGGCTGCTCTGTTCCCAGCCTGACCCGATTCCCTGTAAGGCCAGTCCCTAAGGACAGAGTATCATTGTCCGGGCCAAGACCAGCAAGCCCTGGACAGACCTCTCTCCGGGCTTCAGCCCCATCGTAAGTCGGTTGATGGTTACAGGAGACGACTAACCTCCCGGCCTAGCCTGCCCGCAGGGCAATATGCGGAAATGTTTTTTAAATGTTTGCTCACAACCAAAACATTTTAATATAACAATTATTTACGGATTCATAAATATTGGTGATTGTATTGAAGAAGGAAAAAAAAGAAAAGAAATTCCACTCACCCACCCTCAGCACGATACTTATGGTCGAGGCGGTGCTTGAGGACAATGATGGTGTATACCTCACTATTCCAGAGCTGAAGAAAAGGCTCCCGAAGCAGGTAAACCACAACACCCTGATGCAGATACTGGCCTATCTCGAGGAGAGCAACAAGATTTCCGTGAGCCTCAAAGGCATAACCTGGGCGCATAAGCTGAGTTCTAAGCTCAAGAAGTCCTTAGAACGGTCCTGATTGATTTTTGCATATCTCGCATTCTGTTCAGAGGAGAAACAGCAGTCCAAGTCCTGCAAAGCACCCGGCTGTTATGAACGGCATCGCCGGGTAGAACTTGTCTTTCTTTGCGAAATACAGAAGCAGGAACAGGGCCACTGTCACGACAGCAGGAACTACAAGGACTTTCAGGAACCCGACTGATTTCATGAGCACTCCTGCGAAAAGCAGGGGGAACCCTATATCCCCACCGCCGAGGATTGCGCTCTTCACCTCTTCCTGAGCCTTCTTTCCGCCGCTCTTCTTCTTGCCGGCATCCTCAATTTTGTTCGGCAGCTGGTATGGTATGGAGAGTCCTGCAAATACCCTGGATTCCGTCTGGAACTTTGCCATCTTTATCATGTGCTTGCTCTGCCAGACAGCTATCATGTCATATACTGATATAAGAAGCAGCAGTATCACGATTGCGTATAGGTTCATTATCGGGACGAATATTGCCGCCAGACCCCCGTAGATGAATATCTCGCTGACGTTGTGGACTATGATGTTCGGGCGGTATATTTTTATGGTTGCGATTCCCAGCGCAAGAATGAGGGAGAGCCCGAGGCCTATGTTCCCGAGCTTTGAAAGGAACGCCCAGAATGCTATGGTCAGGCATAGCGTGACTGACAGGAAGAACCAGAACTTCCAAATCTTGAATCCCCTGAACTTGACGAGAAGCAGCACCAGCACAGTGCCTATCAGCACTGCGCCGAGTATGAAGATGTAAGATTTCGATTCCTCCACCTCTGGCCTCTGCATGTCAAATGGCAGGCCGCTGTAGGTTATGTTGATAACTTCGCCGGTCGTTTCATTCACTGTCTTCTCTGTGATGTACTGGTTTGTTATTGCCAGACCTACGATCTGTGACAGGAAGAAGACGCTGACCAGTATAAGGGTTATTGCTACAGTGTGTTTCATGCGGTCACTGTTTTCATAAAATTATATAAATCATTCGATTTTATCGGATGTCATGAAGCTGGCCCATAATGTTAAGCTGAGCGTGTTTGCCCACGAGGGAGAGGACTTGAGAAAAATCAGCGAGGCGCTCAAAGGTCTTTGTCCTTTTGATCTGGAAAAAGAGAAGGTAGACCTGAAGACCAGTGTCGCGACAGGGTTCCAGGAGCGGAAGATAACCATCTTTGAGGTTTTCCTCAAGAAGGAGCGTCAGACTGCACGGTTCCTGAGACATCTGAAGGAAAGCATTTCAGAGAGCCACTTGAATCTCATCCGTTCCCAGGCAGAGTCAAGGCTTGACAGCGAGCTCAATTTCTTCATCCGTCTGGACAAGGCAAAGCTGTTGGGGGAGAACAGGTTCTACCTTACCGACAGCGGCGACTGCTTTCACATAAAAATAAGCCTGGCAGCATATCCGGCAAACAGGGATGCTGGGCTCAAGGTTGTCGAGGAGTGGCTTAAGCAAGCCCTGTAGAAAACGGTGTTGCCGTCATTTGCGAGCCGCTTTTGCTGAAGAAGCGCGCCCGTTGCGGAGGTAGGCCCCTGCGGGGAGGCAGGGCTTTCAATAAAATAATCAATAGGCGAGCCTGACGGCAACCCTGCGAAGCAGGAAGTTTTCTACAGGGTTATGAAGCAATAAGATTTAAATACTCTAAATCTAGCGGTTCTCACATGGTAAAGATTATGGATCCATATGGTGCAGAGCTTCCAGAGGACTATGCAAAGGTGATCAAGGACTTTGGCCTGGAAGAGTTTGATGTAGATGATTTTCCGCACCCTAACTGCCTGATGAGGCGTGGTGTCGTCTTTGCTGGCAGGGATCTGAAGATGATATCAAGGTGCATCAAGGAGAAGAAACCATTCTATGTCCTTTCAGGCATAATGCCGACGAACGACAAGATACATTTCGGCAATAAGCAGGTGGTAGAGAACATACGCTACTTTCAGGACAGGGGGGCCAAAGCCTACATACTTGTCGCTGACCTCGAGGCTGCTGCCGCAAGGGGTGTATCTCTTGAGGAAGGCCGCAGGCGCGCGCTGGAGTTCCACATCCCCGCTTATCTCGCTCTCGGCCTGGACCTCAAGAAGACAGTGTTCTATTTCCAGTCAGAGAACCGTGACGTGGTCCATATGGCTTATGAGTTCGCCAAAAAGATAACTCTCAATGAGTTCAAGGCTATCTACGGCAGTGCTGACCCTGGCAGAATAATGTCTGCAGTGACCCAGGTAGGGGATATACTTTACCCTCAGCTTGAGGAGCGCATGCCCGGGATAATACCTGTAGGTATTGACCAGGACCCCCACATCCGCCTTACGCGCGATATTGTCGATAGGACAAAGGACAGGAAGTTCTTCCGTCCGTCAAGCCTTTACCACAAATACACTCCGAGCCTTGATGGCAGCTTGAAGATGTCCAAGTCCAAGCCGGAGTCCTGCATTGTTCTGCCAGAGGATGTGAAGTCTGCGCAGAAGAAGCTCAGGCGTGCCTTGACAGGCGGTCGCGAGACAGTGGATGTCCAGAAGAAGATTGGCGGTGAGCCAGAGAAGTGTATGGTGTTTGAGATGCACAAGCAGCATCTCATCGAGGATGACAAGGAACTGAAAAGCATATATGACAAGTGTAAGTCAGGTGCCATCATGTGCGGCGAGTGCAAGGACATCGCATGCAATAGGATGGAGAAGTTCATGAAGGAATTTGAGCAGGGCATAGTCAAGGCCAGGAAGCAGGTCGACAGGCTTAATTTTGTTAAATTCGCCTGATTCCTGCGAAAGTTATTTAAAACAGGTTTGCCAATATTCCTTGCAATCAAAAAAGAGGTGCACAATATGGTCTATTTCAAAGTAGCTCCTTTGAAGAGCAGTTTTGCTCTTGCAGCAATCCTTGGTTTTGTTCTTACTATCATCTACACCGATAGGATAGGTGAGGACTGGGCCTTTGCTTTGGGATTTGTATTTGCCTTGATGTTTGTCGCTTCTATGATATCGATGAAGAAGGCGCCGATAGAGGCTACTCTTGAGATGTCGCCTGACCTTACGGGTGTCAAAAAAGGCAGGCCCAAGAGGAAAGCTGGAAAAAAGAAGAAATAAATGATTTTGGAGCTATCTTTTCTTTTGCCCTTTTGATTTAGTGGCAGTCTCTGCATCATCCGTGACTTGTCTTTTCTGCTTGAACTTCCCCCAGTACTTCAGGAACTTCTCTTTGCATTTCTCTTCCTTGTAGAACACTGCATGGCTTGCCCTTTTCTTGAAGAGCGACATCGCGACTGACAGGACATGGCTCTGCATGTCCATCATGTGCTCGTCCTTGAGCACGTTCCGTGCGTCTGCGATGCACTGCCTCATCAGGAATAGGTTCTCCTGGCGTGCCACCTGTTCTCTTTCACGTTCCTCTTGTGCTGAGAGGAAGATCTCTTCCCATTTCGGGAAGTTGCTCCCTTCGACTTCTCTTGCAAAGTTTTTGCTGAAAACCATGCTCATTGATATGCCCGCAGTTTTAATAGAATCTTCGTCCGGAAAACCATCTTGTTTCCGACGCTGTCGTAATTTTTCTTTCTGCTCAGGAATGTTTTGCAGAAAAAAGCCATTTCTGCGGAGGTCTTCCGGTTGTTATGTGTTTATTTCCCGGATTTTTTTCAGAACTCTTGTTTTTTTATCTTGACTGCTGAGGGTGATTCTCCGCCGTGCCAGGTGAACCTTGGCCTCACTCTCATGGGATAGAGCTTCTCGTTGGAGTCATCGAATATGACGCCTGCTCCTTTAACCCGGGGCAGGTCATCGACAGCCTGGGTGAGCCCTTCCCTCATATAGCTCTGTGTAAGCAGTCCTAGCGCTTCGACATCCATGCGCGCGGTTATCCTGTGTGAAAGCACCACGTCTGATTGGGTCATTACATCTGTGTGTATCTTTCCAGGCTGCTGTGTCGCGAGTATCAGTGATATCCCTGGCTGCCTTCCTTCTCTCATGATTGTTATCAAGGGCATTGTGGCTGCGTTGGCATCTGCTTCCGCTCTTGGCAGGAACTCGTGCGCTTCATCGATGACGAGCCATACCAGGGGCATCTCCTGCTTTTTCTTGGAGGCATCCTCTGTAGAAAAGTAATCTATGGTGCTGTGGACCAGGTCATACTCTTCTTTTTTCCTTGCGACCATCCTCTGCAGGAAGAGTTTCTGTGACACTAGCCCGACTATAAGATATTTTATCTTCCACCCTCCGGGCATTGTCGCGTAGCAGCTTACGTCCAGGATGGTGACCTGTCCTGGAGCTGCCAGCTCGTTCAGTGGCGTTCCTTTTATGTTGAATACTCCCCAGGCCTCTGTGCTGCGCAGCCTGTTCTCGAGGGCGTCTTTTGTGACCTGCTCTGATCTTATGTCCTGCTGGACTGCCTGGACCATGTCGTCGATGTCATATTCTCCTTTTATCTTCCTGAGCTGGTGGACTATCCTTTCTATGAGTATTCCCATCGGTTCGTTCGGGTTCAGGTCGAATGCGCTGCACCAGTCCATCGCGTCGAGCTCTGAAGGCTTTATCGAGAATGGCCTGTCGGTAGGTATGCCTTGTTCCTTGTAGTTCTCATAGTAGCTTATGGGTGTGTAGATGACGATGTCAAGTCCTTTGGGCTTGAAGCCCCACTGCTCGAGTAGTGCCTCATCTTTCTTGTTGGGGTACTTCATTGTCCAGTATACCCCCATCGTGTCCAGGAATATGAAGCTGAGGTTCTGTCTTACATCATCAGGAAGGTCTGCCATGCCTTCTGCGATGCCGCCCATGGTGTAGCTCTTTCCTCCTCCTCTTTTTCCGCAGATGAACATTACATGGGCTCCGGCTACGTCAAGGTATATGTTGTTTGATAGGCTTGTTACCCTTCCCATCTTGACGTACTGTTTACCCAGAAGTACTATGCCTTTCGTGCCGTACTTTTCCCTGTCTGATTCAAGCCTGCCTACTATTATGTCTCGCGTCATATTCTTGGCGTCTGTCCAGTCGTTTATAACTATTATAAACCTTTATTATAACCTACCGGTGACAATTGTGTTGTTTTCAGATTTGGTTCCATAAGTTTCACAAGTTTTATATAGAATAGTCTTTCTTTTGGCTCTTCATTTACGTGTCTAACAGCTGTTATGCTTGTTTGGAGGGGATAATTTTGGAAGGTAAGAAACATCACACAAAAGAGCACCATGCGCATGTGAAGCACCCTCACGCAAGGGCCAGAAAGAGCACTGTGCAGAAATATGTCTTTGGTGCAGTGGTTTTTGTCGTTCTTGTTGCAGTTATTGCAGGACTGATATATCTCGCTTCAAAGTCTGGCGAGCTCAGGCTTTCCAGGCAGAATGACATTGCCGCGGTTGTCAATGATGAGCAGATAACGACCGCTTATCTTGATGAGCAGTATGATCGTGTCCCTGTGGAATATAGGGAGTTCATCACCAAGTCCATGTTGCTCAACCAGACCATAAATGAGGTACTTCTCTTGCAGGAAGCGAAGAAGCAGGGGATTGAGGTCACTAACTCTGATGTTGAGGATGAGATAAGATCTGCCATGGAAGCCGCTGGTGTGACAGAGGATCAGCTTGAGGAAAGGCTTAAGGAGCAGAACATCTCCAGGGATTATCTGGAAGAGCTCTACATGAAACAGCTCACTATCAATCAATTGCTTGAGAAGGTTGTCTTCACCAGCATCAAGGTTTCAGATTCAGAGATTGAAGCGTTTTTCAACTCCAGGATCAGGGCGATGCATATACTGGTCGAGACAGAAGACGAAGCGAATGATATGATTGAGCAGCTGAAGAAGGTGTCTCTCGGCAAGATTGAGTCAAAGTTCTCTGAGCTTGCCAAAGCCAATTCAATAGATCCATCTGCAGCTGAGAATGGCGGTGACTTGGGAGAGTTCAGCAGGGGGCAGATGGTTCCTGAGTTTGAGAATGCTGCATTCGCTCTCGAAGAGTACGCATTCACTGCAGAGCCCGTACAGACGCAGTTTGGCTATCATGTGATACTCAGGCTGCCGAAGACAGAGTCGCTGGAAGAGCAGTATGATGCGATAAATGAATTGCTGCTCACTCAGAAAAAGGCTCAGGCAGTGCCTCTCTATATTGAGCAGTTGAGGAGCAAGGCCAAGGTGGATGTATTATACACAGAAGAGGCAGAGCCTGAAGCTTGATCTTGATTTTTGATTTTTTTTTCTCATTTATTTGTTTCTTTTCATTTTGTTTTATAAGCTCTGCTTATGGTCAGGAAAGTCCTAACCATTTATATACTACTTCTTGTTTAAAAGGCAGATGAAAACAGAGATATCTTCCTTGGAACTGCACTATCTTTTGGGTGAGCTGCAGGGGCTGGTCAGTGCCAAACTTGAGCAGGTCTATCAGGTTGGGAAGGAGGAGCTGATATTGCAGCTCCACGTGCCGGCCATAGGCAAGAGTATACTTCAAATTGTTCTTGGGAAGCTCATCTATCTCGCCTCCAGCAAGGGTGAAGTGCCTGAGAAGCCTTCAGGGTTCTGTCTTTATTTGAGGAAGAAGCTGAAGAACGCAAGGCTCCGCAGCATCAGTCAGCTTGGCTTTGAACGCATCATCGAGTTCATGTTTGAGACAAAGGAAGCGAAATTCAGGCTTGTTGTCGAGCTTTTCAGCAAAGGCAATGTAGTTCTCTGCAATGAGCAGAGCATCATCCTTTCTGCTCTAGAGAACCAGGAGTGGAAGGACCGTTCAGTCAGGCCGAAAGAGCCTTACAGGTATCCTGAGAAGGAGTTCAATTTCCTGACACTGACAAGAGAGGATCTGACAGCGCTTCTTTCCAAGTCAGATAAGGAGAATCTTGTCAAGGCAATGGCGATGGACCTTGGGCTCGGCGGGGTATATGCAGAGGAGCTTTGCCTTCTTGCGGGCGTTGATAAGGGACTGAAGCCTGCGCAGCTGTCTGGCAAGGAAATCTTTTCAATGCATGAAGCAGTGATAACCCTGAGGAAGAAAGATATCTCACCGACCATATACTCAGTTGCCGAAGGCCAGATAAAGGATATAGTTCCTTTTGAGCTTAAGTTCTACAGAGACCTGCATAAAGAATCAGCAGAGTCCTTCAACAAAGCTCTTGACAGCATCCTCACGATTAAGGTGGAATCAAAGGCCATCGAGCAGGCAGAGAAGGCTACGAAGACCAAACTCGGCAAGATTGATGAGATGATATCCCAGCAGAGGCAGAGGATTGCTGGCCTGGAGACATCCGAGGCAGAGAATCAGCGCAAAGGAGAGTTCATATACGAGAACTATCCTCTTGTTAAGAAGGCGATCGACGGGCTGAATGAGATGCGGAAGACCCTCTCCTGGAAAGACATCAGGCAGAAGTTCAAAGGCCACAATATAATAAAGGATGTTGATGAGAAGAATGGGGAGGTTACCCTCGAGCTTTAGAGGTTTCGTAAGATGGAGACTCAAGACGCACAGGAGACGGAGAGGCTTGACATCTCTCCAAGTCTTGTTCAGGCTTACCTGCTGAATGTCGGCAAAGCAATTCTTCTGGTCGCAGCGCTCATCGGAGCTTTTTATTTCGTGCAGTACATCGTCGGGGAGAACCCGTTCATAAGCATATTCGAGACTCTGGGATTGCCTTTGGTGTGGGTCATGAGGATAGTTGTCGCCTGCATTGCAGCATATCTTGTGCTCATCATCTTCAGCACGCTCTCTCTCACTTCATACGAACTGGTCTTTGAAGGGGACAGTTTGACATATTCATACGGAAGCTTCTTTAAGGTCACAAAATCGACGCCGGTGGCGAACATAGTGCGGGTGAACTTCAAGGAGTACCATCCTCTGAAGATCGGCGACATAGTGGTTGGGTTCACAGGGACAGAGGAGAAGACATTGACTGTCCAGTTTGTCAGCGATGCCAGGCAGAGGTGCGAATTGATAAACAAGATTATAATGATAAGGATGGAAAGGTTAGAGCAGGTGGGTGAGATTAAAATGGAGAAAGAGGTATTATGAGGGTTTTGATAACAGGCGGGGCAGGCTTCATAGGAAGCCACTTGGTCGAGCACTTTCAGAAAGATGCAGATGTTGTGGTATTCGACAATTTTTCTACTGGTTCGAGGAAGAATATCGATGGGTTCAGGTGTTCTGTCGTAGAAGGTGATGTGGCGGATTTTGATGTGCTGGATAGTGCGATGCGAGGTTGTGATTATGTCTTTCACCTGGCGGCTTTTGTCAGTGTGCCTGGGTCAATAAGAAATCCTGAAGCGTGTTTTGCGGTGAATGTTGGCGGAACTGAGAACGTGCTGAAGGTAGCAGTCAAGAATGGGGTGAAGAAAGTGGTCTTCTCAAGCTCTTGTGCTGTCTATGGTGATTCTTTAGAGCTTCCGAAGAAAGAGTCGATGAAGCCTTCTCCGAAGAGCCCTTACGCAGAGTCGAAGCTGAAGGCAGAAAAGCTCTTGAACAAGTATCAAAAAGAGGGGAAAGTGGATACTTGCAGCCTCAGGTTCTTCAATGTTTTTGGCCCCAGGCAGGACCTGAAGAGTCAGTATGCTGCAGTTATTCCCTTATTTATAGAGGCTGCGCTTAAAAACCGGCAGTTGTGCATATTTGGAGACGGGAAGCAGACGCGGGATTTCATTTACGTAAAGGATGTCGTGCAGGCCTTAGTCGTTGCTATGGAAAAATTAACAGGAGTATACAATGTGGGGACAGGAGTGGAGACATCGGTTAACCTGCTTGCAGATATCATATTGACCATTTCAGGGTCAGCATCGAGAATCGATCATCTGCCTTCAAGGGATGGGGATATAATCAGGTCGTATGGAGATATATCCGAGATATGCTCTGAAGGATTTTCGGCAAGGTACTCTCTTGAGGATGGTTTGAAGGATACTATATATTGGATGCGAAAATGAACTTCTTCCTCAAACGATACGCGGAACTTGGGCATGAAATAGACCCTGGCAATATCCAGTTAAAGAAATCAATAAGGATTAATACTCTGAAGATATCTGAAGAACTGCTGGTCAGCAGGTTGAAGACCAAGAAGGTGAAGCTCAAGAAGATACCTTTCACTGATTCTGGTTACTGGGTGGAATCTGATTTCGCTTTGAGCTCGACTCCGGAGTATCTTCATGGCTACTATTACATCCAGGAGGCTGCTTCACAGATGCCTGTGCAGGTCCTGTCTCCTGAGAAAGGAGAGCTTGTCCTTGACATGTGTGCAGCGCCAGGCTCGAAGACCACGCAGCTTGCGCAGCGCATGAGGAACCAGGGCAGGATAGTGGCGCTTGACAGCAGTGCCCCGCGGCTCTCTGCACTTAAGAACAATCTTGAGCGCTGTGGTGTGAAGGCCTGCCTTGTCTATCAGAAGGATGCGGCCCATGTGGATGATCTTGGGTTGATGTTTGATAGGATACTCCTTGATGCTCCCTGCTCAGGCAACTTCACGACCGATCCTGGCTGGTTTGAGAAGCGCTCTCCTGAAGGGATAAGATTGATGGCCAAGGCCCAGAAGTCCCTCCTACAAGCGGCTGTACGCTGCCTGAGGCCCGCAGGTACGCTGGTCTACAGCACCTGCTCCCTGGAGCCTGAGGAGGATGAGGCAGTCATTGAGTGGGCTCTGGATGCCCTTCCGGCCAAGCTGGTAGAAACTGGCCTAAGTGTAGGAGAGCCTGGCCTGACGCCGAAAACAAGGCTGTGCAGGCGGTTCTGGCCTGAAAAGACAGGCACACAAGGCTTCTTTTTGGCCAAGATTAAATTAAAAGGCTAGAATTATAAAAGGAGGACAGCTTTTGGTGTTTCCCGACCTAAAGGACAGTACAGCACCAAACGTAGGCCTGCTTAACTTCGGTGTTCGGAATGGGTACCGGTGTAACCA
>JAFGJH010000048.1 GCA_016929255.1 Candidatus Woesearchaeota archaeon
AAGCTCGCTGCTAAAGCGAGCGACCCGAGCCCCGCAGGGCGAGCATGCCACCGGTCTGTGACCTGTGGTGGTCGCGAGCTTTTGACATTGGCAACAAGAGAGGCAACAATGGCCACATTAAGCCTGTGCATGATAGTCAAGGATGAGGAAAGGTTTCTCAGAAGCTGCCTTGACAGCGTCAAGGAGATTGCGGATGAGATGATAATAGTGGACACCGGCTCCACAGACAGGACAAAGGACATCGCTGCAGCAGCAGGAGCCAGGGTCTTTGACTTCAGGTGGAACAATGACTTCTCAGCAGCAAGGAACTTCTCGCTCAAGAAAGCGACATCAAATTGGATACTGGTCATGGACGCAGATGAGGTGCTCGATGACATCGGCAGGTCAGAGGTGACCAGGCTCATAAACACAAGGGAGCACTGCCTCAAGGGGTCCATAGGGTTCAAGATACAGCAGAGGACATACAGCCCAAAGGGTGCAGACAAAGGCGCAGTGCCCACGACAGACACGAAAACACTCTCAGAAGAATACACAGGCTACCGCTCAAGCAGCCTGGTAAGGCTGTTCAGGAACAACCCTGATATATTGTTCAGGAACAAGGTGCATGAGCTCGTCGAGCCGTCTATACGCGAGAGCGGCGGCGAGATACTGGACAGCAGCATCGTGCTCCACCACTTCTCTCTCCTGAAGAAAGACCGGCTGCACAGCAAGGCAGAGGACTATGCAGACCTCATGTGGAGACAGCTCGAGCAGGAGCCTGAAAACCCCCGATACAACAGGCAGGTCGCGCTTGCATTCATGGACAAAGGAAGGAAAGACCTTGCCCTGAAATACTTCATGAGGACGCTCAGGCTTGACCCTGACTATCCAGGGATATTCGCAGACCTCGGAAGGCTCTACGTCGACCTTAAACAGCCCGAGAAAGCGATAAAATACTTCAACATGGCAATAGCCAAGGACAAGAGAGATATCTCATCGCTCAACAACCTCGCAGTGCTGTACATGAACTTCGGCAAGGATGATGTCGCAAAGAAGGTGCTTGAGATGGCGCTCGAGAAAGAGCCGAACAACAGGGCTGTGCTCTCAAACTTTGAAGCACTGAAGAAAAAGACCCAGAAATAAAAAAAGACAGCCTAAAAAAACAGGTGTCCTGCTTATTCTTTCACCAGCACAGCATTGATGGTGCCTTCCTGGCCAGGCCTGGAAGTCACTCTTGCCCTGCCTTTCTCAGTCTCCACAATAGACCCTTTGGTGATTATGTTTCGCCTGACAAAATACCTGTTCGCAGGGTTGCCGACCACATTAAGGATCTTGACTTTGGTTGATTTCTTGGTCTTAGGGTCCAGAAGATTGGCGATGTTGACGGTCAACAGGCGTTGTTTGGAATTCCCCCCAAGTATCCTGCTCTTTTTATTCCTTATCTCGCCTATTTTGGTTAGAGTGGGCTCGCTGCCGAGCTCATACTGCTTCTTCTTCCTGCCTGCCTTGTATTTCGACCCGCTAGGGCTGTGTTTTGCCTTGTGCTGTGATATTGCCATTTTATATCTTACCAGATGGAATAATGACCTGTTTATAAGGGTTTTGGTATGTGGGGCTCTGTCCCGAATCTCGCTTCGCGGGCCAGCGCCAGGTCAGGCTTAGCAAATAACATACATAAGGCGCTGCCTCCCGTATGAGCCTGCCCCTGCTACGCGCGGGCAGCATTAAGAAATAAGCATCACAAATGGCGCTGACCTCGACTTGGGACAGAGCAGGTATGTGAGGCAGTGTCTGACTAATGTGGCAGCGATGCCATATAATCCATATAATCTGTTGTCGATTAATCTGTTGTCAATCACCCTTCTCATGTTCCATGAACATGAACCGCTTGTTCCGCGGATCGCCAGGGGGGAACACGCGATGCATGCACTTGACACCGTTGTCTGCAAAGCTCCTGAACCCTTTTTCCCGTGCATCATTAAAGAATGCCATGTCCTCCCCAGCCATAGACCCCTGGAAAAAGCGGAAATTAACCGCTTCAAGGACTTTGCTTGAGAGCAGGACACAGCCGAAGCCAGCACATGAAATCTCAATCACATCATCATTCATCACATCTCCAATAGGAAATGGTACGAGGCATTCCCCTCTGCCCGGCCGGTAAATATTAGGCAGGATCTTGGTGACGCCCTCCACGTTGACACTGACCAGGCAGAGCCCTGCAACTATATCCTTCCCTTCCGAAATCATCCTGGACAGCGCATCCTGCGGCGGAAGGACATCTGTATCGACAAACCATATGTAATCATAACCTTTCCTGATTGCATACTCCCTGACCGCGTTCCTTCCGTATGTTATCCTCTCTATACTGTGTTTGAACACTTCCTCACACTTCAGCACTATTGCGCCAGTGCCCCTCAGCCGCGCGGCATATTCATCATTACCAGCAGTCTCCACGAAAAGAATGTCGAAATTCCTGAAGTCCTGCGACCTTATCGCACCGAGGAGGTCATTGAGATAACACTCATCCTTATCATGTGTCACGCAGCCGACAAGCACGCGAGGCTTTTTGGCATCATCCATTTTTTCACGTTCTTGAATAAGTTTATATTAAATGTGGGGGTAGGGACTTTCAATGCCCTGGCGTCGGAAGTGCTCAAAGCTTAACAAGCTTTGGCACACCAAAATGCGAAGCATTTTGATTGCTTCCACGCCAGTGGACATTTTTGAACCCCAGTAGGCACTAAGCCACAGGGTGTCTTAAAGTCACAGCACCTGACGATGCTCTTCACACCCTGACTATCCTAAGCCCTGCCCGTTTGACCGCTCCGGCACCCCCACAACTGGTCTTGCTCAGCTGGCACGCGCCACCCAGCCCCATTTCGCCGCGCTCAATGGGGCGCTGTAGCAGAATTGCCCGGCTGGGCAGGATGCTTGTGTTTTGCTTATTGGTATAAAAAGGTTTTGTATAAAAACAAAAAAGAAATAGATAAAAAAATACTGAAAAGATTTGAGCGCTCACTCCTCTGTCTCGAAGTGCGACTCAGGATACGCAGGGCACTCGACGAGGAGAGCCTCTGTCCTTCCCGGAACCTGGACGCTGATCCTGTTGATGCCAGGCATGGTTGCATACCTCTCGAGGTCGAACCCTATCCTCTTGCACTCAGTCCACTCGCCCGGCTGCACCAGCTCAGTGCCGCAACCAGGGTCTGTGTCGACAACGCCCCTTATCAGGAAGTAGGTGTTGTAGCCCTTCATCACTCCCCTCGGGCTGATCTTGATGTCTTCATCAAGGATGTTGTATATCCTGAGGCTCATGTACAGGAGCTTCGCATCATAATCATAATCGCAGTTCAGGTTCGAGAAAAGCTCCGGCTCGACACTGGTGTCGATGACCTCTTCTACCTTCGGAAGATCTTCCTTAGGCACTACAGCTGGCCCGGGAGCCTCCTTAGGAGCGTGATATGTGTCAGACTCGACGTAATTAGCGTCAGACTCATCACTTTCCTCAGGCTCGGGCAGGTATACTTCCTCGACCTCTTCAGGCGGAGGCAGCTCCTCAAAAGGCGCCTCTTCTGCTTCAGGAGCCGCATACTTGAACCTGATGAACAACAGTATGGCCAGGATCACGATGAACGCGACAATCCACGCGACAACCTTTTTAGTATTCTTCTTTTTCTTCCCACCTTTCTTCTTCTTGGGCTGCTTCTCTTCAGCATCATCATCCTCAAACCAATCTTCTTCAGGACTATCTTTCTTAACCATTTTTGGAGACCCCCGTTTTTTCTTTTTTTTGATAGGATGTAAAAGGTGTAAATCCTTTCATGTTTTTCTCTATTTTAGAGTAGGGATTTGCGAAGGCTTTATGTATAAATAGTTTTCCTAAGGTTTTTTGCTACTCGGGTGTGATTAATTTACGAAATGTTTATATATTTGCAGAAACGCTTCAGGCACATGGATCTTGAAGAATCGATAAACGCATACCATAGAACAGGAGTGCGGGAAATATTCATATCAGACCTTCTCAGGCCAAAGACAGTCCCTGGCCCTGGCTCGGGCGGAGTATACTACCTGAAGGATGATGCAGCGTCAGGGCTTGCTTCAAGGCTGGACAGGGATGGAGTCCAGTTCCCGCCAGGAGAGCCGATAATGAAGTTTGCAGCAGCACTATACGGCGCGATAAACAAGATACCTCTTAAGCAGGTCGGCTACGGAATGCTCAATGCCACATTGCCTGATGAGGTGGCCAGGCACCTGACACCATGGGAAGCAGTCTATGCATACGCAGGGATATGGGCCAAGAAATCCGCCACATCCTCAAGTTATGGATTCAGGACGCCTGACCTCAAGAACAGCACACTCTACCAAATAGTCCAAGACATCATAATGAGAGGGATGGAAAGGATACAATTCGTCCACAACAGGGAGTATGAATCCGGCAGGTACAGTCATAGGATGGAAAAGGTCCCGCACAAGGCAGAAGTGACTTCACGCGTCAGGAGACCGACAATGACCCTGCAGCAGCTCAACGCAATGAAGAATCCTGCTCAGCGCAGCCTTTTCTGAAGATCACAGACTCAAAACATTTTTAATAAACCACCTTTTCTTATAATATATCATGGAAAGATTCATTAGAATATATTCGCTGCTGCATTCAGCATACGGCCCGCAGGGGTGGTGGCCTCTCACGCCTCCTGGCTCGACCAGGACAAAGCACCATTCAGGCAGGCCAATGAATGACACGCACAGGTTCGAGATAATGCTCGGAGCGATACTGACGCAGAACACCGCCTGGACAAACGTCGAGAAAGCTCTCGAGCAGCTGCACAAGAACAAGCTGGTTCGCCATGACAGGATACTCAAGGCAAAAAAGGAAAGGATAGCGCAACTCATCAGGAGCGCGGGCTACTACAACCAGAAGGCAGAGCGGCTGGTGATCATATCCAAGTTCATCAGAGACAACACCATAAGGTCGCTCATGGCAAGAGATGCCGCTGACCTGCGAAAGATGCTCCTTGAGGTGAAAGGCATCGGCCCAGAGACGGCGGATTCCATAGTCCTCTACGCATTCGGGAAGCCGAGCTTTGTCATCGACGCATACACCAAAAGGGTATTCTCGCGCATCGGCATTTGCGCAGCAGATGCAGAATATGATGCGCTGAAGGAAATCTTCGAGAAGAATATCAAAAAAGATGCTGTTGTGTACAAGGAATACCACGCATTGATTGTAGAGCATGCCAAGCGGCACTGCAAGGCGAAGCCTGAGTGCGAAGGGTGTCCGATTTCTAAGCTCTGCGAGAAGATAATCTGAAAGCGCCGCCGACACCGCCCAGCGACGCACCGGCAAAATAAGCGGCAGAAAAACTGCGCGGTAAATTATGCTGCAAATGAATCGGTCAGGAGCGCTGTGTCGGCGGTGCTGCTGGAGGGAGGTATGGCAGCTGCCGCGCTGCTAGAGTGCATTGCCGGCAAGAAGTTCATGGAGCAGCGCAGAAGGCTTACGCCTGAGCGCGTATTGCTGGCTAAGCGGCCGGTTTCCGATGTTATCAGCGACTGACGCAAGAGCGGCGGCAGCTGCCGCGCTGCTAGTGGTGCTTTGCCTGCCGAGACATAAACATTTTACTGCTGGAGGCTTGCGCCTGAGCGCGTATTGCTGGAGATGAAGCAGGTTTCTGCTGTTACTACCGACCGACGCACAAGCGGCGGCAGCTGCCGCGCTG
>JAFGJH010000049.1 GCA_016929255.1 Candidatus Woesearchaeota archaeon
AAGCTCGCTGCTAAAGCGAGCGACCCGAGCCCCGCAGGGCGAGCATGCCACCGGTCTGTGACCTGTGGTGGTCGCGAGCTTTTGACAATATTTTTTCAAAAGCCTTCTCGTTTTATTACCCAGTCACTGATGACTCGCACAAAAACCTCACTTGTGCTGCATGGGACACTGTCCTGAACGAAAGTGTGTTCTCGTTCGTGTTGCCCATCGCAGTCTCTCCTGACCTGAGGGATTTCTTGACAAGCTTGTGCTCTGGAGCGTCAATGTTGAATTCACAGATTGCTGACGCTCCCGGCAGCAGCGTCACCACACCGCATGCTATCTGCATCTGGCTGTTGGTCACCTGCAGGGCGTTGAGCACAACAATTGGATTGTCGAAAGTCTCCCTGTCAGAATAAGAAAGTGCATTGAATTTCCATTTCTTATCTTCAACATTGGTCATCTTGAATGAGAACGCTTCGGGCCCGCCTGCCCCATAGTCGCACTTGATGTCTGATAATATTGTCTGGGTCACGTTCTTTATGTCTGTAGCACCTGCAGTCACAAGCTGCTTCTCTTCCTCTATCGGCGCTTCTGTCTGCGCAGGCTCTGAAACCTCTTCTGGCTCCAGGACATGCACAATCTGCTCTTCCGCTGGCGGAGTAGTCTCCTGCACTGGCGGTTCATCCATAACCGGCGCTTCCCTGTAGCAGCCTGCGAGAAGTAAAGAGAAAAAGACAATCAGTGTGAACAAGAGATTTTTCATAGCCATAACTAGGCATTCAACGTATTTAAAGATTGCTATTGGGGGTAAGCGCCGCCTTCCCACTAACTAATGATCTATGAACCGACTGACGTGAAGTTATGCCGAAAGCAAAAACAGTGATTGACTGTGAAATTATCTACCACAACCTATAAATATCCATGGATCTACCAGAAACATATGCTTGAAGTCAGGAATATTATCAAGAAATTTGGAGACTTTACCGCATTAGACAACATATCATTCAACCTGAAGGAAGGTGAATTGGTCTCACTGCTCGGCACCAATGGCTGCGGCAAGACAACGACCATAAAGATCATTGTCGGTTTCCAGGAGGAGACATCTGGCAGCATCAAGTATGGCGGTAAGCCCATGCTGCAGAAGCAGCGCTCGCGTGTCATAGGCTGGGCCCCTCAGGATGACTCTTTCTTCGGCAACCTGACCCTCACAGAGAATCTTATCTACTTTGGAAACCTGAATGACGTGGAGCGCAAGGAGGCAAAGCAGCGGGCAACTGAACTCCTGAAACTGCTGAAACTGAACCATAAGGCGAAGACGCTCGCAAAGGACCTTAGCGGGGGCATGAAGCGACGCCTAAACATGGCGATAGCTATGATGCATGATCCTAAGATTCTCATCCTTGACGAGCCTGAGGCCGGCGTTGACCCGATGAGCAGGGTCACTCTTTGGGAAGTCGTAAAGGAAGTGAAGAAGAAAGGTACCACGATACTGCTGGTCACT
The DNA here is from genome assembly GCA_016929255.1 of Candidatus Woesearchaeota archaeon. GTDB lineage: Archaea > Nanobdellota > Nanobdellia > Woesearchaeales > UBA11576 > JABMQF01. Next base: position 1,484 of record JAFGJH010000049.1, read on the forward strand.
CATAATCTCATCGAGACAGAGAGTATCGCTGACCGCATAATCATCATGGACGCTGGCAAAGTGATATTTGAGGACACTCCAAAGAAGCTGAAGCTGAAGTACAAGCAGAGGAATATAGAGAATGCCTTTAAGAAAGCTGTTGAAAAGCGTTAAGCTCCAGGTCCAGAAGCTGGACACGATGCTGTTGAATGATATCAGGCTTTTCCTCAGGGACAGGAAGAGCCTTATCCTTGTAGCTCTGACTCCGTTCCTCATACTTGCGATTCTCATAAACATATTCTATTTCTCTGACGTGTCAGAGAACATCCGTGGGGTGAAGCTGGCTGTCTGCGACCAGGACGGCCGCGGTTTTGACCTTGAGTCTGAGATTTTTGATACGGAGATATTCACCGGCGAGTGTGAGTCTGTCGTGGCGGAGAAGGTGAGCAGCGGGGAGTTCAGGGGTGCTGTTGTGATACCAAAAAACTTCAGGCAGGACCTGCTGGACGGCAGGGGCTCTGAGATAACTATGTTCATAGACAATTCAAAGCAGACAACAGCAGTCGTCACCAGCAATGCTGTGAAGGCGTATGTCGCTGACATGAATGAGCAGATGGGAACCGCGTTCATACTTGAGGCGTGGAAGCAGCTGAAGGAGCTTAACGACAATCTCAGGTTCCTTGTGGATAATCTCAACAGGGCAGTGCCTCTGGCTAAGGAGCTTAAGGTGAAGCTCAATGACATCAGCAGGGAGCTTGACAGTGTAGATTTTGAGTCTCACCAGCAGACAGTCGATGAGCTGGTTGGTTTCCTGAACCTGATGGAAATCCAGCTGAACTACGTTAATGACAGCTTCTCGAAAGTCAATCCTGCTTTACCAGACATCCCAAGCATAACCTACACGCCTAATGCTTCAATCGCTATCGCTGAGTATTATCTGAGTTCAGGCAAGTGGAAGACACTGTATTGCGACGTGAACTCCAGCATCCCGATACTGACTTCAGACCCGACCTGCATGGTCATTGATTATACTGACAGCATAATGAGCGAACTTGAGGCGCAATCAGCCAATCTCTCATCATACCAGGCAGACCTGAACTCAAGGATAGCCGAACTCAACTCAAAGTCTGCTGAGATTGACGCTGCGCTGTTCCGGCTTTCTGGCCTGGTCGATTCCGGCTCTGAGCAGAACCAGCAGGTCAGGAGCGACATCCAGACAGTGCGGGACAGCCTGCTGTTCCTGAAGGGCAAGAGCGGGAACATAACCGAATCAATACACGAGCTTGACAGGTCTATGGACCAGTTCCTTTCTGACATAATCCGCGTCACTGCAGAGCTTGAGCAGACCATCGCAGTGCTTGACGCTTACACCCGGAAGGATCCTGCGACAATACTTCAGCCTGTTAAGGTGCAGTCAAAGCCCGTGTTCAAGGATAAGCTTGAGATATTCTATCGCCTGCCCGCGCTCATCTCGATAATCCTTCTGTTCATCACGCTTTTTATCTCATCATCGCTGATAGTCAATGAGAGAAGGGGCGGGACCATGGCCAGGATATTCCTCAGCCCGATAAGCATGTTCTTCTATGTGTTCGAGAAGATGGCGTACCTGCTGCTGCTCTGCATGGTGGCTGTGCTCTCCATGGTCCTGGCCACTTTGGCATTCAGGGTGCCTTTAGAGCTGAGCCTTGACCTGTTCCTGGTATTCATCGTGGCATCGCTCGTGTACATAGCGCTCGGCGTGATGATAGGCTCGTTCTCAAAGTCAGAGAACACCTCATTGCTGACCTGCCTTGTGATAGGTTTCCCGCTGATGTTCCTGAGCGGGGCGTTCAACCCGCCTGAGCTGATGGACAAGTTCATGCGCGTCGCTTCGCAGTACCTTCCGCTGACGCTGAACATCAACCTTCTTGAGAAGATAACCATATACCGCACAGGCATGGATCCTGCCAAGCTGCTGGTGATGGTCGGGATGATAGCAGTGTTCTACGTGCTTGCAGTGCTGATGATAAGGAAGAAGCCGACGCTGAAGTGAATGTTGTGCTGTATTATGCTGATGATACGCTGATGCTCACTCATTTCTTCGGTGCGCCTTTCCGCACCACTTCCTGAGCCTTTCCTCGATGCCCTTGCCCTTCGGAAGGATATCGAAGTTCATGACCAGTATGAGCTTGTCGCCCTCCCCGACCTTGTAATTGTCGTCAGGTATGAGTTTGAGCCCGTCGATGTTCTTAATTGCTATGATGTTGCCTGATTTTCCGAGAAGGGAGTCTATCTCTTTTATTGTCCTGCTGGAAAGCCAGGATCTCTTGTCTATCCTCAGCTCTGCGAGCTCGAGCCTGCGTTCAGAGAGGGTTGTTGCGTCCATGACCCATTTCACTATATCGGGAGATGTGAGGGCGAGCGAGAGCATCCTTCCGCCGATGGATGATGATGGGATCACCTTGTTCGCGCCCGCCTTCAGCGCTATGGGGATGAAGTCAGGGTTGTGTATGTTAGTGATTATCTTTGCCTCCTCGGAGAGCTGCCTTATCTTGTTTATGCAGAGTATTATCTCAGAGTCGTCCTCAAGCGTGATGAGGACCACCGTGTTTGGCTTCTCTACGCCTGCATGCTCAAGGACCTTCCTGCTGAGAGGGTCGCCTTTTATGATGTTGACCGCACTTTTAGGGTAATGCACAAGTATATCTCCTTTCTCGACTATGGTGGGCCTTATGCATCTCTGCTCGAACTCGTTTATTATGCTCTGGGCGAGCGGGTTATGGCCTAACAGCACATAGTTGCGCCTTTTTGCGACTGCCTGCTTGGCCTTTGCCTTCTCCTTGACGAGCTTTGCGCGTGGAAGGGTGATGAGCTCGGACTCGAGCAGCCTCTCTTCCTTGGGCGGAATCTGAAGCGCCCCTTTGGTGACTATAAAGCAGTCGTCGCTGCGCGACACCATGCTCTTGACCTGCCTTATGAAGTGGATGATCTTCGAGAAGTTGTTGTGTGTTATCAGGAACTGCAGACCGTCGAGCATCACTATCGAGTTGGGGACCTGCTTCACGAAGAGGCGTATCGTCTCGTACAGCTGCTCTATATCTATCGGGTCGACCGACAGGTATTCTGTCTCCGTATCGGTCATCCAGACTATCGGCGTGGTCTCGATTCCGTACTCGTGCCTTATTGTTGATGGGTTGTGCGCCGTTATTATGAGGCCGTACCTCTTCCTGTAAAGGTGCGTAAGCAGGACCTTGTGCGCTATCTCGCTTGACTTCTCGTGCTTTATGAAGTAGCTGTGCCCGAAGTCAATCTCATACTCCTTGGCGAGCTGGTGGTCAAGCTTCCTGTCGGGGACTATCGTCTCGCCGACAGGCTGGATAGAAAGGAACTTGTACTTGATTATCCCGACTGCTATAAACACGCTCATGATGAGAGAGAGCACGTTATTGTGCGGCGGCAGAGCGATGCCCATCGCAGGCAGGACAACTCCTGTGGGTATGCCTATCATTATTGGGAATGCCGAGCCTATCACGAGGTACATGAGCTGTTTCTTCTTGTCAGGCCGCGTGGTGAAGTAATATTTGAACACGAAGAGTATGAATGCATACACAAAGGGTATTATCTGGAACCACAGGAAGAAGTATGTGTACAGCGGTCCGAAGGCATAGTCCCAGAGCTCTATCCCGAAGCCGTATGCGAGCTCTCCGGGAGGTATCAGGTCTGCTATGACCATGTTGCTCAGCCACAGAGCAAGTATCATGATGGCCATCGGAGTGTACAGCACGACCTGTCCCGGGACTGTCGTGAAGTAGTTCCTCTTCTTGAGGTATGCCCAGACGAAGCTGAGCAGGAAGAACACCGAGATGATGTATCCTGTATATGACACCTTTGCCCATATGAACGCGGTGTTCTCGTCAGGGAGGAGCCACATGACAAACTTGCCCAGGTCCCAGACCGCCTGGCCCAGGAACACTATTGCAAACGACACGTTGACCTTTGAGGAAGGGTTCCTGAAGTATATCCATAGCGCCAGGCCCAGCTTCACCACGAACGCTATAAGTGATGCGAACAGGATGACGTTCGTCCATCCTGCGCTGCCGTGGTATCCGGTCACCAGGCTTAGCAGCAGGAGGATGCCTGCGATGCCCGCGATGTATGTTGCTTTTGCCATCTTCTGTATCAGCCTGCAGCAGGCTATAGCTTGAACCTCTTCACATCTATGAGCATTATGAGCTTGTTGCCCTGCTCTATCTTGAGATCGTCGCCAGGTATCTTCTCCAGCCCTTCCGGCGTGTCCACGCCGATTATCTTCGCGGTGTCCTTGACCATGCTCCTTATCTCTGCCAGGGTCTTGTTGACAAACGGCGATTCCTCTGTCACGTCATATTCCATAAGCCGGACCCCCATTGCCTTTGACGTGGCCCTTGTCAGCCACTCGACTGCGCTGGGCTCATCAGCGACCATAGAGAGGAGCCTTCCACCTATCGACGGTGGCGAGACCACCTGGTCAGCTCCCGCGGACTCAGCTATCTTGATGTGCTCGTGGTTGTTTATCTTCGCGACGATGTTTATCCATGGATTGAGCTCCCTGATGACATGTATCGCGAGCAGGACATCTGAATCCTCGTCCATCGCGAGGACTATGTTCTTCGCGTTCGTGACATTCGCCCGCTTCAGAACGTCAGGGCTCGTCGGGTTCCCCACCATGAAGTGCACGTCCTTCGACTTCGCAAGGTCAGGCCTGTTCAGCTTGTCGATGATCACGACTTCGACGCCCGGCGCATTTATCTCATCAAGCGCCGCCTCTGACGTGGGGTTCCAGCCGCAGAGTATGCAGTCTATCTTCTTCCTCGTCCTTGTCACTCCGAACATGCTTCCGAGGTTTATCGCGACGATGCGGCTGGTGATCTGCGAGATGAGGAGCGAGACCGACACTATGCCGAGTATCATTATCAGCAGCGCGAGCATCTTGCCCTGCATCGTGACAGGAGTTATATCGCCGTAGCCGACAGTGGTTATCGTTGTTATGAGCCAGTAGAGCGAGACAAAGTATGGGTTCAGCCCCGTCTCTGCAAATTTCTGCATCACGTCCGGCCGCTGAATCAGCTCTATCCTTGCGAACAGTATTATCGCTGCGATAAACATGAACAGTAGTGCGGTCACTATCATCAACTTAGGCGTAAGCTGTTTCCTTAATCTGTACCACAGCTCGAATATCCAGGATGTCTTCTTCCTCAGTCCCAGCAGCCTTTTTATGGATTCATCCATAATACAGTTAGCCTCCCAATACCCAAGCAAAGCCACGACCGTAGTCGCCTGTTAGCACGCTGTCTGTCCGTAAATAATCAATAACATTTGGAGCATTCAGCAACTTTAACAATACGTTATTCGGGCGTGCGTGGCAACGCGATAGCTTGCGAGCAGAGCGAGCAAGCGGAGCAGGGCGTGGCTTTGCGACACCCAAAACTCCAGAACTATCTCTAAACCTATATCTACCTAACTCCGGAAGTGATTCCACCTCTTTTCCCATATGCCTATTTAAAAAGAACCATTATTTTTAAAGGTTTTGCTTGTGTCAGCCCAGTAGAAAGTGGTGGTGCTGCCTTTCTGCGAGCTCATTCAGGTAATGATGGACACCGGCAAGGGGGGATGCATCCAGCTCGCTGGATGCACTCAAACTGCAA
>JAFGJH010000050.1 GCA_016929255.1 Candidatus Woesearchaeota archaeon
GAAGCAGAATGGTTGCACTTCAGCTATAGACCGCAGATACTGCGCAAGCACAGTCGGATGCACCATCTGATAGCAACCAACTGCAGGTTAGCAGCGTGGCTGCAGCCACCCGTGACCAGACCGCGTGTTGCTGAAAAACCATCCCCGTCAGCCCCTCTAACCCCTAATTTCTGCCACCCTATCTGCCCAAAAAACATCTCCCAGAGTCTTATGTCACCACTTAGAAGGGACTACAAAACGAAACATTTAAATATCAGTTCGAATCCTATTATGCCTAGAGTCGGTTGGGAGGTGGTTTGAGAGATGTCCTCACTTGATACAGATATTGATGTAATATTTGCCGAGCTTGAGTGCTATGCTCTGTCAGGCAAATGGGACGAGGAAGTGAATAAGAGGCTCTGGTCTGTCTGCAGGCTGAAGGAGCTTCAGGCCAGCGGCCAGGCTACAAATTACGCTCACTCCAGGCTTTCTCATCTGATGGCATTGTATTCTGCGATAGCAGACTCCCCTCAATCAAAAAGAATGGAGGATTTCGCTGTCAAGATAGGGTCAGAGTACCTTCATGATTACCCATCCTCGGCACCGTTCTTCCTTCCCGCGCTTCTTGAAAGGATCAATAAGAAGTGCAGAGGTGACAGCAGATGATCCAGAAATCGCTCACCATCCTGAAGCAGCTTCAGCATCCTAAAGGGCTGTTCGTCGCCGCGCTCGATAAGCGCACCCACTATTCCAGGCAGGCATGGATACGCGACTGCATCTACGCTTCTCTTGGTTTTGAGGCTACAAAGAACACAAAGGAGGTCGTGAAGGCTTACCGGGCATTGCTTGACGTGCTGAAGAAGCACGAGTACAAGATAGACTGGGCCATCGTCGAGAAGCCGCAGCACAGGTGGCAGTATATCCACGCAAGGTTCGACCCTGAGACTTTCGACGAGTTTCAGGAGGAGTGGGGCAACAAGCAGAATGATTCCATAGGCGCGTTCCTTTTCAAGGTCGGTGACCTTGAGTCAAAAGGCGTAAAGGTCATACGCGATAAGGATGACGAGCGCATACTGCAGAAGCTTGTATATTACCTTAGCTCTATCCAGTACTGGCAGGACAAGGACAACGGCATGTGGGAGGAGAACGAGGAAGTTCACGCCTCCAGTGTCGGTGCCTGCGTCGCCGGGCTGAAGAAGATATCAAAGATTGTTGATGTTCCTCAGGTTCTCATCCGGAAAGGTGAGGAGACCCTAAACCTGCTTTTGCCGAGGGAATCCGGCAGCAAGGACACAGACCTGGCCCTCTTGTCCCTGATCTATCCGTACGACGTGGTCAGTGAGGAGCAGAGGGAGTTGATTCTCCGCAATGTTGAGGAGAGGCTCGTGAGGCAGCGTGGAGTGATCCGCTATGCAGGCGACGCCTACTTCAACCGCGACGGGGAGGCAGAATGGACATTCGGGTTCCCTTGGCTGTCTATTATCTACAGGCAGCTCAACAGGCCTGACAGGCAGGCATACTACATGAGAAAGACTCTTGAGGTGCTGAACGGCAAGGGTGAGCTTCCCGAGCTGTATTTCGCAAACACCGCAAAGCACAACGAGAACACCCCATTGGGATGGGGGCAGTCACTTCTCGTCGTGGCTATGACACAGGAGGGATATTGATGGATGACAGCCACTCACGCTCTGGCGTAAGGGAACATGCTACCTTCACTTACGACCCCGAGGAGAATTGTGTAATGGTCACTTTTGGAGCTCAGCATCTTGGTGAAGACCCCTGGGCTAATCTGGATTCTGCCCTTGACAGTCAGGTCGATTCCGGCTCTCTTGACAGCAGAGTCGGATTCTCATTCGATGAGGGGCATGCAAGGAATATTTTAGGATACATTATTGACTGCTCACGAGTCCATCTGGGCAGGATAAAGGTCTCTGGCTACGAAGAATTGAAGTTCAGGAAATACTGAGGTGCATAATGGGTATTTTTGATATGATTGCGAGGAAGCTCTTCAGAATAGGAGAGCCTGAAAATCTGGAGGGCAAGGTTCCGGAAGGCGGAGGCCCGTACCGTTCTGTCCAGCAGGAGGCTGACAGGGAGTGCAGCTACCGCGGTCTTACAGAGGTTGAGGCGCGCATCGTCCTTATGGGGCAGATGAAGAAGGAGGAAAGCAGGGGGAATTATCTTCTCGCAGGGACTGTAGCTGAGGAGCTCGGCCTTCATGATGACGCTGTGAGGCTGTACCGGATTGCAGGCAAAGAGTGTGACGGCAGCGACAGGTATTTCGCCAGGGCGAGGCTCGCGCATTTCGAAGGCGATGAGAAGAAAGAGAAGGAGCTTGCGGAGATCGGCGCAGAGCTCTGGGGCCTTGAAGGCGGTGACTTAAGGAGGAAGAAGGAATATGACTGAATACAGGACGACATACTGCTTGCGCCCCGAAAGCAATGCGGAAGAGATATACCATGATGGGAACATTAAAGAGACACCACCATCAAATAAGATAGGCAAACTGAAGCTTGTCAGGATAGCTCTTGACAAGGAGCAGGAGAGGATAAGGCGCCTCGTGGATGATTATCTCAACGATAAAGAGAACTGAAGATGGTTCCTGAATATGGTTCAAAAAAACCTGAAGATGCGCAGGACATCTGGGATGAGGACACCCAGCCGCAGATCCTGCTGGAGGAGAATCTCGGTTTCAGGATGGCGTTCAATGCCTACAGGATGCTGGAGCATCTGGAGATAAGGTATGTTTATCCCATTCCTGGTCTGGACTGTATCATCAGGAACAATGAGCGGGACCAGGACACTATTTCTTGTCTGGAAACTGAACGAAAAAAACAGAATTAATAAAAAAGATTAATACAAAAGAAAGGATTTCTATCTTATCCTCACTGACTCCAGGTTCCTGGGCGCGACTGTCTCTATCCTGAACTGCCTGTGTATGGATGAGGCGAAGTCAAGGCATCTTGTGTTCTCGCCGTGGTTTATTATGACCTTCTTGGGCCTGGGCTGGCATCTTGTGAGGAAGTTCATCAGCTCGCGCCTGTCTGAGTGCCCTGTTATCTCTATCTTGTAGACTTCCATCTTGATGTTGAGTATGTCAGGCTTTCCAGAGCTGTCCACTCTCATGACTATCTCCTTCTCGCCTTCCCTTATCCTCTTTCCGAGCGAGCCTTCAGGCTGGTAGCATGAGAACACGAGCGTGTTGTGGGGGTTGTCAGCCAGGGCCTTCAGGTATTCTACTGACGGCCCTCCGACGAGCATGCCTGAGGTGGCGACTATCAGGCAGCTTCCGACTTCCTCTATCACCTGCTGCCTTTCCTTGGGGCTCCCTATGCGCTTGAATATCGGCGACAGGAACGGATTGTTGTCCTTGTGGAATATCTGCTTCCGCACAGCTGAGTTTAGGAACTCAGGGTATGCTGTGTGGATCGCTGTGATGTCCCACACCATGCCGTCGATGTAGACGGGCATGGGCTCTATCTCCTTGAGCCTTATCATCTCTTCTATGAGCAGCATTACCTCCTGCGCCCTTCCTGAACCGAGTGTGGGCAGGAGTATCTTTCCTTTGCGCGCCACTGTCTCCTTCACTATCTGCTTAAGCAGCTGATCCTGGTCTCTCACAGGCGGGAGGACATTGTCTTTTCCGCCGTAGGTGGATTCTATCATGAGAGTCTCCAGTCGGGGGAACTTTGTCTCTGCCTGCTCCAGCAGCCTTGTCCTCGCGTACTTCATGTCTGCAGTATAGAGAAGGTTGTGCAGGCCGTTCCCTATGTGCAGGTGCACCATTGCGCTTCCGAGCATGTGGCCTGCGTTGTAGAGTGTCATTCTGACGTCAGGTGTTATGTCTGTGACCTCGTCGTAGTCCGGGCAGATGGTGTGCTTGACCATCTCCCTGACCTCTTCTGATGTGAATATCGGGTCTTTGCCCTCTGACCGCATTATCTTGACCATGTCGAGCTGGAGCAGCGCCATGATGTCCCGCGTGGGCAGGGTGCAGTAGACCGGCCCGCGGTATCCCATCTTGAAGAGCCAGGGGACAAGCCCTGAGTGGTCCAGGTGGGCGTGCGTCACCACGACTGCGTCGAGCTCGTCAATCTTGAACTCAGGTGCTTCAAGCATGGGGTATGCCTCATTGTCTGACGCGACGTTTATGCCGCAGTCCAGGAGGACTCTTGACTCTGGAGTCTGGAGGAAGAGGCATGATCTTCCTACCTGGCGAGCTCCGCCGAGGTATGTGACCCGTATCCATTCCTCTTTCTTTCCGCGTATCCAGCCGTCGTATATCCTGTGTCCTGTCTTGTCGAGGAACTTTCTTCTGTAGTCTGAGTTCTCGTAGAGTACTGACCTTATCTCCTCTATGAGCTTGGATCTTATCGCAGGTGTCCTCTTGATGAGCGGGACCCAGAGTGTCTTCTCGCGTATCTCGCGCAGCAGTTCGCCCTGCTTGCCTATCACGAGGCCGGGCTTCTCTGCATGTATTATGACCATCGACCTCTGCGGGTCGAATATGATGTCGCTCTGGCCTGCCTCTTCTGGTATGAGTGACTGTATCTTCTTCTTTGCCTTCTCCATCTCCATGCATATGGAAGGATCCGGCCTGAGCTCTATCCTTTTCTTTATCTGGTCGACGATGCTTTTTATCATGCCCCTGTTGTCGAGGAAGAATTCCTTGTCTTTCGTGTATATCACTATGTTTGCGCCCTCGAATCCGGCATCGCTTATCTTGCCCTCAGGCAGCTGTTTCAATATTTCCTTTAGTATTTCAGTCAAGATACCACCTTTGTATCAGAATTGTTCATTCATCCATATTATTTCGATGTCCGAAAAGACAGATTGAAAAGATTAGGAGCAGGTTACCTGCCTAGACTCCTGTCTCGATCTTTTTTGTAAGAACTTTCTTTGCGCCGCCTTCTGTTATGGTGACTATGTCGACGCCGTTCCCTGATGCCGAGTCCCTCTGCAGCGCCGCGTTGAGCGCCTTCAGCGCCAGTGTCTGGCCTTCGCTCAGCGGTATGGCATCTTTGTAGAGCGTCTCCAGCACGCCGTATGCGAACACGCTTCCTGATCCTGAAGAGAGGTAGTCCTCTGCCTCGGATATCGACCCGTCAGGGTAGATGTCGTAGATATGGAAGCCTGTCTCGTCCTTCCCTGCGAATATGAAGTGTGATATGCCTGGTATGGTGCTCAGCTTCCTTATGTTTGAGTATACCATGCCCGCAAGCAGGTTGGCTGCCTCTTTGACAGTGACCTTGCGTCCGGTCCTGAGCCTCTTGAGCCTGAGCTCTGCCTTTATGAGCTTGAGCAGCAGCTGGACATCAGAGACAGTACCTGCTGTGGTTATCGCCATGTATTCCTCTATCGTGAATATCTTGTCGACCCACTTGCTGGCAATCATTGTGCCTGCTGTGGCCCGCTTGTCTGCTGCAAGGACTATGCCGTCCCTGCACTTCACCGCAACTGTTGTTGTGCCGGTTTTCATCCTATTTTCATCATCTGCCATGATATAACACCTATAGTGCACAGAACTCCATTTTTATCATTTCCTGGAGAATTATATCCTCTCATAAAAAACACTCATATATAAAGCTTTCGATTTAACACTGATGGATGACAAAAAAACAGAAAAAAAACAGGATAACGCGAGAGGTATTGCGCCTTCTGCAATAAAAAAGTATGAAAAAATGATAAGAATGATTACCTCCTCTTCTTGAGCACAGCGGTTATTATGATTATGCCCGCTATGATCAGTATGAGGTCTGCAACCAGTATCACCACTACCCATTTGTTCTCACTGAGCCAGCTCTTCTGGGTGTATGTGGTCTTGGGTGTCGCTACAGCTGTCGTCGCAGGCCTTATATATGAGGGCTGCGGCTGGGACACCACTTCCACTGTCGGCGCAGTCTGGGCCTGCTGTGTGGTCGTCGTTGTAGTCGCTGGCGGTGTAGGCTCGGGTTCAGGCTCGGGTTCAGGCTCTGGCTTGGGTGTGACAGCCGGCGCGGTTGTGCCGCAGCTTGCCACCTCAATAGTGAGTGTGTCTTCCAATGTCCTCCTTCCGTCGTAGTACAGCACCTTGATAGGTATCGTGTATGTCCCCACACCCACGTTGCTCAGGTCTATCGTGCTGGAGAACTCGTACTCGTTGTCGTCATCGTCTATGTCTTCCACGAGCTCGAACTCGATACGCTTGTTGTAGTTGATGGCAGGGGCGTCAACTATGATCTCGATGTCCTCGTCCTCCTCTCCTGTGTTTATGACACCCACTATGAGCGTGGTTGACTTCGTGCACGTCACCTTTGATGGCGATACTTCCTTCCTCAGGAACCTGAGCTCGTGCTTTTCCTTGTCGACATCGATGTCGAACTCTACCTCATCATGGTGGTCTGTCCTGTTCTCGTCCTCGCCGTCGACTGTCAGTACGAGCTTGTAGGTGTCGTCGGTGATGAGCCTAAGCGGGATCTTGAACTCCAGGCTGACTGTCTTGTCCCTTCCTGGCCTTAGGTCGAACTCGCTGGCCTCTTCTTCGAGGTCGTCGCCGTCATCCACTTCCTCGAGCAGGGCATTTACGACTATGTCTTCTATGTCGCCGCCTTCAATGCTGCTGTCATAGGTGTTAGTGACTTCAACCTTGAGTGTGAGTGTCGAGTCAGGGGTTATCTTTATCGTCCCGCCGTTCTCGTCTGCGCTCTGCTTGTCGTCATCGACCTTGGCTATGACATCTGTTATCTCCAGCATGCTTTCCGCAGAAGCTGCTCCTGCGAGTAGCATGAGAAACAGTGCGAAAACCGCGAATCTTGCTGTTGTTTTCATCTTTTGCCCACCCCGAACTGTTGGTAAAAAATATGATGCTATAATCTTGGCCCCCCGCCAGATCACCGCTTTTTGCTACTTCACAATTAAAAGTCCGCAAAAATATAAATAACTTTTGTAGTCACGTATTTGATACGAAAAATTCGCTTTTTAAGCCTTGGGCTTTTAAACTATGGGCCGCAAGCGCGTAAGAAACCTGCTTCAGTTTCGCGGCATGACTGCAATCAGGCGCGATATCAGGCCTGATTAATAGCCATCTTTTCCCTCTCGCTTATCTCAGTGTTAAGGATGGCCTTCTGTATCTCATTATAGAACAGGACTGACGATGCCACTGCCACTATGAGCAGTATCTCAACTGCTGAGAGTGGCACGATCTCGAACAGCCGGTGGGCAGGTGGGAAATATATCACGAGATACACGAACAGCACAGAGTATATAACTCCCCCGTTCAAGAAGATGTTTTTGAGGCTATCCCATGTGAATGCGGTCTCATCCCAGCTCTTCGCATTGAACACGTGGAACAGCTCGAACGCGATCATCGTGATGAACGCGATGGTCTGGGCCTTCGGGACGCCGCCTGCCTTTACGACCAGCTCTACCATGTACATGATAAGTGTCCCTAGCACGAATATGGGGACGATCTGCGCAATCTTGAGCATGAGGTACTCGTTGATTATGCTCTCCTTGGGCGACCTGGGCTTCTGCAGCATTATGTTCTTCGGGGACTTCTCGACAGTTAGGCCGAGAGCGGGAAGGTCTCCTGTCACGAGGTTAAGGAAAAGCACCATGAGAGCGGTGAGAGGGGGGCTCATCCCGATAATCACCGCGATAAGTATCAGTATTACCTCGGATATGCTCGTGGTAAGCTCGTAATAGAGGGATTTCCTTATGTTGGTGTAGATTGTCCTGCCCTCTTTGACTGCGCCAGCTATCGTAGAGAAATTATCATCCACCAGCACCATCTCGGCGGCCTCTTTGGCAACGTCGGTCCCACGCTTTCCCATCGCTATGCCTATATCCGCCTTCTTTAGTGCGGGCGCATCGTTTACGCCGTCGCCGGTCATGGCGACTATGTGGCCTTTCTTCTGCAGCGTCTCAACAATCCTCAGCTTGTGCTTGGGGGTTGCCCTTGCATAGACGTGTATGCTGTCTATTATCTTCAGGAAATTGTCATCATTCAGCTTGTCCAGCTCACTGCCTTCAATCACAGTGTCCCCTTCAGCGCATATCCCCAGGTCTTTTGCGATGGCTTCCGCAGTTATCTTGTTGTCTCCGGTTATCATTACGACTTTTATGCCCGCCTGCCTGCAGATATTCACGGATTCCTTTGCATTCGGCTCCGGCGGGTCTCTCATAGCCACAAGACCGACAAAGACAAGGTCTGATTCGACATGCTCTATCTCGTACTTTTTCGATTTGTGCTCCTTGAATGCGAGGCCGAGGACTCTCATGCCTTTGGAGGCGTATTCCATGTTCTTCGCCAGTATCTTTTCACTGACGTCCTTTGTCAGTCTCTTTATCTCCCCGTTTCTGAAATAATAATTGGCCTTCCTGAGCAGCAGTTCCGGGGCCCCCTTAGAGTAGACCATCTCTTTCTTGGCCACCCTGTGGACCGTGCTCATGCATTTCCTGTCCGCATCGAATGGGTGCTCCTTGATCCTCGGGGATATGGTGTACATATCGAGCTTGTCCATCCCGGCCTTCTTAGCCATAACGATCAAAGCGCCTTCTGTGGGCTCGCCGTCTATGCTCCACTCGCCTTTGACTTCCTTGATATCTGCGTTGTTGCAGAGGACGCCTATCTCAAACACCTTGCTCAGTGTCTTGTGCTTGTCAGGAGATATTTTCTTCCCTTCCATCAAGAAGAGTCCTTTGGGGTCGAATCCGGAGCCGGTGACGTCGAACTCGGAGTCGAACGTTATTATCTTCTCGATGACCATCTTGTTCTGGGTCAGGGTGCCTGTCTTGTCAGAGCATATGACTGTGCAGGTACCGAGTGTCTCGACAGCGGGCAGCCTCTTTATTATTGCGTTCTTCTTGGCCATGTTTTTGACACCGTATGCCAAAGTCACCGCGATTGTCGGCGGCATGCTCTCAGGTATGCCTGCGACAGCAACTGCGATTGAGAGCAGGAGGATGCCGACGATAGACTCCCCGCGCCACAGCCCTATGAAAAAGACGAGGACGCATATTGCCACGACGCCGTATGAGATCTGCTTCCCTAGCTTGTCCACCCTCTTCTGGAGAGGGGTGGCCTCGTCCTTTATCTCGCTGATGTTAGTCGATATCTTTCCCAGCTCAGTCTCTTTACCGGTCTTCACGACTACGCAAACAGCATTGCCGTTAGTGACCTGCGTACCTGCGAACAGCATGTTGGACATTTCTGCGAGTGGCACGCCTTCCTTGATAATTCTCTCTGTCTTTGTTACCGGCACGGACTCGCCGGTCATCGCGGACTCGTCGACATGGAGGTTGTTGCATTGGATGATCCGCATGTCCGCGGGGACGAGGTTTCCTCTCTCGAGGTGGATTATGTCTCCCAGGGTTATGTCTTTTGTCATGACCTCGATGGGCTTGCCTTCCCTGAGCACCTTGGTCATCTTGGGCGTGAGATTCTTGAGCGCCTCCATCTCCTTGGATGCCTTGTACTCCTGGAAGAAACCAAGCAGTATGACTATGAGTATTATGAAGCTCACCACAAAGAACTCAGGCATCTCGCCTGTGGAATAGGATACTATGGCTGCGAACAGGAGTATGTAGATTACAGAGCTCTTGAACTGGCTGAGAAGGACGTGCAATGCTGATGTCTTCTTCTCTTTTGTGAGTATGTTCTCTCCTTTCTCGCGGATCCTCTTTTGGGCATCATCTGCCCGAAGGCCCTTTTCAGAAGTGTTCAGCTCCTTGAATATGGAGTCTATGGATTTAGCATGCCAATTATTCATCAAATCCCTCTTTTTTTTGCGCAGATTTCGTGAAAGATTAAACTCAGCAAGCATATGGCTGCGCACAGCACTGAGTCCTTATATGAGCCTTTTTAGGAATTAAGGTATATAAATGTTTTGAGGCTGCCGGCTCTGTCTGGAAAGTTCTGAATAGCATCTGATACCACAGTTCAAGCTTTGCTTGAACCTCGCAGACCCGCAGGTCTGCGCTGGTCTCGGTTTTACTGCATACTTAATAGCTCTTGCTGAAGTATATGTTCCACTTCGCCTCTTTGGCGCAGTGGACGCACCTGCTGCCTTTCGGTGCCTTCTCATCCTTGAAGGGTATGCACCTGGAGGTGGCTCCGGCCGTCTTGTCCTTTATCCAGTCCTCGCACTCAGGCTCGCCGCAGAAGTATGTCTTCGCGAGCCTCTTTTCCTCGACAGCTTTCTTCAGCTCGTCCATGTTGCGGACCTCGACTATGCTCGACTCTAGGTGCTGTCTGGCCTTCTCGAACATCCTCTTTTGCATCAGCGCGAGCAGCTCAGGTATGGCTGATCTCAGGTCGTTTATCTTGATGTACTGCTTCTCTCCGGTGTCCCTGACGACAGCTGTGACCTGTCCTGCCTCAAGGTCTTTCGGTCCGAGCTCCAGCCTTACCGGAACACCTTTGAGCTCCCATTCGTTGAACTTCCATCCGGGAGAGTATTCCTCCCTGTCGTCGAGTATGGGGTCGAACTCGTGCAGCGCGTTCTTCAGCTCGTCGCACTTCCCGAGCGTCATGTCCCTTGTCTTGTCGAATAGTATCGGGATTATGACCACTTTGTTGGGCGCCAGGTTTGGCGGCAGCACCAGTCCCTTGTTGTCTGAGTGCTGCATTACTGTCGTCCCTATGAGCCTTGTGGATATTCCCCAGCTTGACTGCCAGGGGATGCTGGCCTCTCCGTTCTTGTCCTGGAAGCTGAGGCCGAACGCTTTCGCGAAGCCCTGGCCAAGGTTGTGGGATGTGCCGCACTGTATTGCTTTCCCGTCAGGCATGAACGCCTCGATCGTCATGGTGTAGTCCGCTCCTGCGAACTTCTCCTTATCAGTCTTCCTGCCGTATATCACCGGCACTGCGAGGAGGTGTTCGCAGAGGTCTTTGTATTCAATCAGGAAGAGCTCGACTTCCCTGTCGCAGTCCTGCCTGTTCTCGTAGACGCAGTGGCCTTCCTGCCAGAGGAATTCCCTGCTCCTGAGGAAGAGCTTTGTGGCTTTTGTCTCCCACCTCACCACGTTCGCCCACTGGTTTATCCTTATGGGCAGGTCGCGCCAGCTCCTGAGCCATCTTGCGTATGAGTCATACATTATCGTCTCTGAGGTGGGCCTTATCGCGAGCCTCTCACTGCCTTCCTCGTCCCTGTTCGCTATCCATGCTACCTCAGGGGTGAAGCCTTCTGCATGCGTGGCCTCTTTCTTGAAGAATGATTCCGGTATGAACAGCGGGAAGTATGCGTTCTGGACCCCCCTGTATTTCATCCTCTTGTTGAAGTATTCCTGTATCCTTTCCCACAGGGCGTAGCCGAGGGGTCTGAGTATATAGCAGCCCTTGACCGGCGCGTAGTCTGCGAGCTCTGACTTCAGGCACAGCTGCGCGTACCACTCTGCCATGTCATCTTCCTTCTTGACGGTTATGCCCTTCTTTTTCTCTTCTGCCATCTTCTTTTCTCCTGCCATTTTCAGGTGCAATCAGATGTCATGGTATCTATATGTTTATATATGTTTATCTTTTGGCTTTTCCTGTAGAAGGCTTCTTGCGTGGTTTTGGTGTTGATTTCTTTGCCTCCGCCGCTCCCTTCTTTGCTCCGGGAGCTGAGAATGACTGATGTATTGTTTTTGCCAAAGGCATATTCTTTATTGATCCTTTTTGTGATTTTTTAGCTTTAGTCGTTTTCTTGGATTTCACACTTGTTTTCATCCGTATGACCTTCCTGAGGAATCCCATGACCCCGTATGCCTCGCGCCTCGTGAGCATTGCCTTGCCGATGGTCTTTTTCCAGAGCACCTTCTGCGTCTCTTTCTTTTCGGGCGTCTCCCACTGCATGCTGTCGAATATCTGGTCGAACATCCTGAGTATCTGGTCTTTCTCAGGCTTTCCGATAGGGGTTATGTGCTTTGTTATGTCTGTATCTGAGATCTCCTTGTGCAGCTCATAGAGGAGTATTGCGACTGAGTGGGATATGTTAAGCGTCGGGTACTGCGGGTCTGAAGGTATGGTCACGATGAAGTCGCATTTGGCTATCTCCTCGTTGAAGAGGCCGTGCGTCTCCCTGCCTATCACAAGGCCTATCTTCTTTGAGGGGTCTATCCCCCTGATCTTCCTCGCGAACTCGTCGGGTTTCAGCGGGCTTCTGGGTATGTTGTAGTCTGTGCCTAGCTTGGCGGTGGTTGCGATGAGATAATCGTAGTCGTCCACGACAAAGAAATCGGTGACCTCTGCCTCTTCAAGTATTTTTTGGGCGTGCTTTGCCCTGTTTCTGGCCTCTGCCCCCCTGTGGTCGCAGTGCGGGTTTATCAGGACCAGTTTTGTGAATCCGAAGTTTCTCATCACCCTTGCCACTGCACCGACATTGCCGGACGTCACCGGCTCGAGCATTATCACGTATATCATTGGAGAATTCCCCTCATGCTGCGCAGTCGTATGCGTATGCGTTTCAGGCAATGAGTCCGCCGATCCATTTTATCGCGGGCCAGAAAAGGTTTATCGCGAGCAGCAGGAGTGTCGCCATGCTTATCTGTCTCCACATCCTGTTGCCTTTCTCTGCCCCTCTTATCTTTTCGAGCGTGACCTGCACCATCCTTCCTCCGTCGACCGGCCCCAGCGGGAGGAGGTTTGCGAGCCCTATGCCGAAGCTCAGCAGGCCTGTTATGGCGAACAGCTCGCCTATCCATTGAAGTATGACATGAAGTGTCTTGAACCAGAGAGCGCTGTTCTTCAGCTCTGTGGCTGCCTTGTTTGATGCCATGACCCCAAGGTATCCATGTCCGGGGTTGTCAGGGTTCGCGGCGGTCACGAATGTGTATGCTGTGCCGTTGGCTGTTATGCTCACTGTCTCGTTAGGGGCGACGCGGGAAAGGTGTGTGGTGAACTGGTCGTAGTTCTTGATGTTCTCGTCGTTGATTGCGGTGACCACAAGCCCGGCAGTCATGCCTGCCTCTGCCGCAGGATATCCTTCTGTGACTCCTGCTATGGTCACGCCGACCTGGTTCTCCATTGCACCGAGACCTGGCGCAAAGACATAGGTGAGCAGCAGGAGGCACGCGAGAGCGAGGAGTATGTTCGAGAACGGCCCTGCAGCATAGACTGAGTACTGCGTCGTGTCTATTGATTTCCTGAGGTGTTTCTCTTCTGGCTCGACAAAAGCCCCCATGAGAGGGCCGAGGAAGAATATGCCTGATGACTTGACAGGTATCTTGTGCGCTCTCGCGACGACGCCGTGGGAGAACTCGTGTATGAGTATGACGATGAAGAGCGCTATCCAGCCGGTTATCAGGGGTATTGTTATCGGGCTGCCGGGTATCTTCACACCGGGCACGACCAGGCTGACTGCTGAAGTCGCTGTCGGCACTGTCAGGAGGTTGATTATGTTCTTTAGAAGGTAGTATACTATTACGAACAGGCCTATGTATCCTGCGCCTATGCCTACATATCCAAGGAATTTGACTGTCTCTGCATGCTTCGTACCCAGGCGGTCCATCAGGTTGAGTCCTATCCTTGTCCTGTACATCGCCAGGAACCTGTGGTGGATGTCAAACTTCTTCCTGAATATGAAGATAAGGATAAGGATGGATGAGTAGAACAGGATGACCCATCTGTAGTCTTGCCAAAAAGTCATTTTAGTGGTTCACTTCTTTTTGTATTTGAGATTTAAGATTAATTTAAGATCATATTCAAGGCCTGTGAGAGAAAATCACTTCTTTCTCTTCGGCTTGAGCTGTTTTGAGCCGCATTTCCTGCAGCTTATGAAGCCTGCCAGGACCTTCAGGTTGGGTGCGCGTATCTTGGACTTGCATCTCCTGCATACGAATATGTTCCTGAACTTCCTTGCTGCTGCTTCATCGAATTTTGCCATTTTGTTACCTTTGCATCAACTTGATTGACTTGTTCCGGACTTATTCCGCGCCCTTGACCTGTTTCATTACCTTCTCTGTGAGTATGACCCAGTACAGGATCTGTGCGCCTTCAGTCACCTGTCCTTTGAGCTCTTCAGGTATTGGCAGGTCAAATGTCTCGTACGTGTCTACATCCATGACATTTGCGGTATCCCCTGACAATGAAAGCACCTGTGCAGTCTTCTTGCCGATTATGGGGACATCAACCTTGTCGTGCCCCGGCATGACAACTTCCCTTTTTTTGTTGTCTATGAGGCCTACGCCTGTTATCCTGCACTTTGCATGGCCGTGCTTTCCAGGCCTTGATGTCTGTACATCCACTACTCTGCATGCAGCGCCATCTATGACCATAAAGCTGCCTGATTTTATCGAACCAGCGTCAACCTTTTTTGTTTCGCCCTCTGTTTCCATAAATATCACTTCTTTTGGCTTTTTCAGCCATTCTATGACTTACACTACTTTTTTTGCCGGGATTTATAAATATTTTGGTGGGACCTTGTGGCTACTGTCATCAGAACCAGTCAAAGACCTTTCTCTTGAGCTGTCCTGCCTTCTCCTTCTTGTTCCTGCAGTATGCCTTCGCCTTCTCCCTTGCGACTGCCCTGCCGAGCTCCTTCTCTATCTGCTCGCCGCCCTCGAACACCTTCTCGAGCCTTTTGAACCGGGCGTCGTGGTAGTATGTCTTGTTTCCTGACTTGAAGAACTTGCGCTGCTTGTGCAGCGTCTCATGGAACATTATATAATCTAGGTAAGTGGTGTCTTCCATGTCCTTGAAGACCCGGCTTATCGTTATTGTGTCGTTCTTGAAGTCATAGCTGCCGAATGTCCTTGTCGCGAACTGGCCCCAAACGAGGTTGGGCCTTTCCACCAGTCCGAGGAAATATCTTTCATTGATTCTGTTGAAGCTTGACTCAAGCTGAGGGTCGTTCCTGTCCTTGGGTACTGCTATGTGCAGGTTCTTGACGAATGTGTTGTACAGGTCTATGTACATGGAGTGTTTTTTCCTCTTGAGTAGCTTGAGGATGAGCTCCTGCATGAGCCCCATCTGGATCTCAGGTGATATGCCGTGCCATTTCCCGGACATCTTGAATTCCATCAGGCCGCCCGAGAGCGAGACATATGCCCCGTAGTCCTTGAGCCTCCCTGTGTAGACCGTCCTGAACCTATAGCTACCGTCGTCTCCGAAGAGGTCTGTGTACGCCTTCCTTGCGATGTCTTGCTCTTCCATTTTTGGGGGTTGTCAGTCAGGTTATCAGTTTTCAGGTTATTCTGTGTGGATCTCGTACCTAAGTATCGCTGCAATCTTGCCGAGGTCCCTTAGCTGGACCCCTTCCCTTGTCTCAGTGGATATTATTCTTACCTCAGTGCCTACCCTTTCCGCCTCTTTTTCGAACTCCTCTATGTCTTTGTCATCAAGGCTCTCCGAGAGCAGCAGTGTCTGGACCACTCCCATCTGGAGCATCTTTTTCACCTGGTCCCTGCCGTAGGTGACCATGCCCGGCTGCCTTCCAAGGTAAGTGAGGAACTTCCCGACTATCTGCTTCTCCTGAGCGACCTCTTCTGCGGCGAGGAGGTCTTCGCTCTTCTCGAGCAGCTCCTGCAGACCGAACTCCTCTGTGTAAGAGAGGTCCTTTGTGCCGATGATCTTTTTCTTGAGGTCTCCTGTGACATAGTCGTGGCCGATGAAGTCATTGACAGTCACTCCCGGCCCTCCGACTATTATCCCTTTGAGCCCTTCTATCTTGAGGAACTGGTCCTTCATGTATTCAGCGATCTTCTTGTAGTGCTCTTTTGTCGCGAGCTCTCGGTTCCTTGCGAACCTCGGCGCTGACTGTCCTCCTGCCTTGAACTTGCCCGGGACCTCTGAGTGCGTCTTGACGAGGGGGATTATTGTCTTTCCTTTAAGAAGCGCGAGCATGGCGTCCCGCCTGTCAAGCACGACAAGGCCGTACACCTCCTTGACCTCCATCATCTCGCGCAGGGGGTCTAGCACGAACTCCTTGTCGCACCTGTATGTCCTGAACTTGAGCGGCACCGGCGGCTCTACGCTCCATACCTGGAAGTTCTCCTGGCCTTCTTTCTCCGCGACATTGCCTGAGAACACGGCAAGGCCGTTGGGCGGTGTCTGTTTGAAGAGCTTCAGGTGCTGTATCATCCTTTCGAGCGCTCCGATGACATTCTCCCTTGTCTGCTTGCTCTTGATGTTGGATGCTGTTCCCTGCTCCTGTGATATGTGGTTGACTATGAGGTTGAGGTCATAACCTGCAGGCACGTAGACTGATACCAGCTCTGTATGCCTGCCCCTATGCTGCTCTATTTCTTTCACGAATTTGCGCAGATGGAACTTCTGCATCTCTGATACTGATGACATGAGTATTCCAGATAAGTCAGGGGTTTATAAAATTAAGCAATAATGCTAAGCCCAGCAGCGCAGCCGTGAGTTTGCGAGGCGCTATGGCAATGATCTTCGCATCGACAAGGGGGAAGCAACAGGCGTTGCCTGTGTGCTGCCCGGAAGAAGGAGGGCGAACACCCCATCCGGGGAATGTCGATATAATATGTCTATATAATCAATGACAGCAGACGCCGAGCCTCACGCGGTGCTGACCTGCAAAACCTTTAAATACACACCCTTAATCCAAACAGTCGTCAAATGGGGCTATGGGGTAGTTTGGCTATCCTTGCCGGTTTGGGACCTGCCGAGGCTGCGAGGCTCGCGGCAAAATGCCGGCTGACCCCGGTTCAAATTCAAGGCTGTGCATGCAGGGTCTTGATGGATGTCCGGGTAGCCCCACATTATATTACTCCGAGCAAAGTTTATAAAGAAGCAAAAATTGCTACAATATCTGCTTTTAAAGGTTAAAAAACAAATATGAAGGGTTTTCAAGGACAAAATGACTAAGAAAACAAATTTAGGTTCTACAAAGCGCTTTGGAGTAAGGTATGGGCGCAGGAACAGGGAAAAAGTAGCTATTCTTGAGAAAGAGCATAGGGGAAAGCGAAAATGCCCTTTTTGCAATTACGTTCAGGTGACCCGGCTGTCCAGGGGCATATGGCAGTGTGGCAAGTGCAATGCGAAATTCACAGGAAAAGCATACACTCTCGAGACATCCAAGAAAGGGGTCAAGGAGCTCGCCAAGGAAGAGCTCAAGGAGATCCCTGAAGAGATGGAAGAGCCTGAAGACATAGAGGAAGATGAGCCTGAGGCAGTGGAAGAGAACGAAGAGCCTGAAGAAGAGCGGAAAGATGTTCTTTCTGATGATGAGGTCGCTTGAAGATGGTTGAGTACAAGTGCTTTGATTGCAACAAGAAAGTGGGTCTTGAGTACCTGAAGAAGAAGGTGCGCTGCCCTTACTGCGGAAGCAAGATGCTCTTCAAGCCGCGGCTGGTATCTACAAAGGTCAAGGCGAGATAGCTGAGACGTCGGAAGATGGAGTGCACAGCCAAGGTCTTCGTGAAGGGGGATCCTGAGAGGCTGCTTGAATGCCTTGCTCCTGAGGAGACCTCGTTCGACCGTTCATCTTTCACCGTGAAAAAGAAGTGCGGCGGCGTGGAGTTCGACGTCACCGCCAAGGATGCTGTCGCGTTGCGTGCGACGCTCAACACAATCTCGCAGCTCATCATCATTTTCGAGGGTGCGGGCAGGAAAAAGGGCTGATACCCGATCCGGAGAACAACAATGGCTGAAGTCAAGAAGGATGTGCAGGAGAAGATCAACAAGCTGTCCTCGATGGAACAGTCCCTCCAGTCGTTCTTGGCGCAGAAGCAGGCGTTCCAGGCCCAGCTTCTTGAGATTGATTCTGCTCTGGGTGAGCTTAAGAAGACAAGCAAGGCCTACAGGATAGTGGGAAATGTGATGGTGGCTTCTGACAAGGCCGAACTGACAAAGGAGCTTGAGCAGAAGAAGGAGACCATGGAGCTGAGGATCAAGAGCCTGGAGAAGCAGGAGTCCAAGATGCGTGAGAAGACCTCGGAGCTGCAGTCAGAGGTCATGAAAGAGATGTCTGGATAGGCAGGATAAAAATTCCAAGGAAGATTATTATGCTTGACAAGGGGAACACAAGATGGATGAAAGGATACAAAACATCATCGAGGCTCTCGAGGAGCTCGCCAACGACAGCACGGTCCCCCGCAACATAAAGTCCAAGGTTTCTGAGGTCATATCCACACTTAAGGAAGGCAACGGACAGGACATGTCCATAAAGATAAACAAGGCATTGAGCACGCTTGACGAGATTTCTGACGACACAAACATCCAGACCTACACGAGGACGCAGATCTGGAACATAGCCAGCATGCTTGAGATGGTCTGAGATTCCGGAACGGTCAGGCAGGGCTCACTAAGCCCTTTTAGGCTTATCTTTCCTATTTGTTCTGACATACGTGACTTCAGTCTTGTTCAGCACAGAATTGGGTATGAATATTATGTCGCCGTTCTTGGTCTCAATCTTCGTCTCAAGGAGTGTTATATCTGTTATCTTCCCCTGCATGCCCTTGACCTTTATCTTCTGGCCCATCTTGAACTTCTTGTGGCTCTGCATGAAGAACCCCGCTATCGCGTTGGGTATGAAGTCCTTTATGCCTAGGAACGCGGAGAGGATTATGAGGATTATGATTCCTGCCGCTATCATGTGAAGAATGGTTGATGCGAGGCCTATCTGCTGGAGCACTATGACTATAGTTATGAAATATATGAAGTATGTGGTGAATGTCTCTGCTATCTCCTCTATCTTGAGTGTCGTGCCCGTGAGCTTTGAGAATGTTTCGTTGACCTCGAAGCTGTGCAGGAACTTGAATATCAGCCTGCCGAGTATCTTGCCGATTATGAACCCTATCAGGAGTATCACTATCGAGACTATGAACTTGTAGAACACGCCTGACGTCGATTCCTTGACCAGCTCGTATGCGCTGATGATCGTATCCAATAGCTCGGCCATAAGCGATTTAGCGGCCTCTGGGGTTTATAAATTTTGTTGCCATGGAAAACATTAAATACCCGTTTAAATAATGATACCGCATGCCTAAAAGCAAAAATTCAAAGGGTCAGAAAGACGCTGCAAAGAAGGACGGTGCTCCTAAGAAGAAGTCCTCCAACTGGGAGAAGATCCAGGAGATGGAGAAGGAGCTAAGCTCCATGCAGTACAACAAGCGCACGCAGCACCATTACGGGCTCGTGCGCGCGAAGATTGCTGAGCTGAAGAAGAAGGAGGAGGCGCGCTCTGCTAAAGGCCCTGCGGCTACAGGCTATTCTGTGAGGAAGAGCGGTGACGCGACTGTCATCCTTGTCGGTTTTCCTTCGTCAGGGAAGTCCAGCCTCCTGAATGTCATAACCAATGCCAACTCGCCTGTCGGCGCATACGAGTTCACCACGCTGTCGGTCATACCCGGGCTTCTTGAGCACAAGGGCGCGAAGATCCAGATACTTGACGTGCCGGGCATCGTGCAGGGCGCAGCTTCCGGGAGGGGTAGGGGCAGGGAGGTGCTTTCTGTGCTGCAGAACGCTGACATGGCGCTGATCCTCGTGGACACGCTCAGGCCCAATGCATTGAAGGTCATACTCGGTGAGATAAACGACGCCCACCTGCGCATCAACAAGGTGAAGCCTGATGTGAGGATAAAGAAGAAGGCGAAAGGGGGCATAAGCATAGGCAAGACAGTAAGGCTTGATCTCCTCTCTGACGAAACCATCAGGTCTGTCTGCAAGGAGATGCGCCTGAACAACGCAGACATCCTGATAAGGAGTGAGATATGCGTCGATGACTTCATCGACGTGATTGAGGGGAACAAGATATACATCCCAGGCCTTACTGTGCTGAACAAGATAGACCTTGTCGATGAGACGCGCCTTGAGGAGATAAAGAGGGAGGTGAGGCCTGACATATGCATATCCGCCCAGCAGGAGATAATGACAGAGGAGCTTAAGGAGCTCATCTTTGACAGGCTTGACTTCATACGCATCTACTGCAAGGAGGTCGGCAAGAAGGCTGACATGGAAGTGCCTCTTATAATGCGCCGCGGCTCGACGATAAAGGATATGTGCAACAAGCTGCACAAGGATTTCGTCACGAAGTTCAGGTTCGCGAGGGTGTGGGGCCCGAGCGCGAAGTTCCCAGGCCAGCTGCTCATGCTCAACCATATCATCAGAGACGGTGATGTGGTGCAGATACACCTGAAGTGAGTCCTGCGACACAGAAGAGATGATATCTTGTTCTAATTTTTTTCTTTCCACCCGTCCTCTCCGACAAGAGGCACGAATGTGCAGTCGCATATCTTCCTCTCGGTGAGCTCTCCCTTATTCTTCGTGAGCTTGACGAGCGCCTGCTCCCACTCATCCCCCACAGGTATGACCAGACGCCCTCCCTCTTTCAGCTGCTCCTTGATTACGTCAGGCACCTTGAATCCTGCTGCGGTGACGATTATTGCGTCGTATGGCGCATGCTTCTTCAGGCCGAGCGTCCCGTCACCGACCACCACATTGACATTTAGGTAGCAGAGCTTCCGGAGGACGCTGCCTGCGTGTTCTGCGAGTTCTGGCAACCTTTCCATGGTGTATACTGTCTTTGCCAGCCTCGAGAGCACCGCTGCCTGGTAACCGCTTCCTGCCCCCACTTCGAGCACCTTCTCTTCTCCTTTGAGCTCAAGCTCCTGCGTCATCAGCGCGACTATGTACGGCTGAGATATAGTCTGGTTCTCCCCGATTGGCAGGGGAAAATCACCGTATGCCACGTCTCTCAGCTCCGGCGGCAGGAACTCGTGACGAGGCACCTCCAGCATTGCCTTGAGCACGCGCGAATCGACTATGTCGCGCGCTTTCAGCTGAGTCTCCACCATATCACGTCGTTTTGCATCGTAGTCCATATTTACCTCAAGAGGCAGTGGCGCCGCTGGCAACAGTTAAGGCAGTGCCGCCGCCAATATTGCGAAGCGTTGCACGGCAAAATAGTCAGCACGGGGAAGGGGACGTCCCTTACGGGAGGGAACCCCGTTTCGGTCAAGACAATGACAAGCGAAGCCTGGCGCGGCACTGCCGATTATAGTCTGGCGTGCCACTGCCTGATCATCATCACTTCATCTGCCTTATCTTCTTCTGCTTGGTGAGCTTCTCATGCACGGGCAGGTCCGAGTCCTCGTCCACCTCATAGAGCTCTTCGACTTCCTCTTCCAGCTTTGACTTTCCTTTCTTTTTCCTGAACAGGTCCATCTTCATCCCCTCTCAGTCCTGATGTTTCCTGAAAAGCAGCCAGTTCTTCGGTCCTGCCTTCTCGAACTTCAGCAGCACGTATTCCCCCTTGAGCTTCTTGCCTTTGAGCTTGAACACCATCTTCTCGTCGTGCCTGCTTATCATGTCGTACGTGCCCTTGTCCCATATCTTGACATTTCCTGCGCCGTACTGGCCTTCTGGTATCGTGCCCTCAAAGTCAGCATAACTCAAGTCGTGGTCATCCACCTGCACTGCGAGCCTCTTCACGACTTCCTCTGTCGGCGGCTCTTTGGGCACTGCCCAGCTCTTGAGAACGCTGTCTATCTCCATCCTGAAGTCCCAGTGGTGGTGCGATGCCTTGTGTTCCTGGACAACGAATATCGGCATATTGTATTGTATACCCCAGCAATATTTAAATAATATTGTGGTGTAGGTATATTAATCAAACAGCAAGGGTGAATCAAATGCCTGAGAAAGAGATTGGTAAGGTCACGCATTTCTTTGATAGGATAAGCGTCGCTGTCCTGCGCCTGACTGACGGCCTGAAAGTCGGCGAAAAGATAAGGATCGAGGCCTCTGAGCCTTTTGTGCAGACAGTCACTTCGATGCAGGTCGAGCACAAGCCCATAAATGAGGCCAAAGCCGGCGATGATGTGGGAATGAAGACCGACAAGCCCTGCAAGGAAGGGGATAAAGTCATTAAGCTGACTTAGAATAAGTGAAATATTTTTTGTTTTATTTGAACACCATCTTCTTGCCGCCTTTCATGCCAGACATGCCTTTGCCGCCGCCCATTCGCTTCATCATCTTCTCCATCTGAGCAGGGTTTCCGCCGCCCACTCCCTTGAGCGACTTCATCATCTTCTTGCTCTGCTTGTACTGCTTGAGCAGCTCCCTGACCTCGTTAGGATTGGCTCCCGCGCCTTTCGCTATCCTATCGATGCGCTGGGCATTCATTACCTCGTCAGGGTCTTCAAGCTCTTCCTTGGTGCATGAGTCAAGTATGAATTTCCATTTCTTGAGCTTCTCTTCCTGGACCTGAAGCACTTCCTTGGGCAGCTTCATCTGGCCGAAGCAGGGTATCATCTCCATGACCTTGCCTATGGGTCCCATCTTCTTCATCGCCTGCATCTGATCGTACAGGTCAATTAAATTAAATTCGCCTTTCAGCAGTTTCTTGCCGAGATCCTGGGCCTCTTCTTCTGTTATCGCCTCGCGCGCCTTCTCAAGAAGGCCTTCGAGGTCACCCATGCCGAGCATCTTTCCGACGAAGCGTTCAGGAGAATACACTTCCAGGTCATCTATCTTCTCGCCTACGCCTATGAACTTGACCTTTGCGCCGGTCACAGAGCACGCAATCAATGCTCCGCCGCCCTTTGCTGTGCCTTCAAGCTTTGTTATGATGACTCCTGTGACGTTGCAGGTCTCGTGGAATGTCTGTGCCTGCCTCTCTGCTGCCTGGCCCACATCACCGCCTATGACAAGCAGCCTCTCGTCCGCCTGCACTGCCTTGTTTATCTTGTTCAGCTCGTCGATAAGCTCGTCAGAGAGCGCGTCCCTTCCTGCAGTGTCTATTATGACGATGTCAAACTCCTTCAGTCTCGGCTCGAATTCCTTGAAGATGTCTACAGGGTGTTTCGCTTTCGGGTTGCCGAACACCGGCACGTTTATCTTGCTGCCCAGCTGCTTGAGCTGCTCGAATGCGGCAGGCCTCCAAGTGTCTGTACTCATGACCGCAACCTTGAATCCGCGCTTTGTGTAGTACTTCGCGAGTTTGGCTGTCGTTGTTGTCTTTCCGTGGCCGAACAGCCCCACAAGCATTATCTTTGTAGGCTTCTTCTTGATCTCTATCTTGGACTCTGATTCTCCGAGGAACCTGACAAGCTCTTCATAGACTATCTTTATGAGGAACTCTTTCTTGGTCAGGCCTGCCGGCGCCTCCTCATTGATGAGCCTGTCCTTTATCTGCTTGGTCAGCTCAAAGACCATCTTGACATTGACGTCTGACTGAAGAAGTGCCCTCTGTATGTCCTTGACCAGCTCGTTTATGAGTTTTTCATCTACAAATACTGCCCTGCTTATCTTCTGCAGGGTGTCCTTCAATGAGTTTCCCAGCTTCTCTAGCACCATGCGGCCGAATAATCCCCCTATGTTTATAAACCTTATTGAGGAAGATAAGAGAGATGGCACTGCCCTCATACAGTCGGTTTATTCTTCAGAGCGCGGTGCTGCAGTAGGCAGCACGAGGTCTGGGGAAAACCTTTGGACGCAAAGCGGCGTGAGGGCTTGCACGCACGGAGTAAGTGTAAGAGCGCCCATCGCCCAACTCAGCGGTTGAAGGTGTGCTATCCCTTCCAATACGATGAATCTGAAGGCATACCACCACAACATTTATAAATTCCAATCCTGTGTTTTTAAGTGAAATGGTTGGTAGAAAAGAGGTGAATAGGGTTACTTCTAGTCCTGTTTCCG
The DNA here is from genome assembly GCA_016929255.1 of Candidatus Woesearchaeota archaeon. Lineage (GTDB taxonomy): Archaea > Nanobdellota > Nanobdellia > Woesearchaeales > UBA11576 > JABMQF01. Next base: position 23,534 of record JAFGJH010000050.1, read on the forward strand.
AAATCTTGAAGAGTCCCTTTTCTCTGAAGGACCAGCCTTTGATAATGATCAAAGGCCTTTCCAAGAGCTACAGGAAGAAGCTTGTGCTGAGGGACGTAAACTTTGAGATATCTGCGGGCGACATCTTCGGCATAATAGGCATGAGCGGCTCTGGAAAGACCACCATGTTCCAGCTGATGTCGGGCATCGCAAAGGCGCAGTCAGGGGATGTTCTTGTGAAGAGGGAACTGCTCGTCCAGAACAGGAAAAGGAACATGCCCGATTATGTCTCTGTCTTCAACAACACCGCCGGCGTGAGGAGGAACTTCGGGTTTGCTTCGCAGATACCTTCTTTCTACGAACACCTGACTGTGGAGGAGAACATCCTGTTGTATGGTTCGCTGTACGGTCTTACGAAGAGGAAGGTGAAAGAGAACATGACCAGGCTCATGAGGCTCGTCGACCTCACTTTTGAGAAGGACACTCTTGCTTCTGAGCTTTCTGGCGGTATGCAGCGCAGGCTTGACATAGCCTGCTCGATGATCCATGACCCTAAAGTCCTTTTCCTCGATGAGCCTACATCAGACCTCGACCCTGTGATGAGGAAGCAGATATGGTCGCTGATAAAGGAGATCAACGGCAAAGGAACCACCATAGTGCTTTCATCTCACATACTTGAGGAGGTGGAGCATCTCTGCACCAAGGTAGCTATACTGCATGACAGGCGTGTCCTGGGCTATGGTACGCTCAAGGAGCTGAAGAGGCTGTTCGAGAGAAACAGGCTGGTCAAGGTGGAGCTCGAGAAAGGGGACTACGACGACCTGACAAGGAAGCTGAAGAGGGTCAAAGGCGTGGAGAAGGTCATGAAGAAGGACAACATGCTTGTAGCTGTCATCCCCGCGGATGACCAGGTCGTCAGGCACGTGATCAGGGCTGTGGAGTCCAGCCGGGACAGGCTCGTGAGCCTTGATGTCTCAGACGCCACGCTTGATGAGATATTTGAGGCATTGACAAGGAAGTCTGAGAAGGTGGAATGAGGATATGATGAAGCTTTTCGAGCTGATAAAGAAGAACTTCAGGCTGCTGGTTAGGTCCAAGGCCTCATCGCTGGTGATATTCATAGGGCCGTTGCTGCTGGTGTCGCTGCTGGGTCTCGCGTACAGCCAGTCAAACTCTTTCGCGCTCAGCGCATCTGTCTATTCTGACTCATACACTGAATTGGCCGAGTCGCTCATAACCAAGATGACAAACCAGAACTTCCTTGTGACCCGTCAGGGCTCTGTTGATGACTGTGTCGGCGCTGTCAAGCGCAAGGAGTCGCAGGCCTGTGTGGTGTTTCCCCCCCAGATGGCTGTCAGTGACAGCGGCACGAACGAGATCACGTTCTATGTTGACTATTCGCAGATAAACCTTGTCTGGCTGATGCTTGATGTCATGTCTGCCAGGGTTTCGGAACGCTCTACGGAGATATCCAAGGAGCTGACCTCCGACCTGCTCAGCAGGATGCTTTTCGTCGAGGAAAGTATAAAGTCAGGCCAGGCGACGCTGGACACGATGAGCGCCGAGAGCAGCATGATAAAGGAAACCAGCTCAGGCATGCGGTCCGGTTTCCAGAAGCTCGACATCTCAGTCAACTTCAACGGACTTGATGTGGAAGGGTCTAAGTCCCTCAGCGACAACACTTCATCATTGGTGTCTGGCATCAGGGAGATGGTGGCCGCGCTCAAGAATGGGACGGAGCATCCACTCAGCAGCATAGAGAGCTCTGTCACTGCAGTAAAGGCAGAGGTCAATGATTCTGCACTGACCGGAGAGCTGGACGATATCGATGACGCTGCTGATGATATAGAAGAAGCTATAGGGGATGCGACCGCGGCGGTGGAGACCTGCGCGGACAATGCATCTGCTATGATAGCCAGCGTGAAGTCTTCTCTTGACCTCATCAGCCTGAGGCTGTCCGAGACGAATGCGAAGATTGGTGACGTGAAGAAGCAGAGGGACGACCTGCTTCCGCAGTTCGACAGCATAGGATTGCAGATAGAGCTCATGATGGGCAATGTCAACCAGCTCAGGGGTTCGCTTGATGAAGCATTGCAGAAGATCTCTGGTGCAGGCGGGAAGAGTGCGGACAGCATTGCGGCGCCCATCACCACGCGGATCGAGCCCATCTCGACGCAGAAGACGCATTTCAACTCATTGTTTCCCACTCTTCTGGTGCTGGTCATAATGATTACAGGCATACTTCTTGCCGCGACGCTCACCATCGTAGAGAAGAAGTCCAAGGCGTTCTTCAGGAACAGCATAACTCCCGTCTCCCACCTGGTGTTCAGCCTATCTACATACATCACCTCTCTGATGGTGCTGTTCATCCAGCTGCTGCTGTTTGTGAGCATCAGCGCATTCTTCTTCGAGACTGATGTCCTGGCGTCCATCTGGCTCATACTGCTGCTCATATTCCTGGCATCGACGGTTTTCGTCTTCATCGGCATGCTTGTCGGATTCATATTCAGGACAGAGGAGACAGTCAACCTCGCGGCGATAACATTGGTCGCGGTGTTCCTGCTGTTCTCGAGCGCGGTGATCCCGCTGGAGAGCCTGCCCTCATACCTGAAGGAAATCGCGATGTTCAACCCGTTTGTCGTGAGCGAGCTGGCTCTGAGGCAGGCGGTCGTGTTCCATTTCGGGGTCTCAAAGGCATTGCACGGACTTAGTGTCCTTGCGGTCTATGCAGCTGTACTGTTCGCTGTCCTGTTCCTGGTCCAGCAGGCGTTCAGGAAGCTGTCTTTTGCGCATTTCGAAAGGATACATCTGGGAAGGGCGATTGTCAAGGAGAAGAAGGCCCACGCTGAGATCTCAAAACCCTCTGATCCCAAGAGGACTGAAGCAAAAGATGCTGCTGAGAAAAAAGCATAGGGGGGACGCGGCACTCCCCTGGTTTTTCATCTGTCTCTGGTGGATGATTGTCAAATGGTCAGTTTTCCATTTTGATTTTCAGGGTTTTGTAAAAACATAAGTGAAAGTTCTTATATACCCATCATGCGTTTATTACTTTTGGTAAAACGACCATAGCTATGCTATTCATAGCAGACCCTGCATGGGTTATCTTATTCGGGGAGCTTGGTAAATTCACGCTCCTTCGGAGATAGCTCGATGTCAGGGGTTGTTCCTCCAAGAACAACCTCCTGACCTTTATGCTCCGGAGGGATTTGGGGCAGTTTGGGGGTCGGTGTAACTTAGTGGATAGAGTCTAATAGTCAACAGACAGACTTGCTAGCGTTCTGTTTACCGAAAAAAAGTAGCGCTAGCTCCGGAGAGAAACATCCGAGGTGTTTAGGTATGGAGATGCGAGGCATGCGAACAGGTATTGGGCGAGCTACTTCTGGAGAGGAAATTCCTTATTTGCCGAGAGGCGACTGGAGTCTCGAAGGGTTGGATTCAGGCAACCCGCTGGCCACTTGTGCGGACCCGAATGATATGATGAGGATAAAGGCGATGTTCACAGGGTACTTCAGGGAGGACACGCCTATATTCAGGGTGGAGGGCGGCAGGATATACAGGATGTTTGGGAACGTGCATGATTCCGCAGAGACGCAGAACGCCACGAAACAGGTTGATGGCTGCGAGATATCGGACATAGTGAATGGATCTGCAGAAGGGCCTTTAGAGGTTGGGGACGAGGACATAGTTGAGGTCATGGGCCTGGGAGACTCCAAGAAGAAGACCGACAGGTTTGACGAGTCTGTTGAATACAACAAGATATTCCTGCAGAGGGATGAGCTCGGCCTGAACGTGGATTACTTCACCAGGACGAGCAGGAGAGGAGAGGTCCGTCAGGATTTAAGGTACAGGAGAAGGCAGAAGGCGGGCGTTGCAGGCGGATGGGTCTCGAAGGACTATGTCAAGGAGGCTGTCTCAGCCCTCACGGAGTATGACAGGCTGGTGGAGAGCGACAATGTTTCGGATCTCAAGAAGGCCGCGGATATCGCTGTGAAGTATTTCACGAAGGAAGCAAAGGAAAATGTAAGGGAAAGGATCGCGAAGCGCTACTCTGAATTGCTTGTGAAGAAGGGCGATTGGCAGAGCCTGCGTAAGGCAGAGGACACTGTAAAGAGATATGTCCGCGGCCCTGACCGTGATAATGTCCTGTCTCTCGTCGAGCGTCACATGGAGAGGGAAGCGGTCGAGCTAAGCGGCTGGGCTGCTTCGCGCGAGATCGATTACAACACTGCTGTCCAGACGTACGCCTTCCTGATAAAGACAGGGAAGCCTTCGAACGTCGCGAAAGCCGTCGAAATAGCCAAGGCATATGTTCCTAAGGCAGTAGTCGCGACTGTGAACTATCTGCAGAAGGTGTCAAGGTTGCACAGCCCGAACAGCAGATCGGTCCCGCAGCTGCCGCCGCATCCGTCTCTGCCGGATATGTACGCTGATGTCCCTGATTCAGGGGTGTACAGGAAAGGAGAATACGGCGCCAGGGTCCCGGAAGAGTCCTTCAGGGTATCGAGGAGCACCCCTCCGCCTCTGCCAAGAATAGTGAGGATAGGAGCCGCCCGCAGGCCGTTGCCGGTGCCTAAGCTGCCGCCGAGGCCGCAGGTGCCAAGGCTGATACTTCCCGCGTATGGCGTGGCAATGTCAGCCTGATTTATCATAATATTATATTTGTTTAGCTGTTTTCAGCAGCGCCGCCGCTTTGGCGTCGGGTAGTAAAGACCTGCATAAACCGGCCTAAGCACAGGTGATATTCACGGGCTTTATCTGAAGCGGAAGAATAAGCGCGCCTTTGCCGGCAACGCGGGCTAGCAGCGCGGCGCTGGTTCAGGCCCTGCATGAACCCAGCAAACCTC
>JAFGJH010000051.1 GCA_016929255.1 Candidatus Woesearchaeota archaeon
GCGCTGCTATCGGTCAAGTCGGTTGCTATCTGAATTATTATTCTGCTGGTTGCTGCGCAAACACTGCTGAAGGAGCCAAAGTGCAACCCGTACCGCGATGATTGTGTGAGGACACGCAGAAAGCGGCGGCAGCTGCCCGCAATAGCGGTTTACTGCGCTGTTTTCAAGCGCAACATTTAAAAACCCTAATATATAAATACACATATAATCAATTCAATAAATTATTGGCTTAACCGAGCTTAAGCACAGCGAATCAGCTGTCGAAAAGCTAAAAGAGGAAGTTTCATGGAACTGTCGACAGTAGTTGTCATCCTGATTGTTCTGGCAGCAGCGATGCTGCTGATGAAATTCATAGGCAAGATGTTCTCTTTCGCGCTGAGCGTGATAGGCATCGTCGCGGTGGTGTGGCTTGTAGTGATAGGGCTAAGGTGGATGGACGAGAACAGCATAAGGGAGAACATGATCGAATCGAACAGCCTTTTCCTGCTATCTGACGGAGACAACCTGATGACTGGCTTTGCCACGCAGGAAGGCATGCCTGACCCTGATATCGCAGAGGTCAGCAAAGAGCTGGCAGACCCTGACTCGGACATTTATGATGATTATTACAGGGTATTCATAGTCAAAAAGGACGCGCTTCCGGAAAAGACGTCTGTCCTTGTGGATGTCGTCGGAGCAGAAGACAGGAAAGAGCTGTTCAGGCATTATGTCGAGAACAGCCTCCTTGAAGGAGACTTCGTCGGCAACCTCGTCAACAAGGAAAAGCAGGGTGACATCGAGGTGCGCGAGGAGACATTGGCATTCAGGCACGGAGTGGCTGAAGTGCTCAGTCCGTAAAAAAGACACCGGAACAAAAGGGACCGGAACATACAAAATGTCAGCAAAAAAGAGGTGTATCACAGTACTTCTGTTATTCATATTAGCAGTCATATTCTCTGCATCTGCGGCCGCAAGGACCAAGGTGTTCGACGACAGGGTGCTGTCCGGCGAGAACGTCGAGATAGACGACTTCACGTTCATAATAACCATGAACAAGTACGCCAGCGCGATATTCGTCGACGCAGGCACAATGTACCAGTCAGTCCCGCTCTTCGGCTGCAAGAAGATGGAGAGCTTTGAGATCTGCTTCAAGAACACGACATTCGACGAGGAGGAGAACGAGCTTTACGCGGAGGTCAACATCACCAGGTCAAAACCTGACCTGACCGTCACGCGGACGATGAACGACACCGAGTTTTACGTCGGCCAGGAGGCAGAGGTGACCATAAAGGTGACCAACACAGGAGACCCAGCATCAAACGTGATACTCACTGATGACTATCCTGCAGGCATAGATATATACGACCTTGAAGGAGGCTGCCAGGTCCATGAGAACCAGGTGTACTGGCAAGGCCATCTCGACGAAGAAGAGGAGAAGGAATGCAGGTTCATCATGAAGGGAACAAAAGAGATCCACCAGAGCTTTGTCGTGCACCTGAAGTACTGGGACGGCTTCAAATGGGTCGATGACTACTCTTCGACCCTGACCGTGGACATAGAGCCCGTCATCGAGATATTCTCAGCGGTCGTGCGAGAGGATTACGAGGTCGACGGCACCACGTTCGACTTCGATGGGGATAACCCTAACCTGAACATCGGCGAGGAGCTCCGCCTGATAGTCAACATAACCAACAACTACAACGATTACATAGACCTGGATGCATTCGAGCTGCTCCTGCCCCCCGACCTTGCATACAAGACCACAGGCAGCCTGCGCTTCAACTACATCAACGCCACCGGGGACAGGTCAAGCATAATCTGGTATTCAGACAGGCTGAGCAGGATAAGCGGAAGCATCCTGCGATGGAGCGGAAGGATAAAGGAGGGGAACTCCAAACTTTTCATAGCCAAGATCGAGGCCAGGAGGACCGGCGACCAGAACATGATGATACGCACGGACTACAGCTATGACGAGATGCATTTCAGCGATACCAAATACAAAAGCATCACGGTGAGGGATCCAGGGATGGCGATACGAATGACTGTGGAGGACAAGAGCAGGATATTCTCGGCTGCGGAACGCCTTGACGAGGAGGACAACTCGATAGACATCGAGGCGCTACACCCATACAGCATCAAGGTCTATGCGCAGAACATCAACAAGTACGCCAAGCTCAAGGATGTCAATGTCAGGGTCTACACAGAGCTTGCGGGGTTCCAGCCGGTGCATTACTCAGAGATGGATGAAGAAGGGCAGAGGATACCATACAGCATAGTCCTGATACCGCCCAATTCCGCCTCCAGCGTGCAGTACAAGACAAACGTGTCGATAACATACACGAGCGAGTTCGGAGAGAAACATGAGAACAGCACAGAGTTCCTCATAACAGTGCAGCCTTCCAAGGATCTCACCATAGAATGGGAATCTTCAGAGGGGGAAGTGCTCGAAGGAGGGGAAGAGACTGAAGTCAAGGTCTCTGTCACGAACGACAGGCTCGTCGACCTCAGGAACGTAGAGGTCAAAGATGATATACCCCCTGACCTTCACATAGAAGGCGTCCACGCCAAGAAGGTCAAGCTGAACAAGGACTCCGCAACAGAGATATACACATACCGGCTCATACCGCCCATAGTGCACAACAAGACATACTACAACATCACGACTACAGTGTCTTTCTTCGACCCTGACCTGCAGCAGGAGATAAACTTCACCGAGACAACAACACTGACGATCAACCCCCTGAAGCCTGACATCAGCATAGACGTAACGCTTGATGAGCCTGGAAACATATACCCCGGAACGCTGATACCTGCCGATTACACAGTACGCAATGACGAAGAGAAGGAAGTGGTCAGGCAGATCACCGTGCACTTTCCCGTACAGGAAAACATCGATCTCATAGGGCCTAAGACCTTCTTCATAGACAGGCTCGACCCCGGCGAGGAAGTGGTCATAAAGAACCTCGTGAAGATCAGGCCGAAGATAGTCAATGATGGCCTGAAGCTCGAAAAGACAAGCGTCGAGTACTACGACAACTACGGCAACCTTTTCGGCGAGAACAGCACAGAAGACATCATAGATGTCGAGGATGCGCTGATAAACGGCCCTGCGATATTCCTAAGGACAATCATACCTGAAGTGATAAACAAATCCACATCAACCATTGTGAAGGTTGAGGTGAAGAACAACGGGACAGCTGCTGCAGACATCACAGTCGAGCAGGAAGACAAGATGTGGAATGTCACAGTGGCAGAAGGCTCTGCCGCCATCATAGAATATCCTGTGAAGTACGATTCGGAAGGCAACTATACAATACCGGAACCTTTTGCGCACTTCATGTTCCAGGGCCTTGATGCATACACAAAAGGGACGGGCGCGGAGGCGCACGTGCAGCTCATACTCGGCCCTGCTGAAGAGGCCGTCGAGGAAGCACCACCCGCTGTTGCGGAAGAGATGCCTGAACCTGAGAAGGAAGAGATGTCATTCGAAGAGTACGAAGCAAAGGCGGCGATAGAGCAGAGAAAGCTCATAGTCAAATACGGCACAGTCGGAATAATCGCGGTACTTATCCTGGTTATCATCGCAGCATACATAAGCTACCGGAGGAAGAAAGGGCCTTCAGCGCCGTTCGTCGAGAGCTAAGAAAAAGAGGGTGTTCAAATGGGACTGCTGGACAAAGCGAAATTTTGGAAAAAACAGGACGATGATCTGGGTGACCTGAGCGACCTCGGAGACTTCGGGCTGGATGACAAGCCAGGCGTTCCAGGAGCAGGAGGAGGCAGCGGCCTGGGCGGCGGTCTTGACGAGGGATTCGGCGATTTCCCCCCGTTAGGCGAGCCTGAGAAGCCAGGCATGCGGCCTGGTGTCCCCACCCATATGGAAGAGGTCCAGCCGACACAGGCATCAAGGGATATGGGAGAGAGCCTCGGCCTGAAGCCTGCCGGCGAAGAGGCAGAGTTCCCTGCACATCCTGCGGCGCGGCCGCAGGCAGCGCCAGCAAGAGTACCGCCCCAAGCACAGCAGCAGTATCCCCAGTACCAGCAGCAGAGCCCCATGCAATACGCGCAGGGGCCTGACCTTACAGACCTTGCGAAGGAGATAGAGATAGTCCATGCCAAACTTGACGCCATAAGGTCGTCGCTGGACTCGATAAACCAGAGGCTCGCGACCCTGGAAAGGATGGCATCCGGCGACACCGGCAGGACTAAATACACCTGGTGAACATGGCATCCCCAAAGACATACAGGCTGATGAACTTCATCGAGAACAACCTCGCACTAGTGCTCATCTCCATTGCCATCATAATCGTCGAGAGGATTGTCAAGTTCTACATAACAGAGAGCCTAAGGATAGGAGAATCCATACCAGTCATCGGCAGTTTCTTCATGATAACGCGCACAGAGAACATTGGTGCCGGTTTCGGAGTGCTCGCAGGGCAGAGCATCATATTCATCGCCGCAGCGATACTCGTGCTGCTGCTGATAGTCTACTTCTACAACAAGATAATATACGACAGGCTTCTTGTCTTCTCGTCGGCATTCATACTTGCGGGCACTGTGGGAAACCTTATGGACCGTCTCTTCTTCGGCCATGTCATAGATTACATCGACTTCTCGTTCTGGCCCACGTTCAACCTTTCAGATGTTTCGCTGGTCATAGGGGCGGCGCTCCTGCTGCTCTACATGTACAGATGGCAGGAAGAGCCTGAGAAAGAGAAGACATACATACATTATTGACGGTCTTCAGAACGCCTCGAACTCGTCAAGCATCCTGAGGTATCCCTTCTTCCTGAGATAATCCACCTGGTTCCTGCGGTACTTAAGGATGACGTCACCCTTCTCATCGCCGCCGAACTCCCACGGCTCCACGACGACGAGATCGCCCTCGCGCACCCATAGGCGCTTCTTCAGCCTGCCGGGAATCCTGCAGTTCCGTGTCTTGCCGTCCATGCAGCGCACGATCATCCTGCTGCCGCCGACCCTCTGCTCAACGATGCCGAAAACCTCCTTGCCTTTCGGGACCGGAGTCCTCATGAGATACTCCTGCTCCTCTTCAGGGGTCTGGCTGGGCTGTGGTTTCCCTCTCCCGCCTCTGCCTTTGAATGCCATAATCCCCTGTGAGTAGATGTTTGTTTATAAACATTTGGGTTGATATGTGCGGTGCAGAGAACATCCGATTCCGGCGGCTGATACACTGCTTCTGGTCAAGCAGGCTGCTAACCAAATCTTGGTCTAACCGTGCTTGCTGCGCTTGCGCAATACTTGCTGTTAATCATCAAAGTGCAGCCCATTCCGTTTATCTCATCTGAGGACACGCAAAGAGCGGTAGTTCAGGCTTTGCATGAACCTTGTAACCGTAGGTTGCTTTGGCAGCCGCCAAGCAGCAAGCGGCGGCAGCTGCCGGCCTGCAGGTTGCTGCGCTTCGTGCTAAAAATTTATATACAAAACTGATTTCTTGCAATGCATGGACCTGAACCTTCCAGAAAAGAGCGTTTTTTACGGGCCTGCGAACCTGTGGAAGAGGATGCTCGCGTTCCTGCTCGACATATTTGTACTTGACTTCTTCGTGCTCAGCATATTCAGCGGGATGGCTGAGATGGTGGTTGGCAACACGAAGGATGTCCTGCTGGTCTACAAGATGCTGCAGCAGGATACGTCACAGGTCCAGGCATTGACGATGATATTCACGATAATAATCATGCTTGCGCTGGCATATTTCGTGCTGCTCCAGTATGCTGTCGGGCAGACTGCGGGCTGCATGCTTCTGAACATATATGTCGTGGCGCAGACAGGCGAGAACAAGTTCGGGATGCCCAGCCTGCTCCAGTCATTCGTGAGGAACATGTTCATCATACCTACGATACCTTTCATACTGCTGTGGATCGCAGACCCTGTCTTTCTTTTCTTCGGGAAGAGAGGACAGAGGCTGACAGAATGGCTGTCAACGACGATGGTGATAGAGAAGTTTGAGATGTGATCCACATCACCCATACAACACACTAATATGATATATCATATCAACAATGATTAATGAGTACCGGAAGGTGACCCCATGAAAAAGACCGAAACGCCGCAGATCAATGTCAGAGGGAGGTGGGCAGTCGTGATAATCGTGCTGCTTTTCCTTGCCCTGACCAGCTTCATAACAGCTCTCATAGTAGGGATATTCGTCTCCACATCAGTGGATGAGTCAGGCAATGTGGCGCACATAAAGATAACCGGGCCGATAGTCGCAGATGCGGACAGCGGGCTTTTCAGCGGCGGCGCTGCAGACAGCACAGAGATAACCAGGCTGATAGAGAAAGCCGATGGGAACCCTGGAGTGAAAGCAATACTCTTCGAGATAAACTCCCCTGGGGGAACCGCGGTGGCAAGCTATGAGATTGCTGCAGCGATAAAGAAGACCAACAAGACGACAGCAGCATGGATGCGCGAGGCCGGTGCGAGCGGCGCATACTGGGCTGCGACAGCCACAGACCACATCGTCGCGAATCCGATGACGATAACGGGCAGCATAGGGGTGATAGCATCATACATAGAATGGGGCGGCACCCTGGAGAGGTACAACGCATCATACAGGAGGCTGGTCAGCGGCGAGTACAAGGACCTGGGCTCACCGTTCAAGCCGATGACTCCTGGCGAAGAGGAGATGATGCAGAAGAACCTGGACATTATACGCCAGGTCTTTGTCGATGATGTCGCCAAGAACAGGAAGCTGCCGCAGGAGACCGTGGATGAGGTCGCTGACGGAAGGTTCTACCTTGGCGTCCAGGCAAAAGAGCTCGGGCTTGTCGACGAGCTTGGCGGCAAGGACGAAGCAGTCGCCTGGATAGAGAAGAAAGAAGGCATCGAGGCAGAGCTGGCTGAGTACAGGAAGCCAAAGACGCTCGCAGAGGTGCTGACAGGGGTGTTCGCAGGCAACAGCTTTGAGCTCGGGCGGGGGATAGGCAAGACATTCCTCGATGCAAAAGTGGTGAAAGGAGCAGAGATAAGCACTTAACTAGAGAATTCCCCACAGCTTGCTGTGGGGTAAAACTCTTATAAAGGAAGCTCTTTTTATGGTATTCTATGGTTAAGAAGTCC
>JAFGJH010000052.1 GCA_016929255.1 Candidatus Woesearchaeota archaeon
CCATAATACGCCCTAAAGGGCTATCTGCGTATCCCCCTGTTAAAAACAGACGCTAAAGCGGGGTATTGCAGAAACTAAAAACAATAACAAAGACTCGCCGCTCGTCCCTACAACAAAACAGTGGGTTTTGTGTGCCAAAACGCTATGCGTTTTGAGTATCCTCGCCCTGAAGAAAGAGGTTTTACAGGACTCACTTTTGACAGGCAGGTCTGCGGAACGCCTGAAATGCATGCATTTTGGCATGCCAAAATCGCTTCGCGATTTTGAGCATTGCAGAAGGTGCAATCCGCGACAGAAGACGCTGCATCCTGACCTTCAAAGAAGGGGTATTGCGCCTTCTGCAATAGAATGATTAAGCAAGATGCGCCAGCTCTATGTCTGTCTTGAGCTCGAGTATTGCGTAATACACGCGTTTCTTCTCTGAGGGCTCTGCGTGCAGCTGCTCGTAGAAGTTGCCTATCCTCGCGTATATCGCCCTTGCTTCGCTCAGCCTTCCCATCGTTACCAGCTCGCGGGCCTCGTCTATGAGACTGTAGATGTCGCCGGCGTCCTCGATTACAGGAAGCTCTGGCTTCTCGTACTTCAGCATCTCGTGCTCGACATAGTCCTTGAACTCGCCTGCCTCGACCTCTGCTTCCTCTGTCAGGAGCGCTTTCTCTTTCTGCTCTATCTCCTTGCGCTTCCTGTCGAGATCATCTTCCATTCTCTTGACCTTGAGGGTCTCTGCTGTGCCGCTTATCACCTCTGTCTTGAGGGATTCCAGTTCGCTCTGCTTGACAGTCACTTCATTGTCGAGCTTCTTGAGCCTGCTCTCGAGCTGGGTTATGTTCGCCCTGAGCTCTTTGGCAGCTGCTATCTTGGCCTCCTTCTTCTCGAGCCTGTCGATGGTCTTCTCCATCTTGTCTTTTGTCCTGTCGAGCTCCTTGACGCGCTTCTGGTAGTCCTTCTCGAGCTGCCTCTCCTTCTCTGCGAGGGCCTTGTCGTATGAGTCTATCTCATCGCGCATCTTCTTGAGCTCCTGCTCGCGCTTGGGCACGGTGGCCTGCAGCTCTTCCATGAGCGAGACCTTCCCGATTATTTCTTCCTCTTTCTGCTCTATCATGAGCTTGTCCTGCTCTATCCTCCTCGCCGCGTTGGATATCTCGTCTTCCTTCTTGTCGAGGAGCTCCTTGTCGACCTCAAGGTCCCTGATGGTCTGGAGCAGCTCCATCTCCTTGTCCTTCAGCAGCTTCTCGCTCTCTCCGAGCTCTTTCTGCCTGAGGTCGCGCAGCCTTGTGAGGTCTGAGAGCTCTGACTGTCTCTGTTTTATCTCCTCGTAGATCATGCGCCTGTTGGCCTCTGCCTTCTGCAGCTCGTATTCGATGCCTTTCCTGTTGCTCTCAAGCTCCTTCTCTTTCTGCTCGAGGAGCTTCTGTTTCCGGGAAAGCAGCTCGTCTATCTTGTTGAGGTCAGCCTCCTTCTTTGCGAGTATCTGTTTTGTGAGCGCGACATCTGCGACCGACTTCTCTTTCAGCTGCAGCACAGACTCTCTCCTTTTCAGGATGCTCATATCCGGCTCTTTCATGCCCGTGAGGCCTGTCACTTCAGAGAGTCTCTTGTTCGCATCAGCTATCTGCTGCTCTATCCTGGACTTGTCCGCCCTAAGGCTTGCTACCTGTGCGCTCAGGTCTGCCAGCGATCCCTGCTGGTCCCTGTGGTCTGAATCATATTGTGACTTGAGGTCTTCGAAGCTCTTCTGCCTTGCTATGAGCTCATTCTCCTGCTTCGCGAGCTCTGACTGCCTGGACCTGAGCGATTCTTCCTGCTGGTGCAGCTTGAGCTTGCTCTCGTCCATCCTCTTGTTTATGTCCAGGACCTGTCTCTGGAGCTTCTCGAACTCTTTCCTCTTGGAGTCCATGTTGAGCTCCTTGTCCTTCATCGACAGTAGCTGGTTGGTCTCCCTGAGCCTGTCGCTCACCTCTGCGACCTTGGCCTCGAGCTCCTGCTTCTTCTGCGCCAATGAGTCTATCTCTCTCAGCAGGTTCAGCTTCTCCCTGTTTATGGTGTCTGATTTTGTCTCTGCCTGCCTGAATCCTGACATCAGCTCTTTCTCTTTCCGGATAAGTTCAGCCTCTTTCCTGTCGAGGACAGTCTTCTTGGTCGATAGCGCTGATTCCAGGTTGCCGAGCGCCGTCTTCTTCCTGTCGAGCTCCTGGTTGAGCCTGTCGAGCAGGGATTTCTTCTTGTCTGTAGAGCCGATCTCTTTTGTCTTGAGCTTTATCTGGTCCATCAGCTGGGCAAGCTTGCCGCTGCTGTCCTTTATGCTGTTGTCTAGCGAGTATCTCTTGTTCTCGAGCGCCATGACCTCTTTCATCAGCTTCTTCTTGTCAGAGTCGAGCTGTGATGTCTGCTTTCCGAGGTCTTTCATCTGTTCCTTTATGGTCTTCTCTTTTGCGGCCAGCTCGTTCCTGAAGAGCTTGAGCTTCTCCCTCTCCTGGAGGAGGAGGTGCTCTTCGTCTGTGAGCTTCTCGTGCTTGCTCCTGAGCGCATTCTCCAGCCTGGTCAGGAGGGCTTCTTTCTGTGCGAGCGCCTTGTCTGCGGTCTTGGCTCCGGCAGGCATCGGCGGTATCAGTGTCTGTGATGACAGCTTCTTCTGTATGGCCTCGATTTCCCGCTTTTTCTTCTGCAGGTCCTGCTCCTCTTTCTCAATGCTTTTTTTCTTTGTCGTGAGGACTTCTGCGAGATCATTCAGCAGATTCTCTTTCTTTGCGAGTGTCGCTTCTCTTTCTGTCAGATATTTCTCTGGCTTTTGCGCCTTTTCCTTTTTCGGGGCAGTGGGAGTTTTAGGAATCTTGACAGATTTTTGGGCTTTTTGGGCTTTTTGGGCTTTTTCTGCCTCCAGCGTAAACGCAGGCGGGGCTGGTATGGCTTCCTCTTCCTTGATTCCCATCTCCTTCGCCTGCTTTTCAGCAAGGGCTTTCGCCTCTTTCAGCGAGAGGGTGGTCGCAGGCTCTTTCTTCTTGCCGAATAATCTTGAGAATATACCTCTCTTGACGGGTTCAACTGGTTCCTGCGAGATGACTTCTGGCTCTTTCAGATCTTCTTCCTCGGGCTTGGTCTTCGCAGACTTCGCAGACTTCGCGGACTTTGCAGCATTCACATCATCAGTCTCTGTTTCAGGCTTCTCCTGTTTCTTTGCCTTGCCTGTGGCCAGAAGCTGGTCCATCTCTTTTGCTAGTTCCTCAAAGCTCATTATGAAACCCCCTTTTTTTCAGCGTGAGAAGCAAGGTGATTCCTGACGTAGCATCGTCTAAAACACCACCCTACTTACTACCCCCAAATTGGCATTTCTGAAAGACACGCCGTTTATAAATCTTTATTACCACTTCAAGATAGAAAGGCTTTTAAGGGGGCTCTGGACTGCTCCTGAAGGCACTGAAGCGGTAAGTTTATTAAGGACAGCTTACCGCCGTGGGATGTTGGAGGGATTTTAAGATGGAAGATACTGTTTGCACATCTTGCAGGAAAAAGATCACCAATCTTGCAGGGACGACCAAGTTCATGTGCCCTAACTGCGGCAAGACGCAGATTGTCCGCTGCGGCCATTGCAGGGAGATTGTCACAAGATACAAGTGTCCTGGATGCGGCTTTGAAGGGCCTAATTAGTCAGGTGCTGATGATGGGAACAGCTGTTGTCACTTTGACGGTAATGCCTGAGTCGCCTGACGTCAACCTGGATGATGTCCAGGACGCGGTCGCGAAGATAGTCCGAGAGTTCGCTGGCGAGCGCGACACAAGGGCGAGCATAGAGCCCATAGCTTTCGGTCTCAAGGCATTGAAGTACATCTTCGTGATGGATGAGGGCCTCGGCTCTCCGGATGTTGTCGCTGAGAAGGTCCAGGAGCAGGTTAAAGGTGTCCAGAGCGCAGAAGTCAGCGATGTAAGAAGGGCTGTCGGCTGAGCTCATTTACTTTTTCTGTTTATCTGTTTATACCAGAGCATATCAAACAACGCTCAGCCATCTTCTTTACAGAATGCCGAAGAAACCCCCTGATGGATGCCTGGAAACTATTCTAGAATTATTCTAAAATATTACTCCCTTGCCGTCCTCAGGGATGTCTGCAGGACAATCAATGATCTCGCCGCTGCCTATCCTGGCCAAGTCAGTATTTACGAATATCACATAGTTATCGATGCATCCTGGAGTGGTCAGGCTGTAGAGCCTGCCGTCAGGGCCTTGCACCTCTTCAGGCATGTCTGAAGCGTCAACGGTCATCCTGTTCTGTCCGTGATAGCGCTCGAACACCAGATGGCTTGAGTCATGATTAGAACGGGCAATCGCGAACTTGTACATTTTCATGTCAAGGAACTCTGTGTTTTTGAGCGAGCCTATTGCGTCGTTGGTCCTGAATGACAGCGTCACTTTTCCGTCATCAAATTCGAATGATACCCTGTACTGGCCAGCGGTCTTCCTGTCAAGTGAAGGGGTCTTCATGTAGGCGAGCCTTATGATATCGACATACTCAAGCGCAGGGTCTGCTGCGGTGTATCTTGCCAGCTCCTGTATGAAGAGGGCTGTCCCTTCGATGCGCTTCCTGAACAATTCGCCGAAGTCAAACTCCACTTTTCCCTCGACCATTCCTGAATCGGATAGCTTCACGTCAATCGAGATATTGTGTCCGCTGTTGCCTTCCTGTATATACAGTTCCTGGTTGACCTGCATCTCGAGCGCGTCTTCCTTGAAGCAGTAGCCTGCAAGGTCGCGCAGCTTCTCTTCAAGAAGAGGTATGTTTAGCCTCTGCGTGAGGGGTATCCTTGCTATTCCTATTGTCTCTGGATGGACTTCTTCCCGTCTCTCAAGCCTGCCCTTTTTGGCAGAATGTATGTTCCCTACGACATCAACTATGGTCTTTGTGGAGATATATGAGGATTTTTTCTTTGGTCTCCCATATTTATTTTGAATTGGCTGGCTGGTCTCAGGACTAGCCACCGCCTGTTCAACACCGCCTGTCTGCGCTTCAAGAGCAGACTCCTCCAGATTCTTCATCACCATAAAAATCAACAGTATTCGATGTAAAAGAGGTTTTCAATGTATTTAAATTTATTTTCGGATGTTTTTACAGAAAGCCTGAACAGATGCCTGGTTTATAAAGAGGCTGCAGTGAAACTGGAATCATCGCAGCAGGAATAGAGCCAGGGACAGGGTTAGGAACAGGGTTGATAGGAATATAATCGGCAAGGGACTGCCCCCCACCCCCGTAAGGTCAGCCCTTGCCGTGGTCTCCAGAAAGGAGTATGATATGTGTAAATCAGACTGATCATATCGAGTCGCGTATCACCTTCCGCAGCTTCTTCCTTGTCGCTGAGTCGAGTTCGAGAGTTATTGTCCTGCTCTTCTTCCTGAGGCTCCTGAGCCAGGTGACTTCTGACTTTATCAGGCCGAGCTCGGAGAAGTTGACGAGGAATGTCCTGATGCGCCTGATCGACAGGGGCTGGACATTCTGTTTCTGGCATGCCTCCACATACATGCTGTACACCCTGCCGCCGTCAAGGTCTGACTTGTTGGACTGCACCATTCCCAGGTAGAGCAGCTTCTGGTGCTTGGTCAGTGTGCCTACGATGTTGAATATTGTGTCTTTCTCAAGGGACCTGTCTGCCTCGTCCACAAGGTCAAGCGTCACCTTCCTGCCACCCTTTGATATCGCCGCTTTTGCGCAACTGTCGAGCAGCTCGAGCGCTTTCCTCGCATCGCCGCCTCTCGAGGACTCTATCTCAGCTATCTTCTGCAGCACCTGGTCTGACACGACATCAGGATTGAATGCGTATCTGGCCCGGTCCTTGAGTATGTCATTAAGCTCTTCTGATGTGTAGGGCGCGAATATCACGCGGACCCTTCCAAGCGTCGAGTGCGTCTTGGGCTTGATGTAGTCGCCGACCCTGACATCGTTTGATATTAGTATGGTGGATACCTTGGATCCAGCCTTCTCGTTTATCCTGCTGAGCCTGTATATTATGTCGTCGCCTGATTCCTTCAGGGCATAGTCCACTTCATCCAGCACCGCGATTATGTTGGTGTTGAGCTCGTTCGTGACCCTCGTGAATTCAGAAACTGCCTTCGACCTTGTCCAGCCTACGCGGGGGTAGCTCTTTGAGGGGTCTATCTGGCTCAGGATGTCGACGATTATGGTGGTCTCTGTCCTGTTCTCTGAGCAGTTTACATAGGCCTGCTTGAGGTTGACCTTGCGTTTCTTGGCCTCTGCGGTGAGCTCTGCTAGGAGCTCTGTTATGACTGCGGTCTTCCCGGTGCCCGGGTTGCCGTAGACAAAGACGCATGAGACTGCTGAGTTCATGAGTATCGGAGCCAGTTCCATGACCAGCTCGTTCTTCTGCTCTGTCCTGTGGAGAAGTCCTGTTTGCGGGACAAGTGCATACAGTACATCCCTGTCCTTGTATATTGGATTCTGGAGTACTGATGCAAATGTTACCGCTTTAGCCAAAAAAATCCACCCCTCTTCCCCAGCAACGCTGAGAATTGCCTTGATAGCTGAAAACAGATATGTCGCTCATATTTAAATGTTCCTTTTTTTCCGTTGTTTCCGATAGTGATTGAGTTGCGCTCACTGCCCAGCTAATACGATAATTAATAAATGAAAATATTTCCCTGCAGATGCATGTTCAGGAAGTTGACTGAAGCAGGCATCACGATCGATGCGCCTGAAGAAGAGAAGATATCCGCGAAGCTCCCTGTATTCTATAATCCTGTGATGAAGCTGAACAGGGACATATCTGTATTGCTCTTGAAAGCTGTTGAGACTCCGGACTCAGGCATCCAGGTATGCGATCTTCTTGCAGGCACAGGGATACGCTCCATCCGCTTCCTTGCGGAGCTGGAAAAAAAGATCAAATCGATTACGATCAATGACTGCAGCGAGAAGGCCGCAGAAATCATCAAGAAGAATCTGGAGACGAACAAGGATAAGACTCAGAAGGCAAACCCGCAGGCAGAGATCAGCATCACCAACAGTGAGGCCTCAACCATGCTGCTGCAGTCCGCTGGTTTTGATTATATCGACATCGACCCTTTCGGCACCCCTAACCCTTTCCTTGATGCTGCCATACGCAGGCTTGCGCGTGACGGCACACTTGCAGTGACTGCGACTGACACCAGTGCGCTGGCAGGGACTTTTCCCAAGGTCTGCATGCGGAAGTACTGGGCAGTGCCTGACCGCGGACCGTTGAAGCATGAGTTCGGCGTGCGCATACTGATAAGGAAGGTGCAGCTTGTCGCTTCGCAGTATGAGAAAGCGCTAATCCCGATATACTCATATTCAAAGGAGCATTACATGCGGGTGTTCTTCCGCTGCAGGAAAGGGAAGGCAGAGGTTGACAAGGTCGTGAAGCAGCATAGCCTGTTCAATGATGCCGGCCCGCTCTGGCTTGGCAGGCTCTGGGACCCTGGCCTCGCTGAGAGGATGTATCTTCTTGTCGAGAAGCTGGGCTACGAGACAGAAGGCAAGTTCCTGCGCACTATAAAGGATGAGAGCAGGATCGATGCCGTCGGTTTCCATGACATTCACAACCTATGCAAGAGGAACCGCATCGAGGTCCCTGCTTTTGCTCCCGTCTTTGAGAGGATTATCGCTGAGGGATATCCTGTCTCGAGGACGCATTTCTCGGATTTCGGGGTGAGGAGCAAGATAAGTGAAGAGGACCTTGTTGAGATAGTGCAAAGTGTGGCTAATAGCAAGTGAATCTGCAGCACAGCATCATATATGCGCATATTTCAATCAGCTCGCTAGGCACTGGTGGCGGCGCTTGCAGAAATCAGGCATTCGGCATGGCTATGTTCATGAACTGGTCCTTTATGACGCGCTCGCCGCTCTCGGTGATATTGAAGAAAGTCCTGTTGTTCTTTTTCACGCGTTCAAGAAGGTTCAGCTCTTCAAGCTTCTTTGCGTACTTTGACACGGTGCCCGACTTCGCTCCAGGGTCCTTGTAAGGGTACACTTCCTGCGTCAGCGTGCTCAACGGCACTGCTGCGCCGCTCTCTGATTTCATCTTCGCGCACAGCACCAGTATCCTCTGCTCCATAGGTGTGAGGTTATACTCCACCTGGTATGCCTTGAGCTCTTCTCTCTTTCCAGCCATCACCTCGATGAGCCTGTCGAACTGTTCGACGAACTGCTTGCCCTTATTGGTTATGCTGAATACTGTCTCTCCGGTGCCTGTCTTCTCCGCAGATATCAGCGCAGCATCTACCAGGTTAGGCACGGTGGTGGGCAGCTCCCTGACCGGCAGCTTCGCGGCAAGTTCAGAATGGAGCATCGTGTACTTCTTCGCCGCAGCCTCGTTTTCATACAGTATCTTAAGTATGTTGATGCTTGCTCTGTCTCTGAGGAGGGTGTACAAATGCATGACTGGAATCCCTGTTCTCGTGTATAAAAAAGTTTTGATTTGGCAGCCGTCCGGCCACCCAAACCTTTAAAAACGCCTTCCTTTTCCTTCAGGTCATGGCAAAGAAGGATTCTGCTGATAATATCAGGAGCCCTGTGTGCTCGGTCATCGGCCATGTCGACCATGGCAAGTCAAGCATACTGGACAGCATAAGGGGCACGCACATAATCGACAAGGAGGCAGGAGGCATAACCCAGGCCATCGGGGCCTCCATAATCCCTCTGGATGTGATAAAGAAGAAGGCAGGGCCTCTTCTGCAGGCGCTCAACATGAAGTTCACAATCCCTGGCCTGCTGTTCATCGACACTCCCGGCCACGCCGCTTTCACAAGCCTCAGGAAGAGAGGAGGCAACCTTGCAGACATCGCGATACTTGTCGTTGACATCAATGAGGGCTTCAAGCCGCAGACAGTCGAGTGCATCGAAATACTCAAGAATTACAAGACTCCTTTCGTGGTCGCAGCGAACAAGCTCGACCTCATTCCTGGCTGGAGGGAGAAGAAAGTCGGCATTCTTCAGGCAGTCAATTCCCAGGAGCCCGGCACCAAGAATGCTGTCGAGACAAAGCTTTATGAGCTGGTCGGCAGGCTGCACGAGTTCGGCTTTGCCTCTGAGCGTTTTGACCGGGTCGGTGATTTCACCAAGGAGATTGCGATAGTCCCTGTCTCTGCGAAGACAGGTGAAGGCATACCTGAGCTTCTAATGGTCGTGACAGGCCTTGCGCAGAGATATCTTGAGAAATGCCTGAAGTGCAACATCCGCGGGCCTGCAAAGGGCACCATCCTCGAGGTGAAGGAGGACAAGGGCCTTGGCAAGACGATGGATGTCATAATCTACGACGGTTACATCAAGGTTAATGACACGATTGTCATCGGAGGGATGAACGGCCCCATAGTCACCAAGGTGCGCGCTTTGCTGCAGCCGCTTCCTCTCGCCGAGATGCGCGACAAGAAGGCGAAGTTCACAGGCATAAAAGAGGCAGTGGCGGCTACTGGCGTGAAGATATCTGCGCCAGGGATGGACGAAGTCATTGCAGGCATGCCGATACGGTCTGCGTCGGACTCAGGTCTTGAGCAGGCCAAGAGCGAGGTGCAGGCAGAGGTTGAAGAGGTCATCATGGAGACAGAGAAGGAAGGCATAATAGTCAAGGCTGACACGATCGGCTCGCTCGAGGCCATCGTCGGGCTGATGCGGGGCAAGGGCATGAGCATAAGGAAGGCTGCTGTCGGCGAGGTGTCGAAGAAGGATGTCGCTGACGCAGAGTCCAACCTGAAGACTGACCCTCTCAATGCAGCCATACTCGCGTTCAACATCCCGGTGAGCGAAGAGACCCTCAACTATTCAAAGGGTAAGGGAATCAGGGTGGTACACAGCGAAGTTATATACGCCCTGATAGACGAGTTTGAGAGGTGGCGTGAGGATGAGAAAAAGCGCCTTGAGGCAAAGGAGCTGGAAGGCTTGATCCGTCCGTGCAAGTTCCGCATACTGCCCAACTATGTATTCAGGCAGTCCAACCCCGCAATTGTCGGTGTAGACATACTCGTCGGTGAGCTGAGGGTTGGCTCTCCCGTGATGAAGGAGGGCAGGGACATCTCTGTCGTCAAGTCGCTTCAGCACGAGAAGGAGTCTTTGTCTGTCGCAGAGGCTGGCAAGCAGGTGGCTGTCTCGCTGACGAACGTGACTGTGGGCAGGCAGATAAATGAGAATGATATCCTTTACACAGGCATCCCTGATACTGACTTCAGGAAGCTAAAGTCACTGAAGCAGCACCTCAGGAAGGATGAGATAGATGTCATGAAGGAGATTGCTGAGCTCAAGCGCAAGGAAAACCCATTATGGGGAGTATGATATTTTATTATAACATCCTATTCTGTATTTGTTTAGCTATTATTGGCGGCACTGCCACCGCTTTCTGCGTGTCCTCTGACTGAAGAAACAGAATGGGCTGCACTTAATCTGAACTGTGCGGATATTGCGCAAGCACGGTCAGAATCATAAGAGGATAGCAGCCGACATGGGTGTAGCAGCGTGGCGGTGCTGGCTCAAGCGGCTGCGCTGGCCAGATATATGCCCAAACCCATCAAAACATTTTTATACTAATGTGCATTGAATTGTCGGAAGGGGGCTTTTGGAATCTGTTTTAACAACAGGGGGTGTGAGGACTATGAGAAATAGGTGTTTGGCTTTTGTGTTTGTTCTGGCTGTGGTTTTGATGTTCTTGGCTGGCTGCGGCGGGAGACAGGCAGCGCCGGAGGAGGTCACAGAGCCTACCGAAGAGGTGGCATCAAGACCTGCAAAGACTGTCTCTGAACCCGGGGAAGCAGAGCCCGAGCCTGAAGAGGTTGAAGCACAGCCTGAGCCTGACAAGGTTCCTTCGAAGAAGATTCAGGAGCTTCTGCAGAAGCATGTGGGTAGGGTCAACAGCCTCAGGTACATGTACCAGGACCTGACTATCAAGCCTGAGGAGTGGGAGACCTGGACTGACGGCAGCAAGATGCATGTCAAGCTCAGGGAGCTTGACAATGTGCAGGGCGAGGTGTATATAGACAATGTATATCTTGATCTGGGGACAAGGAAGGCGCAGGGTTACTGCGAGAGGAGCATATACAGGTGTGCCGATCCGAACTCGCCTGTCGATGTGAGCTTCGCAAAGTATTACAGGAAGACGCCTCTTGAGTGGATAGATGAAGTGACTTATGCTGAGAAGGTGGCAGAGGAGCAGATGCAGCAGAGGACTGTCTGGCAGATAAAGTACACTGAAGGCAGCAAGACAGTAACGATGTGGGTCGATGACTACTACGGCGTCCCGATGAAGATCAAGGTTGTTGATGGCGGCATCACGAATGATTATGTCTATGAGGACATAGCGTTTAACAGCGTCGAGGAGTCTGATCTGAAGCACAACCTCATATCAAAGACGTACAATTGATTTTTTGTTTTTTCTTTTTCTTTTTTTCTTTTGTGGTTGGTGGTCGTTATGGAATATAAGAGCTCGCCGAAAGAGTCCCTGCGCATACTCAACACCAGGGAGAAGAAGGAGATAAACCAGCAGGTCAGTTCGCAGTGGGGCTGTGAGCTCGACAGGTCCCTGGTCTGGCTTCTCAGCAACAAGGGAAAGCTCTACGTAGCTGACAATGACATAGGCAGTATAGATTTCAGGAAGCTGAAGATCGACAAGATAGGCCTTTACGTGTGCACTGTCTCTGACAAGGGTGTCCGCCTGAGCATCGAGGGATCCCAACTCATCGGGCCTTGCGCAAAGAAGAATGTCGTAGATGTATCTGATGACGGGCTGAAGGCGTGGTTCCGCGGAGAAGACCTGGAAAAGACAGTTGATGGCTGCTCAGGATTTGTGATACTCAGGCATGATGGTGATTTCATAGGCTGCGGCAAGGCCACAGAGAAAGGAGTTCTTAATTTTGTGCCGAAGACAAGAAGGGTCCTGGGCGTAGATTGAGGCTGTCAGCCCTGATCGTGGTATCTGCCGAGCGTCATGTCATAGTCTGTCTTGCTCTTCAATGCTTCGGCCTTGTTGTTCCCGACTCTCTTCTCGGATGGGTCTTCGAATGTCCCGAATTCCCTGACAATGACTGATTTGGTGGCCCTGACGTCGGTAGGCAGGTATGCGGCTCTGACTCCCGCAACCCTGAATGCTTCTTCCAGCTTTCTTCTTGTGAGGTTGTGTTCGACATACACGAAAAAGCCCTCATCTACAGGTATGTGCTCCCTGAAATCACCGCCTATTATGATCGCCTCCACGTTGTCGACTGTCACGCCGCTGTCCATACCCAGCGACTCCAGATATTCTTTCACAAGGCGGCAAATCATATCGTATGATCTGGGCAGGTCATAAGGATCGAAGTTCATGGCTGCGAATTCTGGTGCTGAAGGTGTCCTGAGTATGACCGCTGCATTGCTTGTTATGTCATCAATCGTGCAGTCGGATGACCCTATTTTCTTTTCAGCCAGCTTGAGTTTGTCGGTTTTCATTTTCTAACCTCAGGATTCGGCGTGGTTGTTGCCGAATATCTTCATAAGGACATTATAGACCACCCTTGCTTCAGGCATCCTCTTGAACATCTCCTGTCGCAGGCCCTCTTCGACTTCCACGTAGTTCACGTGGCCTATCGCAGACTTCCTGTCCTGTTCTCTCATGAAAGTGTCAAGGGTCTTTATCTGGCCCTCGAACACCTTCCCATGATAATTCAGCGGGAACTGGAGCATCTTGTAGGACTCTATCCTGCCCTCGCGTTCGCGCATCTTCGGGCGCGCTATGTTGTTCTGGAGCCTTGACGAGTCTGTCTCGAACTCACGTGCAAGTATCTGCAGCATGGCATAGCAGACTGCGTCCTCGATCGGCATGTTGAATGGGAGCGCTGTGCCGTAGTGCTCCTTGAACATCCTCCTGTATTTCTTCTCGCTGATGCCGTTCGGAGTGTTGAGCACCAATGCGAAAGCATACCTGTCAAGTATGCTTCTCTTCCTCATGCTCGGGTCATCTTTGTCGTAGAATATCAGGTCGACGAGCTTCTGGCAGTAGCGTCCTGCTGATTTCACCCTGTGCGCGATGAAGTGGACTATCTGCTGTTCCTTCGGGATTATCAGGTTGGATGCGTTCGTGATCTCCAACAGCGTCCCGCACTTCTTCTGTGCGCAGACCGGGACAAAACCAGCTTCACAAAGGTAATGCAGGGACGTCCCGTCCTGGAGGTGCGCTTCACGCACATAGCTGTCAACAGGCACTGCCTGGACGCCTTTGCTGGACTCCCTTATCCTGTCCCTGTTTGAGTTGGCGCAGGCAGGGCATTTTGTGATTACATTATACTGCCTGACCCAGTTTCCGGTCTGCCTGCCCTTTCCGTGTATCAGCCTTCTTGCCAGGGTGGTGCCAAGGTCCTCAAGTATATAATCATTTAGCAGCAGGTCGTCGACTATCCTCTGCCTTATGGCCGCGACATCCTCAAATTCATCCCTTATGAGCCCTTCCAGGTCCTGTTCCAGCCGTGCGAGATACGCATTTGCATTGTGATAGCTGTCTTTGTCTCTTCGGGCCACATTTTTTATCGCGCCAAGAAGTGCTGGAATCCTGGGGTCGAAACTGGTCTGTATAAGTTGCTCCTCCATATGTCATCTGCCAAAGAAGTGGTTTATAAATCTTTCTATTTTTATTCCGGTCCGGTAGTGAAATTCCAGACTTCATCACCGACATGATGGAGGTTCAGGACCACCTTTCCGACCTCCATGCCCTGAATCTCATCCTTTGAGAACAGGCTCTGTCCTATGGCTATGGGCTTCAGGTTCTTCTCATCCACTATTGCCACTATGTTGCCTTCCTCCACATATGCATCCACCCCCACTATCCCTGGCCTCATGAGGTCTGCTCCCTTCGCTATGAAAGGCACTGCTCCCATGTTTATCACCACATTCTTCAGAAAATTGCTCTGGATTATGAGCCTTAAGGAGGGCAGCAGCAGGTCCTCCTTGTAGAAGAAGATTATTTCGCCGTCCCTGAGGACGTATGTGTCATCTGCCAGCGCCACGAAATCGTCTTTTGAGAAGAACTCATCTATGCCGTAGTGCGTGCTGATCTCGCTGTTCAGTCCTTTGATATCCTTCTTGCTGAGTGTTATCTGTCTCATATCGATCATCAGTTGTCCTTAATCAGATGTCATTGGTAAGGCAACCAAGGTCAGGCATCCTTGGTCAGATGTCCTTGATTATCTCAAGGAGCTGATTCATGGATGTTATCTCGTAGTCCACGTATTCAAAATGTTCCCTCCCCTGCATCTGCGCCCAGCTGCCGTGCTTCATCCAGACAGTCTTCATGCCGAGTTCCTTCGCGAGCTTGAGGTCCACCTGGGGCTTGTCTCCGACCATGATGCACTCGTTGGCCTTGACTTTGAGCTTTGCGAATACTGCATCGTAGAACCTGTTGTCGGGCTTGTTCACGCCCATGTCGTCGCTCATTATGAAAACATCTATGAGACCGAGCAGCCCGACTTTCTTTGCCCGTTCGATCTTGATGTTCCTGTCCCCGTCAGAGTCTGTTATCACCGCAATCTTGTATTCCTTCCTCAGCTCCTGAAGAACGCTCTGTGCATCCTGCATCGGCTTGACAGAATCCATCATGTGCTTCCAGTAGAGCTGGACGCATTCCTCCACCTCTCCCTGCGCAGGCTGGATGCCGGTGCGCCTGAAATATTCCTCGAACCAGATGTGCCTGTCATAGTTGCTCGGGGAGGAGTGCACGCCCTTTATGCTGAACATCCTGTCTATATCGTAGAGCAGCCTGACTGTCGTCGGCCCATAAACCCCGTGCCTCTCGAACAGCGCCTTGGCGAGGTTCTGGTGCGTGTAGTCTATGGCTGCCTTCAGGTCGGCTATCGTGTCGTCGAAGTCGAATATGGCAGCCTTCAGCAGCGGCTCTATCTCGATGGTGATCCTCTGGCCAGGGTCTTTGAGCTTCTCGACTAGATCCCTGTCGAGCTGCCTGGCGGATTTTGTCGCCCTGAACCCAAATGTCCTGTCCGAGCTGAACTCTGAGAAGCGTATCACCAGCTCGTGCTCTGAGCTGAAGTTCTTGTTGACAGTGAACTCTATCTCGTCTGCAAGACCCCCTGCCTTTATCCTCATGAGCAGCTGCGAATGGCTCCTCGCCATCTTCTGCAGCTCACCGATAGAGAAGTCTGCCTCAAGCCCGAGGATGCAGTCTCCGTCAGGGCTCATCTCCCTGTCTTTTGTGAACTCGAGGGTGTTCTTGTGAGTGGCCAGTATGTTCCTGTGCCCTCTTGCAGTGAAAGTGTATACCATACAGCAGAAGGATTTGGGCGCTTATTTAAAAGTGTTGTGATGGAGCATATTCAGAAAGCGCACTGCAAGTCTACGCAAAACATCCTCCAGCCAAGACCTGCTTAACGCGCTTAATGCATATCAGCCTTGACTCTCGGGAATATGTACTCGACAACAGCCGCGATGGCAAGTATTGCCATCATCGATATCGCTTCCAGTAGCATATAGATCCCCCTGTTTTCTGAATCCTTACAAT
Organism: Candidatus Woesearchaeota archaeon; assembly: GCA_016929255.1. Lineage (GTDB taxonomy): Archaea > Nanobdellota > Nanobdellia > Woesearchaeales > UBA11576 > JABMQF01. Next base: position 15,478 of record JAFGJH010000052.1, read on the forward strand.
ATCCTTAGGAGATAACGATTCAAGAGTCCTGCGATAATCTCGCAATAGATTTACACTGCCTTAAGACCTTAAGACAATATAATAAATGCAACAGGACTGCAGGGCAAGATGTAACACAATACCATATGTTAAGCCCCAAAACATATTAAAACTTGGCTCGGGTTTTTTTAGAAAACACAGAAAAATTTATAAATGCATGAGCATTTAGTAAAAAGGACATGGAATCAAAACATGAGGAGTCTGCTTCTGAAGAGCCTGACAAGGGCAATAACTCGAATAACTCCAAGAGCCCTTTCAAGATAGACAACAAGGACAAGGAGATACTCCGCCTTCTCAATGAGAACGCGAGGCTGACATCCAAATCAATAGGTGCGAGCACCAACATCTCAAGGGAGGTTGCGGACTACCGAATCAAGAGGCTCATGAAGAACGGCCTCATCTCAGGATACATTACGATAGTTAGCGACCATAAGCTGGGCTATGAGTCTTATGTGCTCCTGCTCCAGCTGCAGAACTACACGATGGATGATGAAAGGAGGATAATTGATTTCCTCAAGAACCGCCCTCATACTAAATGGGTCCTCAAGTGCAGCGGTGACTGGGACATCCAGACCACGATAGTCGCAAAGAACAAGGGCCAGCTGGCCAGGGTGATAGATGAGATAGACAACTTCTGCGGAAAGAACCTTAGGAAGTATGACCTTGCGCTGGTCATCAACCTGCTCGTTCCCGAGAATCTTGCCTTCTTCCTGCCTAAGCAGACCCGCAGGCTCAATCTGAAGGATCTGCCCGTTGTTGAAAAGGAGGATGAGGGCAGTGCGACCGACATCGACGACAAGGACAAGAAGCTGCTGAAGTCTGTCGCGGTCGATGCGAGGGCTCCGATAGTCAAGATTGCGCAGCAGATAGGCCTGTCTGCGGATGCGACCAACCTGAGGATAAAGAAGCTGCAGAAGAGCGGGGTCATCAGGAAGTTCCAGACAGTCGTAGACCTTTCGACACTCAACTACCTGCTTTACTCACTGTTCCTGAAGATAAACAACTACAGCCCGAAGAGGGAGAGCCAGATAAGGACTTTCTTCTATTCGCTTCCTAATGTGACTTTCGCCGAGAGGATAATAGGGAATTGGGACGTGCGCATCCAAGTCTCGTGCGCGCACCCGCAGGAGTTCGAGAAGATACTCCAGCAGATAAGGGAGTTCCTGTCTGCGGACCTGAAGTATTACAATTTCGCTCTTATGCTCAAGGAATCCAAGAGGGTCTCGTACCCTGAAGGTATGGAATAGCTCAGGATCGCATAAATATACATCAGCCTGATTCAATTTTTCATTTCCGATTCCAGAAATCTTTTTTAAAAAAAAGAGGTGAAGTATGGGTAATCAGGACAGGTTCGTGTTTGAGGCCTCGTGGGAAGTCTGCCATAAGGTCGGTGGTATATATACTGTTGTAAAGTCAAAGGCAGCTCTCCTCAACGCAGCATACCCTAATTATTTTCTTATAGGCCCTTACTTCAAGGATCTTGCCGATCTAGAGGTTAATGAAGAGACCCTGCCGCACGGTTTCCAGGAGGTCTTTGACGAGCTCAGGAATGAAGGGATAGTCTGTCATTTCGGCAGGTGGCAGATAAAAGGCAGTCCAAGGGTGATACTGATAGACTTCTCAGGCTACTGGCCCAGGAAGGACGCGATAAAGAAGATGCTTTGGGATAAGTTCCAGGTCGATTCGCTGTTCGCTGGCGGCGATTATGACGAGGCGATAGTCTGGTCTTCTGCTGCTGGCAGGTTCATCGAGCGCTTCATCCAGAAGAAGCAGGAGAGAGGTGAGAACAATTTCAAGTACGTGGCGCATTTCCACGAATGGCTCTCCGGCGGAGGCCTTCTACACCTGAAGAACAGCGGTGTGAAGGTAGGCACAGTATTCACGACGCACGCTACTATGCTCGGCAGGACCATTGCGGGATCCGGACGCGACCTCTACGACGAGCTTGAGGGCATCAACCCTGAGGCCGAGGCGAAGAACTCAGGGATACAGGCTAAGCATACCACAGAGATGGCCTGTGCGCAGAACGCGGATGTGTTCACGACAGTCTCGGAGATAACTGGCATCGAGGCGGAGCACCTTCTCGGAAGGAAGCCTGATGTGCTGGTGCTGAACGGCCTCGACATCGAGAAGCTGCCGACCTATGAGGAGGCGGCATATAAGCACAGGCTGAACAGGGAGAAGATACACAACTTCCTGAGGTATTATTTCCTCCCCTATTACTATTTTGACATAGAGGACACCCTCCTGCTTTTCATCGTCGGAAGGTATGAGTTCAAGAACAAGGGCATCGACCTGGTCATACAGGCTCTCGCAAGGCTGAATGAGAGGCTCAAGAAAGAGGAGTCGAAGCGTTCTGTGATATGCTTCATCTGGATACCGAGGGATGTCCACGGCGTCAGGAATGACATCTCGATAAACAAGTCTGCTTACAGCACCATCAGGGGATTTGTGGATGAGCACATACCCCGGATAGAGGAGAATATAGTGACCAACATAATCAAGAGCGGGCTTAAGAAGATTGATGTGAGCGCGATAGGCAATGATATCTTCGATGATGAGTTCAAGCACAACATCAAGAAGCTCGAGGTCAACTTCGCGAAGCAGGGCAACCCATCGCTCTCGACGCACAACATACCTAACGAGTATGATGACATAATAATAAGGACACTGACAGAGACAGGACTTGACAACAAGGAGGATGACCCTGTTAAGGTGATATTCTATCCTATCTACCTTTCAGGCGTGGACGGCCTGACCGATCTGTCTTATTATGATGCGATGAACGCATGCCATCTGGGGCTTTTCCCGTCGTATTACGAGCCGTGGGGATACACCCCTCTGGAGTGCGCGGCCCTTGCTGTGCCTTCGATGACAAGCGACCTCGGCGGTTTCGGCAGGTTCCTGCTGCAGAAGACGACAGGCAATTCAGGCATCTATGTCCTGAAGAGGTACAAGAGGGACATGGAGGATGTCATGAAAGAGTTCACCGATGTCCTCTACAAGTTTGCGAAGTTCAACGCAAACGAGAGGGTGCAGCAGAAGATACTCGCAAAGGAGCTTGCCAATCTCGCCGATTGGAAGGAGCTGATAGTCAATTATTTCAACGCGCACGACCTTGCTATAAAGAAGGCCTTCGGCGGAAGCTGAACAGAGATCTGTCTGGATTGATCAAGATAACAAAGACCCGTCGCTAGGAACTACAGCTAAATCCCCGCAGGGATTTTGAGCATTACTTACGTTCCTCGCAACTGACGAGTCTGCGGAACGCCTGAAATGCATGCATTTTGGCATGCCAAAATCGCTTCGCGATTTTGAGCATTGCAGATGGTGCGATCCATGCGAATGGCGCTACATCCTCGACTTTAAAGATGAGGTCTTGCACCATTTTCAATAAAGAAAGAGCAAGGTAAGGGAAGAGGTGGGAAGATGATTAATGTCGCTATAAACGGTTTCGGGAGGATAGGGCGGATGGTGTTCAAGGCAGGGCTTGACGACCCTGACATCAACTTTGTGGTCATAAATGACCTGACTGACACGAAGACTCTCGCGCACCTGCTTAAGTATGATTCTGTCCACGGGATATTTCAGGGCAATGTCGACGCGGCTCCTGACGCGCTCATCGTGAACGGGAAGAAGGTGAGTGTCGTATCCGAGAAGGACCCTACCAAGCTCCCCTGGAAGAGGTTCGATGTGGATGTGGTGGTCGAGAGCACGGGCAGGTTCACTAAGAAGAGGGATGCGATGCTGCACATAACTGCGGGCGCTAAGAAGATCCTGGTCTCTGCCCCCTGCAAGTGCGATGCAGGAGAGGAGCCCGTGAAGACCATAGTCAGAGGCGTCAACGAGGACAGGCTGACCAAGGATGATATAATAGTGAGCAATGCGTCTTGCACCACGAACTGCCTTGCGCCCATGGCCAAGGTGCTGGAGGACAACTTTGGCATCGAGAAGGGTTTCATGACGACTATACATGCTTACACCTCCGACCAGAGGCTTGTCGACGCGCCTCATGAGGACCTGAGGAGGGCGAGGTCTGCTGCGCTTTCGATAATCCCTACATCGACGGGCGCTGCGAAGGCCATAGGAGAGGCTATCCCTAGCCTGAAAGGGAAGATGGACGGTTTTGCTGCGAGGGTGCCTGTGCCTGACGGTTCCCTGACAGACCTGACAGTCATCCTTAAGCAGGACGTGACGAAGGAGCAGGTCAATGAGCTGTTCAGGAACGTCGCTAATTTTCATCTCAAGGGAATACTGCTTTACTCTGAGGACGCTCTTGTGTCCTCTGACATCGTTGGCAACCCTCATTCGTGCATCTTCGACTCATCGATGACGAATGTTATCGACAAGAGGCTTGTTAAGGTGGTAGGCTGGTATGATAATGAGTGGGGATACTCGAAGAGGATGGTAGACCTGCTCAAGATAATGGCCGGGAAGGTCTGAACGCGCAAGCGGACAGCCAGAGGCAAAAGGTTTTTTGACGGTCTTGAATATGGAACTGCCCACCCTGCAGAATACTTACATAGGTAAGAAGAAGGTCCTTGTCAGGACAGGGTTCGATGTCCCTCTCGACGACAAAGGCAATGTCATTGATGACAGCAGGATACGTGCTTCTGTGCCGACAATCAGCTATATTCTCGAGCATGGCGCAGAGCAGGTGATAATAATGACACATATCGGCAGGCCGAAGGAAAGGGAGCGCAGGCTCATGACAGGGAAGGTCGCTGCCAGGCTATCCGAGATCATCGGCGAGAAGGTTATACATCTTGAGGACTTCGGGGAGAACGGTCTGCCTGACCCAAAAGTATGCAGGGTGGTGGTGCTGGAGAACCTGCGTTTCCATCCTGGCGAAAAGGACAAGGATCCTGCGAAGCGGGACGCGTTCGGAAGGATGCTGGCTTCGCTCGCGGATGTCTACGTGAATGACGCTTTCTCCAACTGCCACCGCGACCATGCTTCGATGACCTCCGTGCCCAAGTTCATCCCTGGCTGCGTCGGCCTCAGTGTCGAGAAGGAGGTTTCTATGATAAGCAGGGCAATTAAGGACCCTGAGAGGCCTTTTGTATCAATAATAGGCGGTGTAAAGGCTGACAAGCTCAACGCTGTTGCCAACCTCATCGACCGGGTGGACAGGATACTCATCGCCGGAGCCCTCGCTTTCGCTCTCCTCAAGAGGTTCGGCAGGGAGGTCGGCAGGACAAAGACAGATACTGAAGGTCTTGGGGCGTTCGATGCGCTGGTGGAGAGGATAAAAGACAATCCGAAAGTGATGCTTCCTGTAGATGCAGTCCTTGCGGACAGGTTCGATGCCGGTGCCAGCTCAAAGGTCACGTCAGTTGACAGTATAGACCCTGGATGGATGGCGCTTGACATAGGTCCCGAGACCATAAGGCGTTTCAGGGAGGTCATCGCCGGCGCGAAGACCATAATCTGGAACGGCCCGATAGGTGTGTTTGAGTTCGACAGGTTTGCGGGCGGCACCAGGGAGGTCGCCAATGCCCTTGCGGAGTCAGGCGCAATAACCATCGTCGGCGGCGGCGACTCAGGAGCTGCTGTTGAGAAGCTCGGGCTCAAGGACAGGCTGACACTTGTCTCTTCTGGCGGCGGGGCTTCGCTTGAGCTCTTTGAGGGCAAGGAGCTTGTCGCTTTAAAAGCTCTTGTCAAGGAATAGGAATCCGGGATATGATTGCATAGAAAGTTATAAAAAAGAATAGGACAACTGTTGAGGCATGGCTAAAAAGAGCGGGAAAAGAGGGCAGGGCGGCAAGTATGATGTCATATCCGTCGGTTCCGCTACTGTGGACTGTTTTGTCAGCGTCCCTTTTGACCTGGACCAGATAAAGCATGGGTCCAAATCGCTGATCAATGAGATCAAGCTTCTTACAGGCGGCGGCGGGACGAATGTCGCTGTCGGGCTTTCAAGGCTCGGGCTCAGGACAGGCATCGTCTGCGAGGTAGGTGATGACCTTTCTGCGCACATAATAAAGAATGAGCTGGCGAAGGAGGGTGTGGACTTCCTTGTGAAGCAGCACTCCAGGCACCAGACGGCATATTCAGTGATAATCGAGGCCAAAGGCAAGGACCGGGCTATCCTGACATACAAGGGCGCGAGCAGCTTCCTGCACAGGGATGAGCTTCCTAAACACAGGCTCAGGGCAGATTGGTTCTATTTCGGGTCGTTGATGGGCGCGTCTTTCGATACCATGAAGTACCTGGCGGGTTTCGCGAAGAGGAATGGCATAAGTATATATTTCAATCCAAGCAGCTACATGGTCAAGCAGGGCCAGGGATTCCTTAAGGGGGTCATATCCGCCACCGATGTCATCGCCATGAACAAGGAAGAGGCGCAGATGCTTCTCAAGAGCAGGTCGAAGAGAACTGACGAGCTCCTCAGAGGGCTGCACAGGCTCGGGCCGGGGATATGCGTTATCACCGACGGGAGCAGGGGAGTGTATGTTTATGACGGCAAGAGGTTCTACTCGCGCAGGCCCAGGAAGGTGAAGGCTGTCGACACGACCGGGGCAGGTGACGCGTTCGGCACAGGGTTCCTTGCAGGGCTGATCATGAAGAAGGAATCGACTGCCGAGAAGAGGATATTGTTCGCGATTGATTTCGGCATGGCTGACGCGGCGTCTGTCGTCATGTATGCCGGGACAAAGGCAGGGCTTCTGAGGAGGAAAGAGGCCTTGAAGAGGGTTGGTGGTTGATATGCTTGTTACTAACAGGAAGCTTCAGGATGATGCCCAGAAGCGCGGGTATGCTGTCGGCGCTTTCAACGTGTATGACATGGAATCTGTCCAGGCAGTGGCGAGGGCTGCTGAGCTTGAGAAGTCTCCTGCAATCATAGCGACGACAGAGGGTGCTATCGAGTACGCAGGGCACGAGTTCATCGCTGAGCTGATCGGGCTCGCGACAAGAAAGTCAAACATAACATACAGCATGCACCTCGACCATGGAAAGGACATGGACATAATCAGGAACTGCGTCAGGCTCGGCTACACTTCAGTCATGATTGATGCTTCGCATTACGAGTTCAAGAGGAACATACAGGTCACTAAGACCGTGGTCGCTCTTGCCCACAGGAAGGGAGTATCTGTGGAAGCTGAGCTCGGCACAATAGGAGGAGTTGAGGATTCTGTCTCTGCCAAGAGGATTCTGCTCACTGACCCGAGGGACGCGAAGGAGTTCGTCGAGAAGACAGGCTGTGACACGCTTGCTGTGGCCATCGGCACGAGCCATGGCGCCTACAAGTTTGCGACAAGGTCGAAGCTCGCGATTGACAGGCTCAAGGAGATCCGCAAGGCAGTGGATGTCCCGCTTGTCCTGCATGGCGCGTCAGGCATCCCGAGCTGGGTGGTCCGGAAAGCGAAGCTTTTCGGCGCTGTGCTTGGCAAGGCAAAGGGTGTCTCTGAAAGCGACATCAAGGCAGCCATCGCAAATGGGATAAGCAAGGTCAACATAGACTCTGACCTGCGCCTGACTTTTGACGCTGCTGTGCGCGAGGTGCTGAAGAAGCATCCTGAGGAGTTTGACCCGAGGCACATACTCGGCCCTGCGAAGGACGCCGTCACGAACATGGTCAGGTACAAGATGAGGCTGTTCGGCTCGTCCGGGAAAGCAAGATAATCATCTTTATCCAGCATCCTCCTGCGGATGCAGGGCGGGTGGTGGGGGCCGGAAGGCGGGAATAGGAGATTTGGTTGATAAATATGGGTATTGTCGTCGTGAATTTCAAGGCATATGCTGAAGCGACCGGCCAGAGGGCTGTGGATCTCGCGAAGCTCTGCGAGAAGGTGGCGAAGGACACCAAGATGGAAGTCATCATCGCTGTGCAGAATGTTGACCTGTTCCACGTGTCGAGCGAGGTCTCGATACCGGTGTATGCGGAGCATATGGATCCGGTCAAGTACGGCGCTCACACAGGCAAGGACCTTCCCGAGGCGGTTGTTGAGAACGGCGCCACAGGTGTGCTGATTAACCATTCTGAGGACAGGGCGGGGCTCGCAGAGATTGAGGATGACATAAGGCGCGCCAAGGGCGTCGGCCTCCAGACGATTGTCTGCGCGCCGACTGCCTCGTCGAGCGAGGCCATTGCCGCGCTCAGCCCTGATTTCATAGCTGTCGAGCCTCCTGAACTCATCGGAGGCGATGTCTCTGTATCGAAGGCAAAGCCTGAACTGATATCTGACACTGTGAAGCTCGTGCACAGGATTGACGAGAGGATACCTGTGCTGTGCGGAGCAGGCATAAAGGACCATGATGATGTGAGGATAGCTATGAATCTCGGGTGCAGGGGCATCCTTGTCGCTTCCGGGATCACCAAGGCCAAGGACCCTGAGAAGGCTCTGCTTGACCTGATAAGGGGCATGAAGAAAGAGAGGAAGAAGAGGGCAGGAACGGCGTAAGACCTGAGGTAATATGCGAAGATGATACATCTTGACATTTCACACCTGAAGATAAAGGATTATTCTCCGCTGAAGCCGAAGCTGGGCAGGATCAGCAGGAGGGAGTTCCCTCTTTTTGACAGGTACAAAGAGGACATGGCTGCGCTGAAGAAGGTCGTGGAGAGGTACCGCAGGTACGACAGCCTGATAGTCATCGGTAACGGCGGCTCGAACACATCATTCAAGGCGTTCCACCAGGCCCTTGTCCCGCTCGGCTCGAAGAAGAGGTCTTTCATCCTCACCACGATGGAGCCTGACCTCCTGAACAGTCTTAAGGAGGTGTTCCCGAGGAGGAAGACACTGGTAATGCCTATCAGCAAGTCCGGCACGACGATAGGCCTCATCGAGGCTATGCTCGCTTTCAAGGGATACAGGATGCTTCCCGTGACAGACCCCGGTGCTGGCGCGCTTTCTGTCATCGCAAAAAAAGAGGGGTTTGACCTGGTTCCGCACCCGCCTGTCGGCGGCAGGTTCTCTGGCCTGACCTCTTCTGCTTTCGCCCCCGCACTGTTCTTCGGCATGGATATCGAGGCGATTGACCGCGGCGCGAGGGAGATTTACAGGCAGTGCAACCCCTCCGTGCCGATAGAGAATAATCCTGCCCTGCAGCTTTCTGCTGCGCTTTTCATGCTGGAGAAGAAGGGGATTGATGAGCTCTTCTGCCCCATCTACTCGTCGAGGCTCAGCGGTTTCAGCAACCTGATAGTCCAGCTGTTCCACGAGTCCGTGTGCAAGAAAGGCAGGGGCCAGACCATCTACTGCGCAGAGGCTCCTGAGTCGCAGCACCACACGAACCAGCGCTTCTTCGGCGGCAAGAGGAATGTGGCTGGGCTTTTCCTGACTGTGGAGAACCAGGAGGACAGAAGCTCCAAGGTCATCGTGCCTGATTCCATCAGGGACATAAAGGTCAGGGAGGGCGTTCTCAGGGACATCAACAATGTGCCTTATGCCAAGTCGCTTGAGTATGAGTTTAGGGGGACGTTCCAGGATGCGATCAAGAACAGGATACCGGTCATACACGTGAGCCTTGACAAGGTCACTGCTTTCACAGTGGGCGAGTTCATCGGGTTCTGGCATTACGTCGCAGTTTACAGCGCATGGCTGCGTGATGTGGACGCCTTTGACCAGCCGCAGGTGGAGTCCAGCAAGGAGCTGAGCTTCAGGCTGAGGAAGGAGCATGATTTCTGAATTAATAACTTGCAGTGTGGCAGCTGCCTTTCGAAAAGAACAATCTACTTCTTGACCCACTTCACTCTCAGGAAGTGCGAGCTGCAGCTGAAGCAAGGGTCGTATGCGCGTATCAGCTTCTCTATCTCAAGGACAAGCTTCTTCTCAGGGAGTTTGAGTACGCCCGGAAGAAATGTCCGTATATCTTCCTGCATGTTGAGCAGGTTCTGGCATGTCGGTGTGATTATGTTTGCCTTTGTTATATCTCCCTTGTTGTTTATCTCGTAGTCGTGTATGAGCAGGCCTCTGGGCGCCTCGCCGACCCCTATGCCTCTTGACTTCTTGAACTTGAGCTCTGCAGGCGCTTCCTCCTTTATCTTGAGCTTCCTGCATATCTCGACAGCCTTGTCGATGGTGTGGATGAGTTCGACGGCCTGGCAGAAGTTGTTCATGAATGGGTTTGTTATCGGGAACTTGACCTTCGCGTCGTTGATGACCTTCTTTGCGTTCTTTGAGAGGTATCTGTAGTTGTTATTGAGTCTTGCGAGGGACCCTACAAGGTATCTCTTTTCTTTCTTGACGACGAAGTTTGCTGTGGAGTATGGCTCGTGGTACTCTTCGAGATACTTAGGGTAATCTTCCTTCTTGAACCTGTGGGACTGCGAGACAAGGTCACCGTCAAGCGTGGGTATGTTGATTCCGTCTGACAGGGAAAAGTATTCTGTTGGGCTGTCGAATGCGGGGTTCTTGAGCTTAGCGAACAGCTTGCCCGCTGCCACCGCATCTGTCTGGGCGTCCTGCAGCTGCATTCTCAGCTCGTCTATCTGCTTCTGCTGCGGCAGCTTTAGCATCCCTCCGACCTGCGCGGAGACAGGGTGCATGGCCCTTCCGCCTATGGTGCTGACCACCTCGTTGCCGAGTTTTGTGAGCCTCAGCGCCCTCAGCACCTCTTCCTTGTATTTTGCGCCCATTGCGAGCGCTGATTCGAAACCAAGATAGTCTGGCAGCGAGAGGAAGTACAGGTGGGCTGCGTGGCTCCGTATCCTCTCGCCGAGTATTATCAGCTCCCTGAGCATCTGCGTCTGCTCTGTAGGCTTGATGCCAAGCGCGTTCTCGACGGCCTGCACTGATGTGATGGTGTGTATGCAGCTGCATATGCCGCATATCCTTGATGTCAGCTCAGGGGCCTCGTAGCATTTCCTTCCCTTGAGAAGGCCCTCGAAGTATCTTGAGCCCTCGTACGATCCCAGTTCACATCTCTTGACCTGGCCGTTGTCGATGGCCAATGTCAGTGTTGCGTGCCCTTCTATCTTTGTTATGTGGTTGAGTTTTATTGTTTTTGCCATTTTGTTCTGTGTTGCGCTTTGCGTCTCGTATCATCATTTTTTCTTGAGCTTGCCTTTGAGCATGCCTATGAGTGATTGGGGCTTGCCCGGCCGCTTATTCGTCGGCTTCTTCTGCTTCTTGGTCTGCTTCATCTTCGCGGCGGCTTTCCGGGACTTGGAAACGGGCTTGGTTTCAGGCCTTTTCATTGCAGGCTTCTTTGACACGGATTTATTTTTTGACTGCTTCTCCGGTTTTTTCCTCACCGCTTTCTTCACCCTCTTAGCATTCTTAGTCTTCTTTGCCTTCTTCAGTTTCTTTGCCTGCTTTGCCTTCTTTTTAGACTTCTTCTTGACTGCCCTCTTTGCCCTCTTGGGCTGCACTGCCTTGAGTTCAGGCCTCTCTATCTGCATTCCTGCGAAAGTTCTCATCCTCTGCTTTATTTGGTCTTTGGTGAACCCCTTCTTCTCAAGCAGCTTTATCATGAGGGGTATGTTGGCGTCAGGCACCAGTCCCCTGCACCCCCAGCACTCAAGCTTGCCGTTTGGGCATACGCTGTTGCAGCCGCCCCTTGTTATGGGCCCGAGGCACAGTTTGCCTTCGTCGAGCAGGCACCTGTTCTCGTTTAGCCTGCACTCGAAGCAGACTGACTTGTCATAGTCATACGGGTTCTTCCCCAGCGCGATGTCCTTCATGAAGCTCGCTATCTGTTTCTTGTCAGGGGGGCATCCCGGTATGTAGTATTCGACAGCCACGTGCTCGTTTATAGGTGTGGGTGGCTGGTCCCCCAGCTCGGCTGTCTTGTCATGCACCAGGTGGGCGTATTTTGACGCGTCCATGAAGTTCCTGTATGCAGGTATGCATCCCGTGCATGCGCAAGTGCCCAGCGCGACAAGTATCTTGGACCTTTCGCGCAGCTCCCTGAGTATCCTGAGATCGTCGTTGCTGGCCACAAGGCCCTCGACGAACACTATGTCGAGCTGCTTATCGTCCTTCTGCTCCTTTATGAACCTGAATGCCTTTATGTCGAAGTGCTTCGCCAGGTCGAGCACCTCGTCCTCGTTGAACAGGAATGACAGTATGCATCCCTGGCAGCCTGTCAGGTCGTAGAACGCCACTGCTGGTCTGCTCGTTTTCGCATTCCCCCTGTTTGTTTTTTTCAGCATGTTCTCTGGACTATCATATCATCAATCGTTCCTGTCTTGGCTGATCTCGTCGTAGCGGAACACCGGCCCGTCCAGGCAGGTGTATTTCCCGTGTATCATGCAGTGGCCGCACACTCCTAATGCGCATTTCATCAGCCGTTCTGTGCTTATGTATATCTGATCTTCCTTGAAGCCCTTGTTCTTGAGCAGCTCTATGGTTATCTTCATCATGACCGGAGGCCCGCAGATGAACACCACCTTGTTTTCCGGGTTGAGCTTTGCCTTCTCGACAAGGTTGGTGATGAAGCAGACGTCGCAGGATATCTTCGCCTTCTTGGGGTTCTTGTCCACGCTCATGTTGAGCTGGTATTTCCGCCTCCACTGCTTCATCTCCTCCTTGAAGAGTATGTCATCAGGTGTCCTGAACCCGAAATATATCGTGACGTCGCCGAAGCTGTCCTTGTGCTGGTCGACGTATGTCAGTATGCCCTTGAGGGGCGCCACTCCGCTCCCTCCTCCTATCAGCATGAGGCTCTTGCCGAAGAGCTTCTCCATAGGATATCCTTTGCCGTAGGGGCCCCTTATGAATAGTGTGTCGCCTTTCTTGAGCTTTGAAAGGTATTTCGTGACATTTCCCACCTCGCGTATGTTCAGGTCGAGGAAATCCTGTGAGTATGAAGCCACTGATATAGGGGCCTCGCCAATCCCTGGGATGGAGACCTGGAAGAACTGGCCTGGCTCGTATTTGGACTTGAGGTCGGTGCGTATGAGGAAGCAGTCAGGGCTCTCTCTTCTCACCAGGGTTATCTTCGTCGGTCTTGGCAGGTAAGGGTTCTCGGTCTTTTCGCCCTGATCTTGATTTATCGTCTTTGTTCTTGGCATTTTGTTCTCTTCTTTTTTCTTGTGCCTGTTTCAGGCCTGTTCTTTCATCTCGTTGAGTATCTGGATGAAGTTTATCCTGGTAGGGCATCCTCTTATGCACCTGCCGCAGCCGGTGCAAAGGTTCATGCCGTGCCTGTCCTTGAAGTACTGCAGCTGGTGGTATATGCGGTGCTTGAACCTGTCTTCCCTGGTGTCGCGGAATATGTGGCCGCCTGCCACTTTGGTGAAGCAGTGGAGCTGGCACGAGTCCCAGTTCCTCTTCTTCTCTGATTTGCTGAGCTTCGCATCTACCTCGTCGTAGAGGTCGAAGCAGTAGCAGCTCGGGCAGAGCGTCACGCAGGCTGCGCAGCTGAAACACTGGTCAACCCCTTTCTTCCAGTCTGGATTGTTGTAGTATTGGCTTATGTCCCTCTTGTTTAGCTGGAGCTTGGTCTCTATCCTCCTGTCCTCAGCCCTCAGGAAGAGATCTGTGTCCCAGAAGTATTTCCTGTACCTGTCGACGAAGTTCCTTCCTTTCTCGCTCCCTATCTCCACGAGGTATGCGTCGTCCTTGTCGTACAGCATGAGGTCATAGAAGTCCCCAAGGTCCATGGATGAGCAGAAGCAGTACTCGTCGAAGGGCTGGTTGCAGTGGTGGCCTATGAGTATCGTCCTCTCCCTCTCTTCAGTGTAGTATGGGTCGCGGGTCTCCTTCATGAACATCATGTCCTGGCGCTTTATCGAGTTAAGGTCGCATCTCTTCAGGCCTATCATCACCCTCTGTTTCTTGTCCGTGACCAGCTCAGGGACAGTGAACCTGTTCTTCTCCGCAGAATAGAGCGTTTGGTGCTTCTTGAAGAAGAATTTCTTCGCAGGGAAGTATGTGTGGAGGTCCATCTGGATCATGGATATGTCCTTTACGACCTCGAACCTTGACTCGTCTGTCTTAACAGGGGCTACAAGCTCGTTGTATCTCATTATGTCTGTCAAGAAGTCGTTGAATGAGGACTTGTTTATCTTCAGCATCTATACCACTTTTTTGTTATGTAAACAGTGGCGCCGCGGATTTGCGGGGCGTTGTTCACTCAACTTCCACCTGTTTGAGCACTATGTCCTGGCCTTCTGTCGCTTCAGGCACCAGGCCGCATTTCGGGCAGAGGAACACCGAATGCCCGTGCGAATGCTCGAGTATCTTCGGCTCGCCCCTGTACCCGCACGCGCACCTGACCTTTGCTTTCCTGCACGTCATCGTGATCTTCCAGTCCGGGACCATCCTTTGCAGGGTCTCTTTGAGCTCTTCTGCAGGCAGGTGCCCCAGGTCCCCCACTTCGACGGTTATACCCCTGACTTTGCCCTTTTTAAGGGCTGTTTCTATGATATCTTTGCTTATAAGGGTATCATGCATCAGAAAACCAAGAAACCCTTTATATATAAAATTTTGCGTGATTTCTCAGGGTTTTGTAACCATCAGAAAGTTAAGAAGTTATATAAACAATTTTGAACAGAGCTGATAATCTCTGCTCATGCTGCCTGGAAAAGATTCACTTTATCCCCAGCTGTTTCTCCTTCTCTGCGATCTTGATTGTTGTCTTGACCACCGTGTCCGGGTTGAGGCTCATGCTGTGGATGCCTGCTTCGACCAGGAACTGCGCGAAGTCCGGATAGTCTGAAGGCGCCTGTCCGCATATGCCTATGTACTTGCCTTTCCTGTTCGCGACATCTATGACGTTCCTTATCAGCTTCTTCACTGCCTCGTTCCTCTCGTCGTAGATTGAGGCGACGAGCTCTGAGTCCCGGTCAAGTCCGAGTGTCAGCTGCGTCAGGTCGTTGCTCCCGATGCTGAAGCCGTCGTAGATGTCGAGGAACTCCTCTGCCAGTATCACGTTGGCAGGTATCTCGCACATGCAGATGACCTTGAGGCCGTTCTCGCTCTTGCGGAGGCCGTTCTTCTCCATCTCTGCGAGCACGCTCTTCGCCTCTTTTATCGTCCTGCAGAACGGGACCATCACCTGGAGGTTAGTGAGCCCCATCTCGTTCCTCACGCGCAATACTGCCTTGCACTCAAGCCCGAACGCCTCCTTGAACGCTTCAGCATAGTATCTTGATGCGCCCCTGAACCCTATCATAGGGTTGTCCTCTATTGGCTCGAAGTCCTTTCCTCCGATGAGGTTGGCGTATTCGTTGCTCTTGAAGTCGCTGAACCTGAGTATGACATCCTTGGGGTAGAATGCCGCGGCTATCCTTGCTATTCCCTGCGCAAGCTTGTCGACGTAGAAGTCTACTTTGCTCTTGTAGCCGAATGTCAGCTGCTCTATCTGCTTCCTCGTGGCGGGATCTTTCACCTTGTCGAAGTGCAGCAGTGCGTTCGGGTGGACCTTTATGTAAGAGTTTATTATGAACTCCTCTCTCGCAAGCCCCACTCCTTTGTTGGGAAGGAAGCTGAACTCAAATGCCTCTTCAGGGTTTCCGACGTTCATCATTATCTTGGTCTTTGTCTCTGGCAGGGTCTTGAGGTCCATCTTGATGAGCTCGAACTTGAGGATGCCTTCGTAGACATATCCCTCATCTCCCTGTGCGCAGTCGACAGTGACTTTCTGTCCTGGCTTTATCGCTTCGGTGCCGCTGCCTGTGCCGACGACGCAGGGTATGCCCAGCTCCCGCGAGATTATCGCCGCGTGGCATGTCCTTCCGCCCCTGTTGGTCACTATGGCGGACGCTATCTTCATTATTGGCTCCCAGTCAGGGTCTGTCATGTCTGTTATCAGCACCTGGCCTTTCTTGAAGTCGGCTATGTTGTGCACGTTCTTGATGACGTTCGCCTCGCCTGCGCCTATCCTCTCTCCGACGCTCTTGCCTGTTATGAGCACCTTGCCTTTCTCCTTGAGGTGGTACTCTTCCAGGGTTGTCTTGTCCTTCCTGCTCTGGACGGTCTCAGGCCTTGCCTGGACTATGAACAGTTGGCCAGTATGCCCGTCTTTTGCCCATTCCATGTCCATCGGCTTGAAGTATCCTGCCTTTGCGCTGTAGTGGTCCTCGATTATGCAAGCCCACTTCGCGAGCGTCAGGACCTCTTCATCGTTCAGCGCAAACACCCTCCTTTCCTCCTCGGCGACAGGTATGTTCTTTGTCTGCTTGATGCCGTTGTGGGTGTAGATCATCTTTATGGCCTTCTCTCCGACTTCCTTGTGGATGATGGGCCTGAACCCTGCCTTGAGTGTCGGCTTGAACACATAGAACTCGTCAGGGTTGACTGCCCCCTGCACGACATTCTCTCCGAGGCCGTATGCGGATGTGACGAACACGACGTCCTTGAATCCCGATTCTGTGTCTATGCTGAACATGACCCCTGAGCATGCCATGTCGCTCCGGACCATCTTCTGCACCCCTATGGAAAGCGCTATCTTGAAGTGGTCGAATCCCTTGTCCACCCTGTATGATATCGCCCTGTTGGTGAAGAGTGATGCGAAGCACTTCCTGCAGGCGTCGAGCAGCTGTTCAGGCCCTCTTATGTTGAGGAAGGTCTCCTGCTGTCCTGCGAAGCTCGCGTCAGGCAGGTCTTCTGCAGTGGCCGAGCTCCTGACCGCGACATCTGTGTTCTCTCCGTACTGCTTGCAGAGGTTTGCGTATGCCTCTACTATCTTTGCGCTCAGCTCTGGCGGGAATTCTGTGTTGAGGAATACGTGGCGGACTTTCTCTCCTCTGTCGGCGAGGTTTTTCATGTCTGACGTGTTGAGGTCCTTGAGTATGGTCCTGATCTTGTCCTTTATGCCCATTATGTCTACAAGGTGGTTGTAGGCTGTGGCAGTGACCGCAAAGCCGTTGGGGACCTGGACGCCTTTAGATGTCAGGTTGCGGTACATCTCCCCGAGTGATGCATTCTTTCCCCCTGTCAGCGGCACATCCTCTATGCCCAGTTGGTCGAACCATAGAATGAACTCTTTAGACTTATCCATACTTCTTCACCCTCTTTTTCCCGTTAAGCGATAATGAATTAAAAAAATAATACGGATATGGCCCAATGCCCTGTTATTTATAAATGTTGCCCTGCTGGAAGAGCCAAAAACTATTTATACTATCTGCTATTCTGCAGTCAGCATGAAAAGAGGATACTTGTTCGTTCTGTTGACTGCGTTGGTCAGCGGCACCTCTATATTCCTTAACAAATTCGGTGTTGCAGGCCTGAACCCTTACTTGTTTACAGGGGCCAAGAACCTGCTCGTGGCAGTTTTCCTTTTTTCAGCATTGCTTCTTTTCAGGGAGTTCAGGGAGCTGAAGAAGCTGACGCATAAACAATGGGGCCAGCTGGCATTGATAGGCCTTCTGGGCGGCTCGGTTCCGTTCCTGCTGTTCTTCAAGGGGTTGAGCATGGCTTCCAGCGCGACGTCTTCGCTGATTCACAAATCGATGTTCATATTTGTCGCGATTGCGGCAGCGTTCTTCCTTAAGGAGAAGCTGAACAAGGCGTTCATAGTCGCGGCAGTCCTCCTGTTCGCAGGCAATCTTGTGCTGCTCGGCACGATTTCGTTGGGTTTCGGCATCCCCGAGCTTCTGATACTGCTGGCTGTACTGTTCTGGTCTGCTGAGACCATCGTGTCAAAGCGCGCTCTGGCTGGACTTCCCTCAAGGATCGTGGCGTTCGGCAGGATGTTCTTCGGCGTGATTTTCATACTGGCGTTCCTGGCCGCGACAGGGAACATCGCGGGCGTCGCCTCTCTGACCTTGCCGCAGCTGGGCTGGATAGTGTTCACTTCAGTGCTCCTTTTCGCTTATGTCGCTACATGGTACGCAGGGCTCAAGATTGTCCCTGCCGCTAGAGCCGGTTGTATCCTTGTCCTCGGCAGTGCGGTCACTACGCTGCTGTCATTCATCTACGCAGGTTCTGTCACGATTGCAGGGCTTTCGGGCGTCGCTCTCATACTCCTGGGCGTCATCCTGATAATAGGCTATTCTCGTATCATCTCTAAAGCCAAAGTGCCTAAGCCTTCTGAGAATTAGGTATATCTGGCGGTATATCTGGTCAGTCAAAGATCATGTCTGGTCTGCAGGGTTGACTTTCTCGACAGCATAACCATAATGCACCATCGCGGTGTCTCCGACCTTGGCGTCCTTGTAGAGCGCAGTCACAATCCTTATGTCACCGTCGCCGAGGTCTGCCTTGAAGCATCCTTTGATATATTGTACAAGTTTTCCCGGCTTGACAACGCAGAGCCGTTTTATCATGGGCGGGAGGTCCTTGCTTAGCGTCGCCTCGTGCCCTTCGCAGAAGTACTTCCTTATCGTCTTGACGTTCCACACGTCGTCGCTGACGGTCTTCATGCGCTCAAATGCCAGATGAAACACCTTCTCCAGGTACTTGCGTGAGAGCGGTATGTCGTTCTCGACCGCGTTCTGCATCTGCTCGAACTCTTCCTCTGTTATATCTTTCCTGAGATCGACAAGTACCCGTGCGCATGGGAACGCGTATCTCAAGAAATAGACTTCAGGGAGCATTATCCGCTGCCTCTTCCCATGCCTTGATGCTCATTTTGGCTTCATCTTCAGGTATCTTTGCGACTATGATCTTGGCGGAAACGAACACATAGTCCCCGACCTTGTAGTCACCATCGATGATGCCTGCCTCGCGCGTCTGGCCGGGATACTTGACAGTAGCCTTATCTCCTTCAATTTTCACAATCTTTCCGGGCATCGCGAGACACATATGATACCGCCGATGTTGCAAAAAGAATATAAACCTGGCCCCATATAAAAGATTTATGCTATACCTGCTCGCTTTCGGAAACCCGTATTTAAATGAGGATAATCTTGCGCTCCACATCGCAGATGCAGTAATAGAAGAAGGAATCAAAGGCGTTGAGGTGGTCAAATGCGTCTCGCCTGAGGAGGTCATGAACTACACCGGCAAGGATTTTGTGATCCTCGACGTGGTAAAAGACGTGAAGGAAGTTATGATAATCGATGACATCGACCGCCTGAAGGCAGATGGCATGGTCTCCCTGCACGACTTTGACCTGGGCTTCTTCCTGAAACTGATGAAGGAGACAGGCAAGATAACAAAGGTCAGGATTATAGGCATTCCACAGAAAGGCGACAAAGACGTTCTCAAGAAAAAAGTTCTCACTCTGCTTCCCACTCCAACTCGAGGAAGTGCGTAGAGCAGGAGATACAGGGGTCGTATGCCCTTATCAGTTTCTCTATCTCGAGTTTCACTTCGTCAGGGCTTCTGTCAATAAGCTGCTGGACCCTGCCCTTTATCGCTTCTTCAAGGTGCTGCAGGTTCTGGGTCGTGGGTGTTGTGATGTCTGCGAACGTGCAGTATCCTTTGTCGTCGAACTTGTAGTGGTGGAATAATATTCCTCGCGGGGCTTCGCATGCAGCTATCCCTTCACACTCGCATGATTTCACGCAGTTCTCTGCGCATGGGGACTCTCCGAGATTTATGTTGGACAGTATAATTATGCACCTGTTTATCCCTTCGAGCATCTCCAGCGCCTGGGCAGGTATGTTCATGAAAGGGTTGTCTTTTCTTTCAGCCATCTTCCGTGCATACTGTTTTGACTCATTGGTCAACAATTCTATGTTGTTGCACACTCTCGCCAGCGCGCCGACAAAGTAGCTCTTGCCCTCCTTGGTGGCAAACTCTGCTGTAGATCCCTCGACAAGGTATTCCTTGAAATGGTCTTTGTAGTCGTGTGTTGGGAAGCATGCTCCCCCTTCGCACCTGACTATCTTGTCTGAATAGAAGTATGTGCCTCCTGTGAGCGCGAAGTGCGGAACTGATTTAGTGAAGTCAGGGTATTTCAGGCTCATAAAGAGATTCACTGTCTTGATGGCGTCTTCCTTGCGGCTCTTGAGCTCTTCAAGCAGCGCGTCAATCCTTTCCTTCAAAGGAAACCTTGAGAATCCTCCGACAACACAGGCGATTGGGTGCACGTCCCTGCCAGCCAGCGTGTGGACTATCTGGTTCCCGAGCCTTTTAAGTCTTAGCGCCCTGTCTATAGTGACCTTGTTTGTCCTGGCGAGCTCTATCGCGCTCTCAGCCCCCAGGTAATCTGGCAGTGTAAGGAAATAAAGATGCAGTGCATGGCTCTGGATGATGCCTCCGATATTGAGTGCTTCGCGCAGCTGATTTGTCTGCTCAGAAACCGTAATCCCGAAAGCGTCCTCTATCGCTTTTATCGACGTGATTGTGTGGACGACCGAGCACACTCCGCATATCCTTGATGATATATGGCTGAGGTCGTTGTATTTCTTGTCCTTGAGTATGCCTTCAAAGAATCTTGCTCCCTCAAGCACCCTGAGCTCTACATTCTCGACCTTTCCGCCCTTTACCTTGATGTGGAGCTTTGCGTGGCCTTCTATCTTCGCAACGTGTTCAAGGTTGAGCTTTGCCATCTTTGCTGTTCCCGCCATTATTTCCATTGCCGTTCTTGCGGTCATTCTTCATCTTCTGCCCGCCGAACTCGCTTAGCTTCCCAATTATGTCTTTCTCATCGAGTCCCCAGCTCCTGAATAGCTTTGTCTCTGCCGCGAAGTTTGCGGTATCCAACGGCCCTCTGCACATTATGCAGGGCATGCCCTCGCGTATGCAGGCTGCATTGCAGCCTCCGTGCGTCATCGCTCCGAGGCACACCTTCTTCTCAGCCAGGTAGCAGTTATTTCCCCTTCGGGGGCATTGGTTGCATACAGGCCCCTGAAATTCCTTGCTCTCTTTTCCGGAGAGATAATTATTGACGAACCCGACAAATTCTTCCTTCATTATGGGGCAGCCGTACATGTAGTAATCTACCTTGATGAAGTTGGATATCGGCTGCGCGTCGATGGAGTCTTCG
Organism: Candidatus Woesearchaeota archaeon; assembly: GCA_016929255.1. Lineage (GTDB taxonomy): Archaea > Nanobdellota > Nanobdellia > Woesearchaeales > UBA11576 > JABMQF01. The sequence continues at coordinate 36,286 of JAFGJH010000052.1, forward strand.
AGCATCTGCTGGTTGTAGACGTATTTTCCAAGCTCATCATGCTCTATGAAGTTGCGCATCGCGGGTATGCCTCCGTGGCATGCGCACGCGCCCAGCGCGACAAGGACCTTTGACCGCGACCTTATCCTCTTGAGCTTCCTTGCCTCTTTATGTGTGGTTATCGCACCCTCTACAAAAGCTATGTCGAACTCTGCCTCCTTGTTCTTCTGCTTGATCAGGTGGAAGTGCTGTATGTCCAGCTTCTCCATGAGCTCAGGTAGCTCATCCAGGAACAGGACAGTGAACTCGCATCCTTCGCAACAGGTGAAAGAGAAGAAGCCGACCACTGGTTTTTTGTCCGCCTTTTTTTGGTCCGCCATCTTTTTCATTTTTCCTCTTTTTAAAATTTACTGGCGTGATGTTTGGCTGATGTTTTATAATTTTTGTGATTTTTGGCTGCGGTTTCTTCCGTTTGCTCTATAATATTAAGGGAACATCTAAAAAGATCATCTAAAAAAAAGTTTCCGAAAGAACACCGAAAACACACCCATACCACTAAAGAGTGAAAAAGAACATTTATTAAGACTGTTTCATGAGGGGAAAGAGTTAGTTACCAACAGGTCTAGTAAACAAAAAGAGGCACGCTGATTGCGTCAGTAGTGAAACTACAATGAAAGTGTTGATGTTCGGTTGGGAGTTCCCCCCCTTTAAGAGCGGTGGTCTAGGCACTGCTTGCTATGACTTAACCAAAGGTCTCTCCCGCCAGGGCGTTGACGTCACTTTTGTCATGCCCGCTGCGCCTGAAGGAGCGAACGCACAGTTTGTCAAGCTTTTAGGGGCCAATAATTTCGCCAAGAATGTTAAAGTCAGGAAAATAAGCTCTATTCTTTCTCCATATCAATCATTCACTTCTTATGCTGAAGCGCTGAAACATATCAAGTCAAAAGCAGGGCTGAAGAAGAACCCTGAAGACATCTACGGCACCAACCTTTACGAGGAAGTATACCGCTATTCCATCGCAGCGGAGGAAATAGCCGAGGAAGAGAAGTTTGACGTCATCCATGTCCACGATTGGATGACTTATCAGGCCGGAATCAACGCCAAACGCGTTTCCGGGAAGCCTTTGGTCGCGCATATCCACGCTACGGAGTTTGACAGGACAGGAGGCAACCCCAACCAGGTCATAAGCAACCTGGAATACCAGGGTCTTCTTGCAGCTGATGTGGTCATAGCCAACTCCAATTTCACGAAACAGAACGTTGTCCAGCACTACAATATCGACCCCGGCAAAATCGAGGTTGTGCACTGGGGGATTGATCCGGAGAACCCTCATTACGGTATCAACCAGAAGTCGCCTTTCGATGATGAGAAGGTGGTGCTCTTCCTGGGCAGGATAACCATCCAGAAAGGGCCTGATTATTTCATCGAGACAGCCGACAGGGTGCTGAAGTACCTGCCTAACACCAAGTTTGTGGTGGCAGGCTCGGGGGACATGTTCGAGCGCATGATCAACCGGGCGGATGAGCTGGGCATACTGGACAGGTTCCTGTTCACAGGCTTCCTCAAGGGTGCTGATGTGCACAGGGCGTTCCAGCTGGCCGACCTCTACGTGATGCCGTCCGTGTCAGAGCCTTTCGGCCTTGTGGCGCTGGAGTCGCTGAAGAACGGCACGCCCATCCTGATCTCAAAGCAGTCAGGTGTGAGCGAGGTCGTGAACCATGCCCTTAAGGCTGATTTCTGGGATGTGGATGAGATGACCAACAAGATAGTGAACCTGCTGAAGTACTCTGAGCTGCTAGAGGAGCTGAAGGAGAACAGCATCATGGAGGTTGGGAAGTTCAATCTTGACGAGCCCGCGATGAAGACCAGGGCGGCCTACGAGCGGGCACTGACGATAAGGAGGTAACCGGGGAAGATGGTAAGCGTATGTTTTTACTTTCAGGTGCATCAGCCTTTCAGGATGAGGAAGTACTCAATCTTCGAGATAGGCAAGAAGGACGACTATTTCGACGACGAGAAGAACATAGAGGTGCTGAGGAAGGTCGCGAGGAAGTGCTACCTGCCCGCCAACAGCCTCATGCTCGAGCTCCTTGAGAGTCATCCTGAGTTCAAGATATCATACTCGCTATCGGGCGTGTTCATAGAGCAGTGCGAGAAGTGGGCCCCAGAGGTCATCGAGAGCTTCAGGAAGCTCGTCGCCACCGGACGCGTAGAGCTGCTCACAGAGACATATTACCACTCTCTCTCGTACATATTCTCGAAAGAGGAGTTCAGGGAGCAGGTGATGCTGCACAGGAAGAAGATAAAAGAGGTGTTCGGCTGCGAGCCGAAGATATTCAGGAACACCGAGCTGATATACAACAACGAGATCGCGAACTTCGTAGAGAGCATGGGATTCAAGGGGATTATCGCTGAAGGCTGGGACCCTATACTCGGCTGGAGGAGCGCGAATTTCGTCTACAGGCCCAAGACGACGAAGAGCATCAGGCTGCTCATGAAGAACTACAAGCTTTCAGATGACATAGCGTTCAGGTTCTCCAACAGGGGATGGGAGGAATGGCCCCTCACCACAGATAAGTTCTGCCAGTGGGTTAACAGCTACAACGGCAACGGGGAATGCATCAACCTCTTCATGGATTATGAGACGTTCGGCGAGCACCAGTGGGAGGACACGGGAATCTTCGAGTTCATGCGCCACCTGCCCGGAGAGCTGCTGAAGCACCCTGACAACAATTTCAAGACACCCTCAGAGGTGATAGACACTTATGAGCCCAAGGACGAGATTGACTGCCACAGCATGATATCATGGGCGGACATCGAGCGCGACCTGTCCGCCTGGCTGGGCAACAGGATACAGCAGTCATCCGCCAGCAGGCTCTATTCCCTTGAGAAGGACATAAAGAAGACCGATGACTCCCGGCTGTTAGATGACTGGCGAAAGCTTCAGACATCAGACCACTTCTACTACATGTGCACTAAGTGGTTCAACGACGGCGACGTCCACAAGTACTTCAACCCGTACGACTCTCCGTACGACTCTTTCATCAATTTCATGAATGTCATCAACGATGTGGTGCTCAGGATAAAGTCAGGGCACGGGAAAAGCTCAGGGACAGCCAGCGGGGTGAAGGGCAGTGAAGTGGGTAAGGCACTATAAGAAGAGATCGTCGGCAGGGCACCACATAATCAAGAGGATAGGGAGGCGAGAGGATATGGCCAGGAAGAAGACGGGGACAGCGGCGGGTTCCGCAGGGAAATTGAAGGCTGCTAAGGCAGCCAAGGGCAGTGTCACTGACATCCCGCCTGAGAAGTATTTCATCCTCCGTAGCGGGACACCCATCAAGAGCATAGAGGAGCTCGCTCTGATGCTTGACAGCATCAGCGATGAGGACTTCAGTTTCCACGTGAACGTACAGAAGAATGATTTTTCAAACTGGCTCAAGGACGTGTTCGGCAGGGCGGACCTTGCTGACATGCTGGGTCCTGTGAAGGACAGGAAGGAGAGCCAGATAGTCCTGCTCAAGCACATGGTGTATAAGGGCAGGTGAAGTGTGGGTCTTGCAGCGCTTGCAGTGAATACAAAAGAGGTGGTCGTTTATGGTTAAGGATTACGCCTCAAAAGAGGCAGAGAGGGTCCTTGCGGATGTGCACCCTGAGAAGGTGTTCAACCTGAGGGACGGTTCCTCGATAAAGAACATTAAGGAGCTTTATTCGGCGCTGCAGTCGATAGGGCCTGATGTGTTTGACCACCACGTGAACAGCGGGAGGAATGATTTCAGCAGTTGGGTGAAGGATGTCCACAGGGACTACAGGCTCGCCGACGGCCTTTCATCGGCGAAGAGCAGGGAGGAGTGCACGAAGGCGGTGGCAAGCAGGATATACGAGATAGAGAAGATGGCAGAAGAGAGGAAGAGAATGGAACTGAAAGAGACAGAGACGGCCGCAGAGCGGCTTGAGAAGATACTTACTGAGGCTGTGAAAGCAAAGTCAGGACAGGATGTCAGTATGGCTGCTCCTGCAGGGTGTGTAATTGTTGCGGCAAAGGCAGGCGGCAGGTCACGCACCGCACCGATGAGAGATAAGAAGGCCAGGGCAGAGAAGGCTGTGAAAGATGAGCCAAATCTGCCTACGGCGCAGGAGCTCATCTGCGAGGCGCTCCCTAAAGCTTATCCTTCAGAAGAGGCGTCTCTGGAGCTGATCAGCTTTGCAGAGCCTGACGGCTTCCACAGGCAGTTCGCGAAGGAACTGTCAGCAGTATTCTCAATATCAACATTAGGTGAGTTTGCATCCGACATGAAGAAATTGTTCGGTTCAGGCAGCATCGCTGAGCAGAGGTTCCTTAAGGAGCGGGACGAGCCTGAAGCCGCAGGAGACGCAGCCGATGATGGCTGCAGGAAAGACAAGATGATATCACATCTCAAGAGGGTGTACGAATGAGCGGCACAGGAAAGGTAATAGGGGTAATATCAATCAAGGGAGGCGTAGGCAAGACCACTGTGGTCTCCAACCTCGGGGCGGTCCTCGCCCAGCAGTTCAGCAAGAAGGTGCTGGTTGTCGACGGAAACATAACCGCGCCTAACCTCGGGCTGCACCTGGGTGTCCTCAAGTCGAAGTATACCCTGCATGATGTGCTGTACGACAACGTCCCGATCTGGAAGGCGATCCGGAGGTCAGAGCACGGATTTGATGTCCTGACAAGCTCTCTTGTGCCCGGCAAGAGCCAGCGTGGAAGGATAAACCCCTACAAGCTGCATAACAGGGTGTCGCAGGTGAAGAAGGAATATGACTTCATCATAGTGGACTCTTCCCCCAACCTGAACGAGGAGATGCTCTCGACGATGATAGCGTCAGACGAGCTGCTTGTCGTGACAAGCCCTGACTATCCCACTCTCAGCTGCACCATGCACGCGATCAAGGTCGCGAAGGAGAGGAAGACGCCCATATCAGGCCTTGTGCTCAACAAGGTGAGGGATAGGAGCTTTGAGCTGTCGGTGCAGGACGTCGAGAACGCGACCGGAGTCCCTGTTCTGTCGGTGATAAAGGACGATGTAAGGGTGCTTGAGGCGCTGTCGAAGACCACTCCTGCGGCGTTGGGCACGCCGAAGATGGATGTCTCGGTGGCGTACTGCACGCTCGCTGCGAAGCTCGCAGGCCTTGAATACTCGGACCCGCGGCTGTGGCCGAAGATGCTTGGGATGTTCAGGAGATGATTCATTTCAGCAGAGCCACCGCGGCGCCAGTCGGTCAATCGAGCGATAACCTGCCACATCTCCTGTGATGTGCGGAAGGCGCCAGCCTCCTGCTGCAAAATATTCAATTTCCCGCGGGCCGCACACCAGCAGCGTGGCGATGGTTCAAGCTTTGCTTGATACCCTACAAACCGCGGGGTTGCGCTGCGATGGCAGATATCTTTTCCGTGACATAAATCTGCAATGATTTTGTTGGGGGATTTCAGTTTGGTTGATGAAAAAAGAGGTGAAGATAAGCATATCAAGGCAGATTTCCTGTTCGAGGTATCTTGGGAAGTCTGCAACAAGGTCGGCGGCATCTACACAGTTCTCAAGAGCAAGATACCGCAGACAGTGAAGAAGTATGGTGAGAATTACTGCCTGGTGGGGCCTTACTTCCACTCCAAGGTGAAAGGCGAGTTTGAGGAGCTCATCATGCCTGATGAGTACAGGGAGGGGACAGAAGCGCTGAAGGCGATGGGCATCGTTCCCCACTATGGCAAGTGGCTTACAGAAGGGAGCCCGAACACTCTTCTTCTTGATTTCCAGCCGTTCTTCGCGAGGAAGGATGAGATAAAGCGCGGGCTGTGGGACCATTTCAGGATAGACTCACTCAACGCCCCTTTCGAATTCGAAGAGCCTGTAGTGTGGGCCTGGGCGGTCGGAGTGGCTATCGAGAGCTTCTTCAGGCGCTACACTTCGCGGTGGAGGATTGCTGCAGTGTTCCACGAGTGGCTGGCCGGCGCTGGACTGCTTTATCTCAGGTCGCAGAAGAGCCCCATCGGCACGATCTTCGTGACGCACGCGACTGTCCTCGGCAGGAGCCTGGCCAATGCAGGCGTCGACATATATCATAAGGAGAATGAGGATAACAGCCTTCTTGATACCATGGATTTCGACAGGGAGGCATACACCCGCCAGGTCTCCTCGAAGCACCAGCTCGAGAAGGCATGCGCCCACAATGCTGATGTCTTCGCCACAGTGTCTGAGATAACAGGCATCGAGGCCGAGCACATATTGCAGAAGAAGCCGGACCTTCTGGTGCCGAACGGCCTGAACCTGGACAACTTCCCGACGATAGAGGAGAGCTCCATAAAGCACAGGGTGTTCAGGGACAAGATATACCACTTCCTGCTCTATTATTTCTTTCCATATTACCACATAGACATCGACAACACCCTGATATACTTCATAGCGAGCAGGTACGAGATGCATGATAAGGGCATCGATGTCTTCATAAAGGCCCTGGGAAAGCTGAACAAGGAGCTCAAGAAGGAGGACTCTGAGAAGAGCATCGTAGCGTTCTTCTGGGTCCCTACAGGCGTCAGAGGCATAAAGCCCGAGATCATCGAGAACAAGACATTCTTCAAGGATGTCGAGGACAGCCTTAAGGACAATGCAGAGCATGTGATGTGGCGCCTGCTGAGCACGTTCGTGGCGGGCAAGCCTATTGATAAGGATACCATATTTGACAAGGAGTTCCTTGATGACATCAAGAGGAAGGTGGTGAGGTTCAAGAGAAGCGAGACCAGCCCTCCTGTATGCACGCACGACCTTCAGGATCCTAATGATGCCATCATCCGCGAGTTCATGAAAGAAGGCCTCAATAATGCCAAGGATGACAAGGTGAAGGTGATATTCTATCCGATATACCTGGCCGGCGCTGACGGCCTGCTTGACCTGGCCTATTATGAAGCGATCCAGGGTTCTCATCTCGGCATATTCCCTTCCTTCTATGAACCTTGGGGCTACACGCCTCTGGAGTCTGCAGCGCTGGGTGTCGTATCGATAACATCTGACCTGGCAGGTTTCGGGAGATACATCAAGCAGCACATGAGCGAGGAATGCCCGGGGATATGTATACTTGAGAGGATGGGCAGGACAGATGACAAGGTCGTGGATATGCTGAAAGAGAAGCTCCATGCATATTCGATGATGACCAAGAAAGAGCGCGTGAACAACAAGGTCGAGGCCAGGAAGCTGGCCAACAAGGGGGATTGGGATTTGCTTATCGACAATTATGTGGATGCGCAGAACCTGTGCATCGAGAGGCATTTTGGATAGGAAGGTGCATGAAGATGGAACTAAGAAAAGATTATATCCTTGACAGGTGGGTCATAATCGCGACAGGCAGGGGTAAGAGGCCTGAGCAGTTCAGGACAGAAGATGAAATCTATGCCAATGACCAGGGGCCTGAGAAGTGCTTCTTCTGCCCGGGGCATGAGGACCTGACGCCTCCTGAGATAGGCAGGACAAAGGGAGACCATGGCAGCTGGAACATGCGGTGGTTCGCGAACAAGTTCGCTGCTGTCGACAAGAAAGGTGACCCGAAGATAAAGACAACTGACCGCTTCTTCACATATGCTGACGCTTACGGTGTCCATTCCGTCATCGTGGAGACTCCTGAGCACAGCAAACAGATGATTGACCTGAGCGAGGATGAGCTGATGGAGCTGCTCAGGGTGTATGCTAACCGCATTGCCGATAGGCTCAATGAGCCTGACATCAAGTACGTGGCGGTGTTCAAGAACGAGGGTCCGAAAGCGGGCACATCCATAGTGCATTCGCACAGCCAGCTGATATCGCTGAATATAGTCCCTCCTACGGTGAGGGAGAAGCTCGACGCTGTAAAGAAACACCCTTCCTGCCCTTACTGCGACATCATCAAAATCGAGAACAAGAGCCTGAGACATGTGCACGAGGATGACACGACAGTCACTTTCACCCCTTACGCGTCCAGGTTCAACTTTGAGGTGTGGATAGTCCCGAAGAGCCACTACAGGACGCTCATGGACTTCTCTGACGATGAGCTTTTCGACCTGGCCTCCGCGCTGAAGAGGGTGCTGAGGAAGCTCAAGGAGCTGAACGCAAACTTCAACATGGCGATATATTATGCTCCCAAGGGCGAGGACCTGCACTTCCACATCGAGATCCTGCCGCGCATAGCGACCTGGGCAGGGTTCGAGCTTGAGACCGGCATCATCATCAATGTCGTCAGCCCGGAAGACGCGGCCAATTTTTATAGGGGCGAGCACAAACAAGGATAATAACAACAAATAATAAAAAGGCGTCCTGCGTCAGGCATCCAGGTGATGTTCATGGCAGTTAATGAGGGCATATTCAAGGCGTATGACATAAGAGGGGTGTATCCTGCAGAGCTTGACGAGGATACCGCTTATAGGATAGGCCGCGCTTTCGTGAGTTTCCTGAAATGCAGGGAGGTCATCGTAGGGCAGGACATGAGAAAGAGCTCATCCTCTCTTTTCAAGGCCCTTGCAGAGGGCATCACTGACCAGGGGGCTGATGTCATCGACATAGGCTATGCAAGCACGCCCTTCTTCTATTTCGGGACAGCAAAGCACAAGGCAGGGATGATGGTCACCGCTTCCCATAACCCCGCAAAATACAACGGTTTCAAGATGTGCCGTGATGGCACGGTCCCTATCGGCGGGGACAGCGGTATGCAGGAAATAAAAGAGCTGGCTGTGAGAGGTGTATTTGCTGAGCCTGAAGCCAAAGGGAGTGTGACAAAGAAGGATATTATGGGGGATTTCATCGCGCATAACCTCAATTTCCTTGACAAGGGCCTGAACAGGCATTTGAAGATAGTGGTGGACACAGGGAACGGGATGGGAGGTTACACTTTCCCTAAAGTCTTCGAAAAAATACCTGATGTAGAGGTCATTCCCCTTTTCTTTGATGTTGACATGTCATTCCCGAACCATGAAGCCAACCCTCTGAAGGAAGAGAACATCGCCGACCTTAAGGGGATGGTCATCAAAGAGAATGCTGATTTCGGCGTCGGCATAGACGGTGACTGCGACCGCTGCATGTTCGTGGACGAGAACGGTGAGCTGATCACTGCAGACATCATGACTGCGATTCTCGCAAAGGTGCTGCTGAAAGGCAGTCCGGGGGCCAAGATACTTTATGACCTGCGATCGAGCTGGGCGACAAAGGAAATAATCGGGGAGAGCGGCGGCGTCCCTGTGATGTGCCGTGTGGGGCATGCTTTCATCAAGAAACAGATGCGGGAGGAAGACGCATTGTTTGCAGGCGAGCTTTCAGGACATCTCTATTTCAGGGATTCTTTCGTCACAGAGAGCTCTATAATATCGACGGTACTGGTGATCAACCTGCTGAGGGCGGAAGGCAAGAGGCTTTCAGAGATTGCCGGACCTCTCAAGAGGTATTTCGCCAGCGGCGAGATAAACTCCGAGGTGGAGGACAAGGAAGGGAAGATGAAAGAACTCGAGGATATGTTCAGGGAGGAAGCGAAGGTCACTTCACATCTCGACGGCATAAAGCTCGAGTTCGACGACTGGTGGTTCAATGTCCGACCTTCCAACACAGAGCCGCTCCTCAGGCTCAACCTTGAGGCAAAGACGAAGAAGAGGATGGAAGAGATGCGGGACAGGGTCCTAGCGGTGATAAGGTCATGAAGATAACCCACAAGCTTCCGAAGCAGAGCATCAGCAGGGATGTCGGAGGGAATCCCGTCTGCATACTCTCCAACAGGGCCGGCGGCTTCCTTTTTCTTTCTGACCCTGTGATATCCAAGTACAACGGCCTCTTCGTGAACTATAACATGCAGATTTACAGGGTGCTGGAGAGCATCAGGCTCGCTGACAGCGATGTCCGGGAGCTGGAGAATGGGCTGGCGTACATCAAGAGAAAGCACGCCGGTAACTCAGAGAAGATAATATTTCCGCCTGGCGTAAACGGGTTATATTACTCTCTCGCGAAGAAAGCAAAGATAGTCCTGGACTTTGACTGCATGAGGATGCATGACCTGCGTTCTTTCGGCAGGCATTATCATGTCGACGCAGGAAAGGACCTCATAACAATGGGATTCACAAAGCGCAGTGACGGCAGGGACGACCCGACCGAGGACATCGGGGAGTTCGGTCTGTTCATCGTGATCCGGCCCAGGGGTTTCGTGCCTGAGAAGGACTATGATTTCGTCGACCAGTGGCTTGAGAGCCATTACAGCTTCGACCACAGCAGGAAGGACTCCCCTGCTGAAAGGTATTTCTACAGGCCGTTCGTCCTGGCTGCTAAGGAGCTGCTCATCGCTGTCGGCAGGACAAAGGATGAGGCTCTTGCAGAGCTCGGCAGGCTGAAGAAGGCAGGGCTGCCGCGAGCAGAGCATAAGAGCATCGACAGGAAGAAGGATGCTGAGGCTGCTGCCGCCTTCATCTGCGCGCAGGAGTCTCTTGAGTGCATGAAGACAGTGCATGAGGGCGTCACAAGGCTCTACGCAGGCTATCCCTGGTTCTTCCAGCTCTGGTCAAGGGACGAGAACATCTCCCTCGGCGCGCTCATAAGGACTGGACAGTTCGGGACAGTCAAGGATATACTGTTCAAGTATATATCTAACATCGGCAGGGACGGCAGGCTGCCCAACCACATACCTTCACCGCATCTCGGCTCTGCCGACGGTGTCGGCTGGTTCTGGAAGAGGTTCAGTGATTTCATCAATGAACTCAGGGAGAAGGAGCTGCTGGACAGGCACATTTCTGCTGCAGAGATGGGGAAGATAAAGGAGTCCCTTGCAGAGTCCATAAAGAGGGTCGAGAAGAGCTTCGGCTCAGAAGGCCTGGTGACAAACAAGGGCAAGGAGACCTGGATGGATACTGACTGCGGAGGGCAGGACCCGCGCGACGGCGCGAGGATTGAGGTACAGGCATTGCATCTCAACATGCTGCGCCTGATGCATGAGCTAAGCGGCGGGAAGGGATACAAGACACAGGAGGAGAAGATGAGGAAAGCGGTTCTTGAGAGGTTCTGGAACGGTTCTGTTCTGGCTGACGGCGCAGGCGATTTCGCTGTAAGGCCTAACATCTTCATCGCGTATTACGCCTATCCTGACCTCCTTTCCCGCCGTGAGTGGCAGACTGCCTTCGACAGCTGCCTTGACAGGACCTGGCTCGACTGGGGCGGGCTCGCGTCCATCGACAGAGACCATCCTCTTTTCCGTCCTGACTACTCAGGCATGGACAACCTCAGCTATCACCGCGGCGACTCGTGGTACTGGCTCAACAACCTGGCTGCGCTCTGCATGTTCAGGAACAACGCAATACATTTCGAAGGGAAGATAAAGAAGGTCATCGAGGCGAGCTCTGAGGAGATATTGTGGCACGGAGCTGTCAGCCACCATGCAGAGCTCTCTTCTGCATCTCATCTCTCGTCATATGGCTGCCTTGCGCAGGCATGGTCCGCTTCGATGTTCATAGAGCTGATATCTGAGGTGTACTGCAAATGAGTATGTGTTTAGCGGATATTGGCCGCTGCCGCCGCTTTAGCGTCGGTCAGGATAAGGCGGTGGAAACCGGCCGCATCGCCGAAAATGCACATTAAGGCGCAAGCCTCCAGCAGTTTATGGTGCAGGGGTTTGCCGGCCAGCCGTATAGCAGCACGGCAGCTGCCAAACGGAAGCCGAACATTACGCAAATGATTTTAATGGGCGCCTAAGCAGGTGGCGTAAAAAAGGGATCTATATGGAGCATAAGCTGATAGAACTTAAGAATTTCACAAAATCGGATTATGATAGTTTTGTTCTCGGCGGTGACGTGAGCGCCACCAACACGAGCCTGTCGATTGCAGGCGTCAAGGGCAAAAGCATCGAGCCGCTCTTCATATTGAGGTTCAGGAGCCAAGAGACAAAGGGAATCAGCGAGGCGCTTAACGAGACGCTGAAGTTCGCTGCGGAAAAGCATGGCATAAATGTCTCAAAGGCCTGTCTCTCGCCTGCAGGGCTCATCAGCCCTGAGAGGGATTTCTGCAAGCTGACCAACATCCCCTGGTCCATCGACGTGAAGAAAGTGCTGGGCGAGACCATGCTCGGCTCGATTGCGCTTGTCAATGATTTTGAAGCGATAGGTTTCGGCATTCCTTTCCTCGACGAGAAAGACAAGGATGATCTTGTGGAACTTGCGCATCCCGGCAAGAGGATGCCAAAGCCAGTTCCAAAGGCTGTCAAGGGGATTGTCGGCGCAGGCACAGGCCTCGGCAAGGCACTGCTCTTCTATCATGAGGACAAGAAGTCCTATGCTCCAATCCCTTCTGAAGGAGGCCATGCAGACCTTCCGGTCGCTGACTCTTATGAGTACGAGCTCATGCAGTTCATCAAAGACAAGAGAGGTGGCGAAGCCCAGTGCGAATGGGAAGACATCCTCTCAGGCAGGGGAATAGTCTCGATATACGAATTCATGCAGGAGATGGAGGAGTTCGACAGGAATGATGTGTCTGCTGAGATTGAAAAGGCAGATGACAAGGCAGCAGCCATCTCAAAGCACGCGAAGAAGGATCCTGCCTGCAGGAAGGCGTTTAACATATTCGTCAGGTTCTATGCAAGGGCGCTGCGCAACATGACATTGGACATCATAGCCAGGGGAGGGATGTACATAGCAGGAGGCATAGCTGCGAAGAACATGGATTTCTTTACTTCCGGAGAGCTGATGAAAGAGTTCGAGACTAACCATTCCATGCATGATGTCCTGAAGGACATACCCTTATTTGTCATAACGAACTATAATGTCAGCCTGTTCGGCACTGCGAACGTGGCTGCCAACTTCCCGGAGCTCGCAATAAAGAAGTAGGCAGCGGCACATACTTCTCGCATGGCTGCAGCCACTGCTCTTTGCGTGTCCTAATATAATTGAAGCAGAATGGTTGCACTTCAGCTATAGACCGCAGATACTGCGCAAGCACAGTCGGATGCACCATCTGATAGCAACCAACTGC
>JAFGJH010000053.1 GCA_016929255.1 Candidatus Woesearchaeota archaeon
AAATCAGAGAAAACTGGTTTGAAGGACGGCCGGTCAAATGCCCCCAAGCTTTAGCTGGGGGATAGGCCGTCCGGCTTTCTTACTCTTCTTTTTGTTGTTGCTCATCTCAGAAGCAGTGAAATCAAGATAAAAGATTATGACAAAAGATTAAATGATTTTGCATAGCATTGTTCTGGACCTCCCGTGCTTACTCCAGGTAAATGCTCGACTTGCTCGGGTCGTATTTCCATTCTATGGGGAGCCTTCCCGATTTCTTGTAGTATTTCACGATCCTCTTTATCTTGGATTCTGTGAGCTGCAGCCCTATCAGAGCTGTCCTGTCAAGCTTGTTCTCTTCCATGTGCTTCCTTATCATGGCTGCTTTCTTGATTAGCGCCCTGAGGTCTTCCGGCACGTCCTGCAGCTGATTCTTCTCTGCAAGTATCTTGGTTATCTTCTTGCCTGTGCTGGTCTTGATGTCAGGGATACCGTATGTGTCCCTCAGGATCAGTCCTATCTGGCTCGGGCTCTTTCCTTCCTTTGCCATCTTGCCGATGAGCAGCTCAATCTCCTTCGGCTTGTACCTTATCCACGTCGGGACTGATTTCTTCAGCGGCTTCTTTGACCCGCTGGCGCCTTTGTCTCTAGAGTGCATCCTTGCCATTGTATCATCTCCATGTTTCGAGGAAGAAATGCAAGAAATCATAAAATATTGTAAAACAATATTTTAGGACACCAAAGACAGCAGGTCTTTTGGTGCGTCTTACATCTCCAGCATAGACGAGCCCGAAGACCAGCCTATCTCTCGACATATTATGTGGGGAAAGACTGTTGTTTATAAATGTTTTGCCGGCTCATGGCTGGGCGTACTGCTGTTTCCCGCTGTTAGCTGTTGATTGCCGCCTATTGCCTGCAGATTATCAGTTAATTTTAAATACTATCTTCCGCTTGATGCCGGCATAATAATTAGGAAGAGCTGAAAGAAAGGTGATTTCATGAAGAGGATACTTGTTTCGGTCATTCTGTGCGTCTTTTTCATGGGGTTCCTCGCTGTTGCGGGCTGCACCAAGATAGAGAAGGTATATGTCTGTGCCAGCGGCAGGGAAGTCCCTGAGAAGGAGATGTGCCCTACGAACAAGGTCGCCGGCGTGAAGAAGATCGATGCAGAAGCATATGCCAAGAATTATGTCAATGCATACTTCATTCCATATGGCGGCAAGGCGCAGCTCGTCAGCTCATACCTTGATCCTGACAGGGGGGACCATTTTGCGACTTTCGTGGTCTCAGAGAAGGGCGGTACGCCCTACGAGACCGTGGTCACAATCGACGGGCTGACTGGCAAGGTCAACTGCACCGAGAGATGCGACTACCTGAAATAGAACTCATAAATTATTTTAGTTTTGTCTGTGTTTTTCTCTTGAACTTTATTTTTCCCGCCTCCATATTGCAGCATACCTTGTTGAGTGCATCAAGCTCCTGCCTTATCTTCTCGTATTCATTGAACCCTTTCCTGCTCAGGCTCAGGTTCTTGTTGTCGTATACCACATACTTCTCTTTCTCGAGGTCCTCCAGGTTCCTGTAGACCGCCCTCTCTTTCTTTTTGATGATCTGCATTTCCCTTATCCCGTCAATGAACTCTGCTTTCGATATAGAGACGAGAAGAGGGGTCTCTGAGAACTTCCTGTCAGTCTCTTTCAGGAATTGGCCTAGTATGAATAGCATCTCTTTTTTCTTTCCACCGACCCCCATGTTCTATCATATATGTTTTAGTATATAAAAAGATTTCCTTTGCGGGTGCCGAAGCCTTATTTTATCAGCAGGTACAGCCCGATGATGAACGTAGTCAGCACGCCGAGCCAGGACAGCCTGCTTACGACAGGTATGTAATGTATTGCTGCGGCGATTATCAGTATTATGCCAATAATCTGTTTGGTGGACATTCTTGAACTTCTTGCCATTTTTACACTCCCCCAATATTAGGTATTGAAATCAGGAAAATGAATAGCCCCGCGCGGACTTTCGGGTGAAGCGAGAATCGCTTCCCAATTCGAACCGCGGTCCCAGCTTGGCTTCGACGTGAGGCGAAGCCCTCAGCAATCCCTGATTGCTCGTCGCCAAAGAGCTGGATGATTGGCCACTACACTACGGGGCTATTTGTTCGGACTACCGAGCCCTGTGAGGCAGTCCTTGACTTCGTGTATCAAGTGAGCATGACCACTTGGGCCTTGCTACACTATGGGGCTATATTGGCCTGATTCTGAGAATTTAGACTGTTTATAAACATTTTGGCTATTGTTTCCAGAGCTCTAAAGCCTCTTCTTCCATGAAATGGAGCTTTCCAGGGACTATGAGGCAATGCATAGGCTCTCCGAAATCCTCTGCCAGCAGCTCTTTTGCTCTGCCTGCCCTGATTTTCATTTTTTCGCTGCCCAGCCTGGCACATCCTATGCAGATTGTCTCGTCGGTGAATATATTTTCTTTCCGCTTATATTCTATGTCCAAAAGCGCGTGTATTGCCTGTTTTACCGTCATGAACCTGGGCTTCTCAGGCTTCCCCCTGTTTTTCGTCTCTTTCCTGAGCTCTTCTATCGACGGCTCTTCGGTCTTTATGTCAAGGAGGCACAAGGTGTGCAGGCCTGCTTTTTTGTTATCTTTCACGACGTCATATGGTGTATGGACATCCCATCCTTCCTGTGGGAATACTATCGATGCTGTCCTGCCGTACTTGTACAGCTGGAGTCCTACCACCCCGACGGCAGTCAGGATAGATGCATTGTGCACTATCTCCACTTTCACTCCTTTCCTGGCTGCCCTTAAAAGAAGGTCCATATGTGTTGTGGCAGATACTGGGTCCCCAACCACCAGGAGGGCCACATCCCCTTTTGAAGCCTCATCGACAAGTACACCCCCTTTTTTCTCGACAAGGTCCCTGTCTGCCAGGTGCACTTTTTTTCCATAGATTCTTTCCAGGTTCTCCATCTTGCAGTGAATTATCGCAGTATAGTTTTCCAGATATACTTTGTCCGATCTCTTGACTATCTCTAGTCCCTTGAGAGTGATGTCTTTTTCATCATTCAGTCCCATTCCTATCAGGTATAATGTCATGTGTTTTGTTGTTGCTCTTTTGTATTTATTCTTTTGTATTTGCTGTGCGCTTGCTGCGGGCCATCCATTTTTTTCTTCTTTTTCCGGCGGAACGTGTATGAATCATGTATTTTTTGTTACTAAAAACTATACTAATATACGAATAATTACTACTGTTTATCGGAAAAACTGCTGTTTTAGTCGCGGTTTTTGCTGTTCTGGTCTTTCAGTATTTTATCGTCGAGAAAATTTTGTGTTTGATAATCTTATATGAAAATCACGATTTTTCCTGTCGACGTCGCTCTCCCGTCGACAAAGAGCATTTTTACACCAATATACGAAAAACTATACTAAAATATATTATTCAAACTATATTTCTGAGCCCAGAAATGTTTAAATAGTTAGTTTTCTCACCTTTAAATAGGAAGTCAAAATCAGAAGCCGGTTTTTTCCAAAGAATCGACTCAGCGACCCAAAAAATTTCATGGTCTCCAAACGTGTACGGCCCAAAAGCGGTATTTAATGCTTTCGGTGAGTTTTGCCTGGTGCCCGTTCACATCAGAGATGAAAACAAGATATAAGAGGTAAACCAGTTCAGTATAAAACAAAAAAAAGGGGGTTAGACAAATGGACTTTTTGGTACAGAACGCATTGAAGACTGCGCAATCAGCGCAGCCAGAGATTGAAGTGGGACAGGCCAACATCAAGGTCATCGGCGTTGGCGGCGCAGGCAACAACATGGTGAACTGGCTCTATAAAAAGGGCATACAGGGCGCAGAGATAATTGCTTGCAACACAGATCTTCAGCACTTGAACATAACAGATGCTGATAAGAAGTTCTTGCTTGGCCAGGATTTGACTCGTGGTCTAGGCTGCGGCGGATTCCCTAACAAGGGTCAGGAAGCTGCAAAAGAGAGCATCCAGAGGATCAAGGAGGCCCTGAAGGGTTCTGATATGGTCTTCATCTGTGCAGGAATGGGTGGCGGAACAGGTACAGGAGCTGCACCGGTCGTTGCTCAGGCTTCTAAAGAGACTGGAGCCATAGTGATAGGGACTGTCACGATGCCTTTCAAGATTGAGAGGGCTAGGGTCGACAAGGCAGAGTTCGGACTCCAGCAGCTCAGACAGGTCTCTGACACAGTAATTGTTATAGACAACAACAGATTGGTTAACATCGCAGGTAACCTGCCTGTCCAGCAGGCGTTTGCCGTCGCGAATGAGCTGATCTCGACAATGATTAAAGGAATAGTGGAGACGATAGCTATCCCGAGCTTGGTCAACCTGGACTATGCGGACGTCAAGGCAATAATGACTGATGGCGGAGTCGCTGCCATAGGGGTCGGTGCTTCTGACACTGCGAACAGGGTTGAGGAGGCTGTCAGGGGTGCGCTGTCGAACCCGCTGCTTGACATCAGCTATCAGGGAGCTACAGGAGCGATCATCCATGTGCATGGAGGTCCTGACCTGACTCTCGACGAGATTTCCAGGATAGGCGAGCTGGTCACAGAGTCGATGGACGACGACGCGAACGTCATCTGGGGTGCCCGTGTCACTGAGGACATGAAGGGCAAGGTGACAGTCATGACCATCATAACTGGTGTGAAGTCGCCCTGGATCCTGGGAAAACAGGACTATAGGAAGCCGAGCCCTCAGTCTATGCATCTGAGCGATGAGCTGGGCATAGAGATAGTCCGCTGAAGAAGTTCACTCTCACAAGCTCACTTGTGAAGCAACTTCTTTGCCTTCATTTTTTAAACCACCCCCAACAGATTAAAAACATGAAGGCAAACACAACTTGTCTTCATTGGGTTCATACCCAATGAAGATTTTTATTTTCATTTTTTCTTCATTCTTTTTCTGCTGTTCATCTAGGAAAGTGAGAATTAGGTTGTGAAAACATCAGGATATAAGATGGCGCTCAGTCTAACTTCTCGGTGTCTTCCAGGACTTCCTCTTCCCCGCCTATCTCTTCGTCAAGTTCCTTGTCTTTCTTCTTCTTCCGTGATTCAAGCTTCTCTTTTATCCTTTCGTGTATCTTCTTCAGGCCTGCTTTGCCCTTGTCAGCGAGCTCGATGCCGACAGTGGGTCCTTTCTCGACTGCAGCCTCCTTCACTTCCTGGAGTTTCTTTCTTATGACTTCGCTGAAGTCGTCGAACAGGAGGTCTATATTGACTATCTTTCCCTTCCAGCTGTTTATGTAGACTAGGTCGACCAGCCTGTGCCTTTTAGGCATCGCCGGCTCTTCGTCTGAGTATCCTATCGGTATTATTGCCTGGGGCCTTGCGCTGTCCGGCGCTCCTATGACGCTGTTGACCATTGATTCGTCGAACGCTCCCACCCAGCATGACGCGAGTCCCTGGTCTGTCGCCGCCAGCAGCATGTTCTCTATTGCCGCGGCGCTGTTCTGTATCGTGTATAGCTTTTCACCTCTCAGGCCGTAGAACCTCTGCGTGGGTTTCGGTTCGGAATATATGATTATTATGACAGGCGCTTTTGCCATCCAGTGCTGTTTGAGCGCTGCGTTTGCCAGTGCTGCCCTTTTTGTCTTGTCGGTCACGACCACGAATTTGCAGTCCTGGACATTGCCTGAAGAAGGAGCGAGCTGTGCCGCTCTGAGTATGTTGCCTACCTTTTCCCATTCGACTGGCAGGTCATTGAAGTTCCTGGTGGATCTCCTCTTTTCTAGACACTCGAAAGTCTCCATCGCTTTTTAAATAACCATTTGGGTATTTAAATGTTTTTGTTGTTTTTCAGCGCTGCAATAAGCAGAATATTTTTAAACAATATGCTTATCTGCTCACTTATGGAATACAAAAAGCTGGTGGAGCTGTATCAGAGGATAGAGGCAACCTCTAAGAGGCTCGAGAAGACTTTTCTTGTTTCTGAGTTTCTGAAGGATACTGATATCGATGACATCCCGAAGATAACCCTGCTCCTGCAGGGCAAGGTGTTTCCTCCTTTCGATGAGCGGAAGCTTGGTGTCGCTTCCAGGATGGTGATTAAGTCACTGAACAAGTCGCTCGGCATCTCTTCTGATGCCATAGAGAAGGAGTGGAAGAACACCGGCGACCTGGGCTTGACTGCTGAGAGCCTTGCCAAGCGGAAGAGGCAGGTCACTCTTTTCTCCCAGACGATAACCGTCTCGAAGGTGTTCTCGAACCTGAGGAAGCTTGCAGGGCTTGAGGGCGCGGGCACTGTCAACCAGAAGGTGGCGCTCATATCTGAGCTGCTCACCAGCGCTTCACCTATGGAGGCGAGGTATATCATAAGGACTGTCCTCGAGGACCTGCGCGTAGGCATCGGTGAGGGTGTGCTCCGTGACGCGGTTGTCTGGGCTTTCTTCGACGACAGCGTCCACATCAGGTATGATCCTGAGAAGAAGGTCATAAATCCTGAGAACCGTGAGCTGTACAATGCTTACACAGAGGCGGTTCAGGAGGCGTTTGACATACTGAACGACTTTTCTGAGGTCGCGAAGATTGCCAAAACTTCCGGGCTGAAGGGCCTGAAGTCGGTGAACCTCTCTGTCGGCAGGCCTGTGAAGGTTATGCTGTACCAGAAGGTCAAGGATGTCGCTGAGGCTTTCGAGCGTGTCGGCAGGCCCGCAGCCATTGAGTATAAGTATGATGGTTTCCGTATGCAGATCCATAAGGTTTCGGGAAGGATAAAGGTCTTCACAAGGAGGCTGGATGAGGTCACTGACCAGTTCCCTGAAGTGGTGGATTGTGTCAGGCGGATGGTTGATGGCGACTCTTTCATTCTGGACGCTGAGGCTGTCGGTTTTGATGTTGGTTCTAAGAAGTATATCGCTTTCCAGAGCATATCGCAGAGGATAAAGAGGAAGTATGACATAGAGGATGTTGCCAAGAAGTTCCCTGTCGAGCTTAACATCTTTGATGTGATAAGCTTTGGTGGTGAAAGCCTCCTGAAGACGCATTTTAGGGAAAGGAGGGCGTTGATGGAGAGGATTGTGAGGCCTGAGCCTTACAGGCTGGTCATCGCGAAGCAGGTGGTGACTGATGACCCTGCCAAGGCCCAGAAGTTCTATGATGAGTCTCTTGCTGCGGGGAATGAAGGTGTGATGTTCAAGAATCTCGACGGCATCTATAAGCCCGGCTCCCGTGTCGGCTATGGCGTGAAGGTGAAGCCGGTCATGGAGTCGCTTGATCTTGTGATAGTCGCCGCTGAGTGGGGCGAGGGCAAGCGTTCGGGCTGGCTCACCAGTTTCTCTCTTGCCTGCTATGACCCTGATTCAGGGTCTTTCCTTGAGATAGGCAAGGTCGGCACGGGTGTGAAGGAGAAGGTCGAGCTTGGTGTGAGCTTTGAGCAGCTGACTGAGCTGCTGAAGCAGGTCATAACCAAGGAGAAGGGGCGCAATGTGTGGGTCAAGCCCATGGTTGTCGTCGAGGTTAACTTTGAGGAGATACAGAAGAGCCCTACGTACAGTTCAGGATATGCTCTCAGGTTTCCGAGGGTGATACGTGTCAGGGATGACCGCAGCCCCGAGGAATGCTCTGATCTCGCTCTTGTGGAGGATCTTTACTCTCATCAGAGGGGACGCTAGGTTCCCGAGGCAGGTCGTTCTCTTTTCTTGTCTTCAGTTCTTTTCTTCTCTTAATCTCTGAGTGGGTGAGCACGGATATTATCGCTGCCGTCAGCAGGGCGATGGTTGCGAGCTCTTTTTTCATGTCTGCGAGCCAGTCTTCTCCTGTCCCTGTCTGGTCATCCTGCTGCTGTGATTCTGCGCCCGTCGCGTCTATCATGAGCGGGTTCCGTCTGATGCTGGTCGCTTCTCCGCCCGCGTTTTCTTTTATCTCTGCCTTCACTGCGACAGCAGGCAGGATGCCGACTGTCTCGTCTTTTCCCTTGAGCATTGTCTCGACGAGGATAAGCTCTTCCTGCCGGGCATTATCCCCTGCTGTGCAGCGGACATCTGTGCTACCTTTCGGCATTATCCTGCCTTCTTCCGGGACGCAGGCCATGTTTCCTGCGTCTATCCTGAACTCGACTTCCATGTCATTGGGGTTGAGTATCCTGAATGTCTCCTCGCCCCCTCCGAACACAAGCCTGTCAGGGATTATCCCCACCGCCAGTCCCCAAACTACCTCCGGAAATGTGAATGTCATTGAGAGCATCATGGCCAGGATGATGGTGTATGCCTTGTTCATCTTCAGCTGCTCACAGCGACTATTGTTATGGTGCTGGTGTAGTTGCCGTTCTGGGTTGCCGGCGGCACGTAAAGCCGGAATCCGAGGCTTGCCACGCTGTCTGCGCCGTTGTCCATGCCGAGGCTCATGATCTGAAGTCCTGTCGTGAGCGTCCCTGCTAGGTCGCTCTCGAAGTCATTGTCCAGGCTGTACTTGATGTTCTCTGCGGCGATGCTTTTTGTACCGTCGACAAGATTGGTGCCGTAGACCCCTATGTCTATCCGCGTGTTGCCTATGTTCCTGACTGTCGGCGCGTCTGCTGTCGAGAGCGCGAAGTCGCCGCTTATGTCTGTTGTGCCCCCTGGCTTGGCTCCTGTGAAATGCAGAGACGCTGAGTCGACAGATATCGCAGTCATGCTCAGGTATTCGAACTCTGTGCTGAGCGTCCCGCTTGTGGCAGGGTCTTCTGCAGTTATTGTTACATTGTACATCCCTGCACTTTCATGGAATTCCATGAGTATTGTTGTGCCGTATCTCGCTGTTGTGCTGTTGAGGTCTGATGTCTTTTCCATGGTCAGGTTCTTCTGTCCTGCGGGTCCTGAGACCGTGGCGAATACGCTCATTATGCTTGTGGTGCTGTCGGTGTCAGTGATGTCAGCGGATACTTCAACTTCCTTTGTCGATTCAGGCACGGGGCTTACCTGCACTCCCGCTGTTGAGATGTCTTCATCCCCGAGTACGGCGACTGTGTCCACTGAAGGCGGGTTGTTCTCGACATCCACTGTTATCATGATCGATTGGCCGTTGCCCTCTTCCCCTCCTGCTGTCATACTGGAGTTCTGCGGCTCAGGCGCCGATGCAGTGAAGTCTGCGCTGTTGTCATCGGTATCTATGGTGAGGTCTGTCCTTCTTATGCTGTTTCCTGAAGCGACGACGGTTTTTGGCGTTCCTTCGTAGAGTCCTGTGCCTATGCCTGCGGGGTCTCCCCAGCCGACAGCGTCAATTGTCGTGCCGTTGGGATGGACTAGCGCCACTCCTGCGTCTGTATTTGACATTGTTATCGCTTCTTCGTGGTCTGCCTGCGGCCAGCTTGCATTGTCCTTGAGCGTGGACCAGCCAGTGTCTGCGATAAGGTAGAACGTATGTGCCTGGAGCACTGTGCCTGCTGGTATTGTTGCATCTGCAGGGCTGCTCTCTGTCTTAATGGTGTATCCGCTTATGTCTATCGGCCCTGCTGTCGGGTTGTATAGCTCGGCTGCCTCTCCGCCGGTCTCTGTTCCAACAGGGTCGTAGAGCACTTCGCTGATAACGATGTGGTCTGCTGCGAGGCATATGCCTGGCATCAGGAGCATGTTCAATATGCACATGGCTAAAGCTATCCTGTTTCTCATCATCTGCCACCTCTGTTTTGGGGCTGGCAGGCATTCCTTTATAGGAGTCAAAGCCTGCCTGCGCAGCCTTTCCAAAATTTGTTGGTATTTCCCCCAACAAAAGCTGTTAATTTATGTGTTTTTGCGCTTAATAAATTTTTCTGAGAAAAATCCGGACGTTTTCCGACGAGAAATAGATTATTTTGTATTTGTTCAGCGGCGCCACCGCTTGAGCGTCGGTAAGCAGGAAATGGCGGAAACCAGCCATATCACTGGTTATATGTGGCCAGGCGCAAGCCTCTTGTGGTTGGTGCTGCGTGTTTTTGCTGGCAAAGCAGGGTAGCAGCGTGGCGCCGCACAGAATATGGATATGATCCTGGACTGATGATTTCTGGCTCAGCAATACTCCCCTTTGTATGCCTTCTGGCACAGGTACTTGTTGTCTTCATCCTCTATCATGTTGCAGTATCCGCTGCTGCCTTTGTGCCTTGCGAACCCGCCGTAGCATACGCAGTACTTGTCAGAGTACCTGTCCTCGCTTATGACGTTGCATGCCGCTATCTTGTCGTGCTTTATCGCCACGTCAAGTACGCAGGTGTTGATTGTCTTTCCTACAGGCTGGCACAGCTTGCACTGCTCTGCCTCCTGCATGTGTGTGACTGTCTCTCCCAGGGTCTTCAGGCATTCTGTGTAGTGGCATCCTGATATGTTGCAGTAGCCAGGGTCATTCACCTTCTTCGCGAAGTCGTATGCGCAGTCTTTCATGGTATAGTGCGTGTCATACCTGTATCCTGAGCATGCCGCATAGTATGCGTCGAGCTCGAACACGTCCACGAATGCATTGACCTTCCATTCGCCTCCAATGAACTCGAGTGTCGCTCCCGGCATCTTTATGTCCTGGATGCTGGTGTGGATCATGATGTCAAGCTCTGCTGTGTCCTCGTCGCTCATCTTGACTCCGTTGAAGTCCACCTTGTCCACCCTTTTGTATAGGGGTTCGAGCTCCATTATCGCTGTGAACTCTGTTGTGGTCTTCTTCTGCTTCAGCGAGGGGGTGAAGGACGCGTACATTATATTGTACTGCTTCCTCTGCCAGTTGTCTGCGAATAGCTTTCCTGTTTTCTCGGCGTCTTCAAGATTCCCTTTCTGCATCTCTGCTGCTTCTTCCTCTTCAGGATACTCTTCTGTTTCCTGCCGAGGCATCTCAGGTTCCTCTGATGGTGTCTCTGCATCTTCTGTCATGTTATCTCCTGTCTTTGCAGGCCTTTCTTCTATGTCGCATATTCCGTTGCGGTCAGCGTCCATGCAGCAGCCGTCTCCTTTCTGTATCAGCGGGGCGGTGCATTCGAGGACCATGTCTGTGCTGCCTGGAGCGCAGCCGCAGATCAGCGCTGAGAAAATTAAGACGGCAGATAGAATCAATGGGAGGGTCAGTTTCATTTTTTCACCTTTTAAAGAGCATGTTGGGCGCTTTTGACTGCAGTTATTCTTCTGTTTTTCATTTTCTCTTATTTTTGTATCCGTTCCTGCGGACCTGGAATGTGTTGATGTGTGCGATTATCGTTTATCAGCTTATCTTATCCGCTTATCCGTGCAGTCTATGTGCTGATGATGGTGATGTATGCTATCGTCGTGGTTAGAACCACATTGCCGAGAAACAGGGGCAGTATCATCTTCCTGAATGGCACTCCTGTTATCCCTCCTGATGCTGTGAGCAGGTTGTTAGGGAACGGTGTGAATCCTACATAGATGAACATGATCATCTGCAGTATCCAGTTTGGTTTTCCCTCTACCCAGCGAAGCACTTTTCGTGCCTGTTTTTCGAGATTTTCAGACAGGACGTTCCTGGTTTCCCTTCCGAAGAAGAAGTATATGCTGTTTCCCATAGTCATGCCCGTCCCTGCTATAAGCCCCAGGATAAAAGGGTTGAGCCCTCCTGCTGCAAGAGTGACTATTGCAGGATAATACGACAGTGCGGTGAATGTGGCTGCCTCCCCGAAGACACCGAAAAGGAATGAGAGGATGTATCCGTTCTGCACACCTATCCCATCTACAAGTCTATGCGGGGTGATGAAGTACAGCAACACGCTCCAGAATACTATGAATGCAAGAAGCAGGAAGAATATTATTGTGTTCCTGAGCCTTTTTTTCATGGCACTCCTGGAATTTATTCTCATTTAAAGCCTTTTCCCTTATTGTTTTTAGTTTCTGCAATACCCCGCTTTAGCGTCTGTTTTTAACAGGGGGATACGCAGATAGCCCTTTAGGGCGTATTATG
>JAFGJH010000054.1 GCA_016929255.1 Candidatus Woesearchaeota archaeon
AAATCAGAGAAAACTGGTTTGAAGGACGGCCGGTCAAATGCCCCCAAGCTTTAGCTGGGGGATAGGCCGTCCGGCTTTCTTACTCTTAACAATCTTTTTAAACACCTGCTTGTTTCTAGAAGAGCATGTTCAGCAATATACACGTATTATACATATATAACTGGAAGGAACTCAATACCGAGTACGCGCTCGGCGCAAAGGATGCAGCTGAGCTGGTATCGCTGCTGATGGAGAAGAAAGGCATCACCAAGCTCAATGAAGTCCTTGATGAGCTTGACGGAATCTATGCATTCACATACGAGTCAGGGAATCATGTCTATGCGTGCAGGGATGTACTGGGCGTGGCGCCTTTGTGGTACAGCACAAAAGACGGCTTTACCTCTGCGCCTGAGAGAAAAGATATCCTGAACAAAGGGCTTGAAGCAGAGGATGTGAAAGAGCTTGACCCGCGCACCATACTGAATTATAATATCAAAACCGGAAAGGCCGAGCTTCTCAGGCGCGATTTCTTCAGCATAATTCCTGAGCACAGGAAAAGCGAGGATGAGCTCATACGCGAACTAACAGGCCTTGTCATAAACGCAGTGTCCAAGAGGCTGCCTGACGAAAAAGCAGGCATACTATTCTCAGGCGGGATAGACTCGACGCTCATAGCACAGATATGCCAGAAGCTGGGTGTGCCTTTTGTCTGCTACACCGCAGCGCTCGAATGTGGAGGCATGAAAGAGGCAGAGGACCTTGTCTATGCTAAGAAGGTGGCGGAGAGACTTAATTTCCCTCTCAAGACAAAAGTGATAAAGCTTTATGAGGCTGAGAAGAGACTTAAGGAGCTTGTACCGCTGATAGAGGACTCGAACGTCGTGAAGGTCGGTGTAGGCCTGACATTCCATGTCGCCTGCGAGCTAGCACGCAAAGACGGGATAAAATTCATCTTCTCAGGGCTCGGCAGCGAAGAGATATTCGCAGGATACGAAAGGCACATCAAATCAGGAGACCTGAACAAGGAATGCCTTGCAGGGCTTCTCCGGATGCATGAACGAGACACATACCGCGATCATACGATAACAGCACACTACGGCATGCAGCTCCTCGTGCCTTTCCTTGACAAGAATCTCGTAGGTTATTCCCTGAAGATACCTGCAGAGCACAAGATTGCAGGCGGGCAGAACAAGGTGATAATAAGGAAGGTTGCGGAGGGGCTCGGAGTGCCTAAAGAATTCGCGCAGCGGAAGAAAAGGGCGGCGCAGTACGGCTCCAACTTCGACAAGGCAATAGACAAGCTCGCCAAAAAAGCAGGTCTTAAGAGCAAGTCCGCCTATCTCGACAGGTTCTACTCACGCAATCCCTCGCTCGGAGCGATGTTCAGCTCTGGCAAAGACTCAGCATACGCTCTGTGGGTGATGCAGAAGCAGAACTATCCCATAAGATGCATGATAACAATGAAGAGCAGGAACCCTGACAGCTATATGTTCCACACCCCCAACATAGACCTGGCATCTCTGCAGGCAAAAGCGATGCAGATACCTATCATATTTCAGGAGACTGCGGGCGTCAAGGAGGAAGAATTGCTTGACATGAAGAAAGCGATAGAGAGGGCGAAAAAAGAGTACTGCATCGAGGGAGTCGTGACCGGCGCTTTGTATTCGCAGTACCAGCGCGAGCGGATCGAGAAGATATGCTACTCGCTCGGAATGAAGGTGTTCTCGCCGCTGTGGCACATGGACCAGGAGAAAGAGATGAGACAGCTCGTCGCGGAAGGGTTTGAGGTCGTGCTTAGCAGCATTGCGGCAGAAGGCCTGGACAGGAAGTGGTTGGGCAGGAAAATAAACGCGAAGGATATCGACAACCTGGTCAAGCTGAAAAAGAAGATAGGCATCAATATCGCTGGCGAAGGCGGGGAGTTCGAGTCCCTGGTCCTTGACGGGCCAATGTTCAGGCAGCGCATTGATGTTGTCGATTCTGAAATCGTCGAGGAGTCAGAGAATGTCGCGAGGTTTGTCGTGAAGAAGGCGAAGCTGGTAAAGAAATAAAAAATAAGATAAAAAATAACCGATAAAGATTCAGAAGAACTTCCTCTGGGGCTTCTTAGGCCTGTTGTGCCTTGCCTTCTGCCTGCTCTTCTCCTTAACAGACTTCCAGTCATTGCGCCAGAGATACCTGAACCGGTCAATCTTGTTCTCGTTGTCCATCTTGTACGGGTTCTCATCAGGAGGCTGGATTGCCAGAGCCTTCTTGAAACGTTCATCTATTGCGGCAGTGTTCTTCTGCTTTGTCTTCTCGCCTTTGTCCTTTTTCTTCTTGCCCATAATTTAACACCCGATGCCCTGTATATTTAAGGGCTATAAATTCTTTTCGGTCTGTTTATACTTACTTAATTATATTAAAGGCAAAGATTTATATATAAATATACTTACTTAGTTATAATAATCTTCAGCAACCATGCGCCGCGCAAAACCCACTGATGAACAAAGAAAGCTGGAATACCTGTTCCGCAGGCACCTCAAGGAACAGCACGACATAGACACAGAAGACTGGTTCGAGGAATGCTTCATCAAGGAGCATCTTGAAGGGAAGCACACGCTGATACCCGCATCGATATTCTCATCCCCCTCAAACTCAGGGCTCAGCACGCTGGAGAGCATAGTCAAGTACCTACGCGAGAACGGACGCATGCGCAACAAGAACGTCGCAGCTCTGCTGGGAAGGACACCCGCTTCTGTGTGGATAACATACCGGAACGCATCAGCCAAGAACAGCAGGACTATCCTGGCTGTGAAGACAGGCATATTCATACCCACAAATGTGGTATCCGAAAAAGGACTCGGAGTGCTTGAAGGGGTTTCGCTATATCTCAACCAGCATTATGGGATGACATACAGCGCGATAGCGAAGCTTCTCGACAGGGACCCGAGGACGATATGGACTGCCTGCAGCAGGGCAAAGAGGAAGCTCGCAAAATGAGAGCCAAAAACCAGGACAGGAACACGGCCCGCATCCTGACAGCGACGCTGCTGCTCCTGGCCCTTGCGGTGTGCGCATACGCAGACTTCCCTGTGCCGACAGGACCTGATTACATGACCAACACGTCCACACAGAGCCCGTTGCCGACAGGAGGGTACGACCTGACCACCGGCGGCGGGACAATAACCTGGCTCAACATAAACGCGACCACCCAGAACCCCCGCTGGAAGGCATACGTCGGAAACATAAGCGGCCAGCTGGCTCTCCAGGACGCGAGCAAAAACACAGTGTACAACTGGAACATAAGCTCGATGGAAGGGGAGATATACTCCACAAGGAAGACCACGCTCGTAGACTGGGACAGCATATCCTGCGCCAACCTCGCTCAGATACAGGCAGAAGAGACCGCGCTCAACATGACAAGCTCGAGCGAGGACAGCATTATAAGCACATTCAGCAAGAAAAGCCATGCACAGTTCTACGCAGGGCTGACCCTGATAGAGGCAGACAGCTGCAACTCCACAAACCTCTACGTGAACAGCCAGGAATCATCAGACTTCGCAGAACTACTGCTTCATGACGGAAGCTATATTGTCTATACAGCGCTCATAGAGGACGCGATAACAGGCTTTGACGGAAACCAGTATGATTTCCAGATGATACTCCCTGACTCTGGGCTGGAAGGCAGCCAGACACCTGAGACATATTATTTTTATGTTGAACTGATATGATGAACTGACATCATGAGGCGCGAAAGATGGATGATAAAAAACTTTCGAAGATGAGGAAGAACAACAGGACAAAAACGGTGATAGGCCTGCTCCTGCTCATAGCGGTAGCTTACTTCCTGCTAACCAACTTCAGCATAGGCGACTGGCCGAAGTTCGGGGCAGAGATAAGCGGCGCCAGCAAGAGCTGCATAGATGTAAGAGGGCCGAAAATCATGACCGACACGGTAGTCGAGCAGCTGAAGGTGGATGATGAAGGTTTCGTGGCCCTGCGGAACGAGAACAAAGCAGTACTTACTCTTAAGAACAGGGACGATGAAGCAGGAGAGGTCAGAGTCACGGTGTTCTGCAGGAACGGCGACCAGCAAGGAGAGCAGAAAAAGAAGGTAGAGCCTGGAGAGACCGCTGTTTTCAACTTCCTTGATGTTGCGGACTGCGACCTGGATTATATAATAGAGCCGGAACTGACAAAGAAAAGGGTGAACAGGACAGTCTATGTCACAGACAGTGTGTGTGACTAGCACAAGATTTAAATACAAAATAAGCAAAAAACAGACATGAGGTGGTTTGGAAAATGAAAAAGGCGTGGCTAATCATTTTATGCGTTCTGATAATCATCATGCCATTAGCTGCGGCAGACACGTACATATCCAACTCAAAGGACTGGAAGGATGTCTACAGTGTCATGCTGTACGGCAATATGATGAAGCAGAGGCCGAAGTTCCTTGTCAGCGACAAGCACGGCCCGCTCATACTCAACGCGATCGACAAGAATGAGCCGCTTGAGGTCTACAGCTCCACCAGACTGCCTTATGTGGTCGGCTATGAGTCGATGATAAATAATGATGGTTTCACCTCAGTAAAAGAGTACAAGTACGACAATATAAACACAGGCATCCTGGAACACCTGCCGGATGTCAAGGATTTCGTGATAATAGACGACGCCTACGGCTACAACTCGATAGCTGTCGCACCTTATGCTGTCCTCTCAGGCAGCTATGTCCTGTTCGCCAACTCAAGGAACATAGCCGACGTGATGGACATCCTGGACAGCAGGGAGGTCAACAAGGTGATCATCTACGGCCATGTCGACAGGCGGGTCATGGAAGAGCTTGACAAGTTCAACCCCGAGATAATCAACGAGGACGGAGACAGGTTCGCCAACAACGTAGAGATAGTCAAGAGGTACAGGGAGATAAGCCCCAGGAAGCAGGTCGTCCTCACCAACGGCGAGTTCATAGAGGCAGAGATAATGTCGGGAGTGGAGCCTGTCCTGTTCATAGGGAGGGAGAACGTCCCGCAGAAGATCAAGGAATACATACAGAGCACGGACATCGAGGTCGGCGTGCTGATAGGGAATGAGCTTGTCGGTACAGCGACAATAGTCCGCCGCCAGGTAGGTATAAGCACATTCGTTAAGTTTGCCCAGGGCGCGAGGACCGCAGCAGGCCAGATCGCCCAGGTGGAAGGGCTTGACATGTTCCCAGTCCCGAAAGTCGAGCTCAGCCTGGAGATAATCTCTGTCAAGTACAACAAGCTCACAGGCATGATAGAGATAACATTCAGGAACAACGCAGAGATCGCGACATACTTCTCAGGCACATACACACTTACAGCCAATGGCCAGGAATTCGTCTTCGGCGACGAGGAGCCTGTCTTTATAGACAAGAATGATATCAAGACCATGGTCTACAAGGTGGAGGGAGTCACGCCCGAAGGAGAGATGACACTCAAGGCCTATGTAATCTACGGCGAGGCCAAGAACGCGCTCGAGTTCGTCATAGACCAGACATTCTCAGTCTCGACTGTCGAGGTCAGCGATGAGGCGCAGATAGCGATAACAAAGATCCAGTACGACAAGTCAGCAAAACAGTTCCTCATAACCATCGAGAACATAGGAGAGGTCGACGCTTATGTCGACACAGAGCTTGTCGACCTGAATGTGATGGGCGAGAAGGTCACTCTCGGTTCAGAGGATATCCTTTTCCTCAAGATTGGCGAGAAGAAGCAGAGCATAATCGCCGCAGAGCTGTCTGACACAGACCTCGAGGACAACCCCACCGTGCATGTCAGGGCGCACTACGGAGAGAGGCAGGAATCTCTGATAAAGATACTCGAGGGAGACTTTGAGATATCTATCAGGTCATTCAACATGTGGACATACCTGCCAATAATCCTGATAGTGCTGCTGCTGTTGCTGCTGTTCTTCGGCAAGAAGAAGTGCAGGTCATGCGGCCACAAGAACCCGAGGGGCAGGAAGCAATGCAAGAAGTGCGGGCATAAGCTTTAATCTGTCTTTTTTATTTTCTTTTTCTTTTTTTCATTAATCAGGTCTTGCGGCGGCTTCGCTCGAAGGAGTATACTCGAATTCTGAGATAATAAACCTGCCGCGGTTGCCTGTCTTGTCTTCAGATGTCAGAATTTTGGGTTTTATCGTTCTATCCTTATCTTACATAGTATTTGTATAGTAATATTTATATAGTCTATTTCTATCTTACATAGTATTTTATGGTGAATGTCACGCAGGACAGGGAGGTGAAGCTTCTCCTCAGCAGCCTGGGCGCTGCGCTCCGGGGTCTCTCTGAGCGCGGGATTGATCCGGGCCGGGCGCTGAAGCTGGCCTGCAATGACAGGGGGATACCTGTCTCGATATTCAACCCAGAGCTCGGCGCACTGGAGAGCATCGTCAAGTACATGCGCGAGGAACTTCTGCTTGACTACCGCACCATTGCGAGTATGCTTGGGCGTAATGAGGGACCTGTGGGAGTCACTTACCGCAGATCGCTGAAGAAATCCCGAAGTCGGTTGGATATCACATCAAAGGAATCAATACCTTTTGATGCGCTTCGCGCAAATTCGAAGATAGGCCTGAGCGTTTTTGAGAGCATTGCGTATCACCTGGCAAAGCAGGGGCGTGGCTGGCACGAGATAGCAAATATCATGCACAGGCACGACAAGACTGTGTGGACAGTGCTCGACAGGGCGAAAAAGAAGATGAGAAAAGCGACTGCAAGATGAGCTGGTCTAACAGGGCATGGATACTGCATCTCTTCTGCATAGCCCTGCTGGTCTCTTTCGCGTTTGCACAGACCATACCAACAGAGCCGGAAGGCCCGACGACGCTGGATGTGGTGAAAACCTCAAGGCGCAGCCCTGTTGCGGCATCTACAATAGGAGCGCTTGCAGGCAATGTAACCCAGCTTTCCATAATCGGTAACACAGTGACGCAGACCTGGCAGGCATACTACGGAAACATCAGCGGCACGATAACCCTGGATGATGCCCTCAACAACACCATATATAATTGGGACCTGGCCAGCCCTGAGGGGGAGATATATGCATCAGAGTATCCTGTCGACTTCACTTATGGCAACATTTTCTGCTATGACTTGAATGCCACCGATGACGAGTACAGCGACTTCAACACCCTGGCAGAGTATGAGGCGCTCTTAGGTCTGGCTGATGATGATGCGGACGGGATTGATGAGACATTCATAGAAGATACCGGCTACGACATGTTCTACGTAGGAAGCAAGCTCATAAACGAGACCTGCCCTACCACGCAGATGTATGATAATAATGAGGTGCAGGATCCCAACCATTTCCAGGAGGTGCTCCTGTATGACAACACAAGCAACAAGCTGATCTATACCGCGATAATTGAGCAGGATGTCCTTGGCTTCGACAACCAATACTGGGACTTTGAGATGATAGTGGGCGAGAACGGCCATGATGGAGACACGACCACCACCACGTATTATTTCTATGTGGAGCTGGAGTGATTGTAATACAAGAATATTACATATATCTTACGAAAAGCTCATTTTTGACTTATGGTTGTTCTATCCTGTTGATCAGGGGGGTGATTTAAATAACATATATACTGTTCATTCATCTTACATATATCTTACTAAAGTTTTTACCTATAAAAAGATAACATTTATATACTATGAATAGATAGCAATTGTCATACAAACAAAATACTCATATATTTTGTCTGACCCCAAAGACAAAACAGACAACTTAGAGACTTTACGGACCATGGTAAGGGTGGTTTGAAGAACATATGTAGTGACACAAAGAGGACAAGGAAAAGTCAATGGCTCAGGAAATACACATACTTAATGTCAGACTGCCTGATGACACTATAAAGTGGATAGACGCACTAGTCAAGCAAGGTGTCTACAACTCCCGTTCTGAAGCGATACGCGACTTCATAAGAGACCACCTCAAGGAGGGCGGCAGGTGACACAGCCCCCCACAAACAATTCTCTTGTATCGATAAGGATACCCAAGTCATTATTCTCAGAGCTGCAGAAGCTCGCGGAGACAAACCACTATCTCGATGTCTCAGAACAGGTGCGCAGCATAGTCCGCGAAAGATGGCAGGAGGCCAAAGAGCCTCAGGCATACCAGCTCAAGAAGCTGAGAAATGAGATAGCTGAAGCCATGAAGACAAAGACCGAGGCAGTAGCACAGCAGCACCTCATCGATGAGCTCGAAAGGATAAAAGAGGGAATATTAAGTGAGAGAAGAAAGTAGGTGCAGGAACTTGGACAGGGCGGGCATGCTCACGATATTCCTCATACTTGCAGCACTGCTGGTCCCCACTCTTGCGTTCTCACAGGCCACAGAATACTGCGACGTGACCGCAGCTATAATTGACAATCCGAGCAAAGAGCACCAGGCCACGCAGCTGCCTGCAGAGGTGGGCGAGCCAGTGCAATGGGTGAAGCAGGTCGATGTCCAGAACCTCTATGACCAGGCAGTGTCCGAGCTTACTGTGAGCGTGCCTGACGAGGCACGGAATGTGCGGGCACTCGACATCCGGGAAGGGACAGGTATGGATGTCACCCTTGACATCGGGGAAGTCACAATAACAGACTCGCTTGACTTCAATGAGCAAAAATCATACCTCATCAAATACGACACCCCTGCCCCCGAGAAGATGGAGACCCCCCTTGAGAGGGAGGGCGAGACGCTCGTAAAGAGCGTGATAGTCACGAGCGAATACCATTATCAGGACGTCTTGACATACACAGACATACCCGAACTCGACCCATCCACTGCAAAAGACAAGGTGAAGCTGTACTGGCAGGTCGACGGCGCCAAGAAAGACGTGACAGATGACCCTGAGTTCGACCTCAAGCTGTATGACACTAACGCCGACGGGAACTACGACCGCATGGGCTGGGTCGCCCCGCACCTCTCGACGCAGATATTCGAGGTGGTCATATTCTCCGACGCTGACCCTGGAATCTACTCCAACATAGGGCTCAACCTGCTCTATCCTTCAGACGGAGAGTACATAACCAGCACGAGCAGGATAAACTTCAACTATTCTGTCAGCTACAACTCAAGCACCATAGTCTACTGTAACCTGTCAGTCGACGGGTTGGTCAAGCGCGAGAACATACCAACCATCGCGGACACAGAGATAACGACCTACTTCAACCTCACCTCTGGGCAGCACAGCTGGGCTGTGAACTGCGCAGGCAGCGACGGCATGACCAACACGAGCCCAACAAGGACATTCACGATAGACCTTGACCAGCCCACAGTGACCCTGGGCACGCCTGACTACCACGTCAGCTACACGGGCTCCACAGATCTCAACTTCACGCCGACAGACACGAGATACCCGGTCCTGGTCTGCGGCCTGTCTGTCAACGGGGCTCTCAACCGCACAGGGATAATCGCAAGCAACAACACCCTGCAGACAGTGACTCTTACAGGACTGGCCAACGGAGTGTACGACTGGAATGTCAGCTGCACAGACGCTGCAGGAAACATGGGCAGCAGCGATGAAAGAGTATTCTACATAAGCGCAGGCACGCCCAGCGAATACAACATAACTCCCAACAAGCAATCCTATTCGATAGGCGAGACAGGATACCTGATAATGGGTGCGCCTGCTGGAAGCAACCTCACCATGTTTGTCGACACACCCCTGCACGACTCATTCTTCAATCACTACAATGGCAGGACATTCCCGTTCGTGGAGATGATAAACTTCTCAAACAATGCAGGGACATACAGCATAGACGGAATATTCTCCAACGGCGGCAGCATGTACATAGTCAAGACATCATTCCAGGTCACAAGCAGCTTCAAGGCGGACATGGACACCAACGGGACCACCGGAGAACCAGGAGATGTGTTCAGCTTCGAGGCCAATGCAACCGGAGGCATAGGCGCAGTCACCTATGAATGGGACTTCGGCGACGGCACTGTCCTCGCTAACGGAAGCGACGTGGAGCACAGCTTCAGCAAGATAGGTGAGTACGATGTCGAGCTCACCGCGACAGACAGCAGGGGAAACAAGGCAACTGACACGCTCAAGATAAACATATTCGACAAGCACGACGTGCAGATAATAGTGAAGGAGCTGCAGACAAAGAAACCCCTCCAGAACGTGTCTGTCGAGGTTGATGACGAGAAGAAATACACCGACAGCAGCGGCTCGGTCAACTTCACAGTCTATGAGGGCAGAAGAAGGATATATGTCGCGCAGTCAGGCTACGAATGGGTCAAGCAGGTAAGGAACATAACTGAGGATATAGTGATCACTATCGAGCTCAACAACACCGGAATCACAGACTACATGCCTGTCGATGAGGAAGCGGCTGCCGAGACATCGCAGCAGGAACAGGATGCAAAGGCAAAAGCAGAGCTACTGCTGTCCAACGCAGACATCGCGCTTGAGAACCTGAAGGCAACTGATGACGCGACAAAGTCAGCAATCGAGGCGTTTGGCATAGAGGCTGGTCTCCAGAGCGCAAGAAAAGAGCTGCGGCAGGTCATCAGGGACATAGGGAACGCAGAGCTGTCCAGGAACCTCACCAGCGAAGAGAAGCAGGAGAGGATAAATAACATTGCGGGCGGGATAGACAAGATAGCCGAGACCATTTCAAGCATAGAGATACAGGACACCACAGAATTCGTCGACTATCCCAAGTCATCTGAGATATCCATGCTGTCTGAGGAGTACCTGAGATACAGGAAACTGGAGTACTCGGAGAAGCAGAAGAAGGAATATGTGGCAGCAAACACAGAGCTGCAGACAGAAGTAGACATCAAGACACGGCTCAGCATAGCGAGCATCGGCCTGCTCTCAGGCACGGAGAAGACCATAGCCATAGTGACAAACAGGATGACCAAGTCGCCTGTAGACACATCAGACAAGGCACTGCTTGAATACATACCAAAAGAGGTCGCCAAGAGCTCCAGCGAGATAAAAGAGATCACCCGCTTCGAGACAGTCAAGAGCGACCCGATACTCAAGTTCAACGCAGGCAGCAGCAGCTACTCATACTACATAGAGAAAGAGCTGAGCATCGAGGACCTCAAGAAGACCAAGCACGTGCTGCTGAATGAACCATCAGAGGACGCGAAGAAAGGCCTGCCCGGTGTGACCGGATTCTCGATACTGCCCAACATAAAGATAGATAACCCCAAGCTATTTGCAGAGGTAGTCATCATACTACTCCTGCTTATCGCATACCTCCTATACCACTTTGAGATCATTGACAGGATAAAGGAATGGAAACAGCAGAGAGACCAACAGGCAATACAGCAGAGCAGCCCAAGCACAGCACCGTACCAGGCGGACATGTCATACAGGCCTGAATCCAGGCTCGACGCGGTGATACGCAAGGTTGAGACATTCGTGAAGAAAGAGGATGAGGCGCTCGTCAAGGAGCTGGCGCACATAAAGCTCATGATACTCTCAGCGCACCACCATTCCGAGAACAGGCGCCATGACGAGGCACACGCCGCCTACAGGCAGATCAACGAGACCTACAAAGGACTTTCAAAGCCGGCAAAAGAAGAGATACACTCCGAGACAAAGCACGTGTTCAACAGGATACTGCTTTCGCAGATAAACCACCTCCTGGAAGAGGCCCACAACCACCTGCAGAACAACCAGCACCAGAAGGCGAAGGATCACTATTCTGAAATCAAGCAACTGTACACAAGACTGGAAAAAGAGCATAGAGCAGCAGTAAGTGAAAGATGCATGAAACTGCATGAAAAGCTCTTTGAGCGATCACTTACATAAGCTGTTGTTCTCTGCATAAAAAACAATGAAGAAAAACAAAGGACCGAATCGTGTACTGTTAGGTCTAGCGGTAGCTCTGGCCATAACGCTCTCGATAGTAGGCATGATATCCCTGACAGAATTCATCGGCTGGTATTACCATGCAGCACAGGCAGGCACGATAACAGCCATGACCATAAGACAGGTCTACATCGCAGACGCATGGCACGGGTTCGCGGGCACTGCCGTGCTTGATTACAGCAACAACAGGACAGACTGGAACGCCACAGTCACGGGGGGCGAGACAACAATCATGGACCTTGACTTCAACTGCTTCGGCAAGTCAGGGTACGACCTCTACATAAGCACGGTGCCTTTGTCGCAGCTCAACCTCACAGGCGTGCAGCCCGCGACAGTTGCCGAGATAGATGCATTCATAGGGATAAATCCCTCAGACAGGATATCATCCACCAGCACATTCAACGAGACATTCACAGTTAACCTGGGAGGAACGACAGTCAGCGGCCCCGGCGTGAGGACCAAGAGCGTGGGCGGAACGACCAACACGTTCCACCAGGCGGCGCTCAAGGACGGGAACGGTGCATTGTTCTTCACAGCCAACGCTACACGCGCGATACCAGGATATGACGGTGAGATACGCAACTATCAGGTCATGGTGCCGGTGCCTTATAACCAGACCAACATGACTTACTATTTCTTCCCTGACCCTGTCACTGACATATTGGGCGCCTGCATGGAATGGTCATATGCTCCCCTGAAAGGCTATGTCAACGACACATCCACAGGCCTGCCCATGGCAAACGTCACTATAGAGGTGGGTGATGCCATCGCGACCACTAACGCAAGCGGCTGGTACTACATGCTGGCGCCGGTGGGCATAAGCTTCATAATGGGCTATTACCCTGAATACTTTGATTATGTCAACTTCACGACAATAAACTACAATGAGACGAACTGGCACAACTTCAGCATGGTGCCCACATATAACCAGACAGACCCCACACAATACGGATTCGTTTCAGGACAGGTCTTCGAAGGCAACACCACGCTGGAGAATGTCATGGTATACGCTGGAGTGTACAACGACATGACGGACGCCACCGGAAACTATTCAGTCATCTCACCATCCGGGGACAATGTCCTGCTTGTCTCGATCAAGGACGGCTACCGCTCCAACGTCAGCTACGTCAACATAACGCCGTTCGAGACCATCTATTATGACATACAGATGGTCAAGCTTCCAGGCCTACTCGGGCCGAATGGCACGATATACGGAAAGGTGCGCAATGGAGTGAACAATGAGTCGCTGGAGAACGCAACAGTTTACATAGGATCCTGGTCAGGGACCACAAACGAGACCGGCGACTACTACATGAACATACCGACGTATGAATTCTATTATATAATCGCGATAAAGGAGCTATATGACCCGTATGTGGGCAATCTCAGCGGGAACCTGAGCCTTGACCCTGGCGAGTTTATGGAGTATGATATATACCTCAACGAGTCGCCTCTTCTGACGGCTGTGCTTGCAGGTGACACTGGCAAGTATGAACAGCCACCCGGCACCGAAGGCATAAGCAATGAGACCCCTGTGCTCACGCAGCCAGGCACAGAAAACGGCACCGGCCTCGTGATAAGGGATGTAGAAGGCAAGATAGCAGCATACCTCTCGATAAGGCAGATAAAGACGCACATAAAGCAGGATTCCTTCGTCGAGCACACCATAGCATTCTACAACTTCCAGGATAAGGAGATGACCATAGACCTCAGCACAGAAGGTGATATAGACCCGATATTCGAGCTATCCGAAAGGCACCTTTCCATAATGCCCAACAGCTATGGCGAGGTAGAGATAACTATAATGGGCAACAGGCCGCCGGGCGTGTACACCGGCAACCTGCTGGTGAGGGGAGGAATAGACACAGACCTGCCTGTCGAGATAAGGATATCCAAGGAAGGAAAGATCCCTATAAAGACCCTGATGCTGAAACTTGACGTCCTGAAAAAGATCATCGTCCAGGGAGAGCCTGTCAAATACAAGCTTGACCTCATCAATCTCTTCACAGACAGGAAGTACAAGGTGGACCTGAAATTCTTCGTTGCGAGCATCAACGGCACAAGGATGACTGAAGTTACAAATAAGTCAATAACCCTTGAGACATTCACCTCGCTTGTAGGGCAGATACCGATACCTGCTGACTTTCCTCCTGCAGACTATGTGATAAGGGCGCAGGCTGACTATCTTGGTCTGACTTCGACAGCAGACGCGCTCTTCACCGTGAGGGAACCATTCTACGAATACGACTTATTAGGGATAATACCTATATGGCTATTGGCTACGCTCCTGGCCCTCGTCGCCACGTCTGTCTTTGCAGGACAAGAGATAAAGAGACGGCAGGACGCTAAGAAGAGGTTTCATGCTAAGGTGGAGTATGATGAGCTGCCTTTTGAGGGTGAGAGAAGCCTTTTTGTCGGTAATATAGCG
>JAFGJH010000055.1 GCA_016929255.1 Candidatus Woesearchaeota archaeon
AAATCAGAGAAAACTGGTTTGAAGGACGGCCGGTCAAATGCCCCCAAGCTTTAGCTGGGGGATAGGCCGTCCGGCTTTCTTACTCATGATATTACAATTGTTTTCGTGATATATGAATTTTTCCAAGAGATTTCCGGAAATAAACCGAGAAGAAAAAAGATTTGGAAAAAATAAAATCAGTTGTCGCTGTGATAGCTTAACTGCACAAAGTCAACTGTGCAGCTTGAATAGACATCTTCGACTGTCAGGCCGTCGTTGTAAAACTCCTGTGCAGCTCTCTCGTCTGCAGGCAAGCTGTTATTTTCTTCTTCAGCACAGGCAGCATCAACATCTATGGTAAGATCAGGCTCAGAGCTTGAATTAGGGATAAGCCCCGGGTCAACGTCAGGCCTGCATCTGGTCCTAATCGCATCCACGCTTGTCTCAATCTGCAGCAGGACATAATTAGTCCCATCAGCACAATGGTAAGTGCCGCGTGCTTCCTGTGCATCAACAGGAGCTGTAACTGAAAAGACAGGACAGGTAACTCCACCAACAGTGCATGAAACATCGTAGGTTTGAAGTCCGACATCAGAGGCCTCCAATGTTCTTGTGGTAATTATTGTACCATCATTAAATATTCTAGCATCGGCGGGTCCTCCTGTCAAGGAAAAAGAATCTGCAGTTTCAGAGCACGTGCAATGTATTGAAAGACTAACACCAACATTAGAACTGGTCACATTACACCCCGTCACTCTGGGTCCTGTCGGGCCAGCTTCATACGTATAATTCGCCGTTCCCTCAATCGTATGGCTCTCGCCCTTGCTGTCTGTGAATGTCAATGCGACATGTGCTTCTATGCCTTCGCCGTCTGCGAGGCCTGCGCCGCCATGCGCTGCGCTGAGAGTCGCAGTGCCTGAAGTGTAAGAACCAAAAGGAACACCAGTGTGGGAAGCGACAGTCACTGTCTCATCATCACCGGCATTGCCTGGAGTGCCGTTGTCATATGTAGCCTCAATCACAACATCAAGGCCAGAAGCAGCCTCAGCCGCGCAAGCATCATCATCACTGCAAGCAGGAGCCAAAGCAGGAGTGTCAACACCGATCTCCAAAGGATCATCACCAGGACCCACACCCGAACCAGAAGCAGGGGTTATGCTGTTCCCAACATTATAAGATGAAGGAACAGGGCTGATAGCATCACCGTTATGGTTGCCGTCACAGCCAGCATAAACAGGCAGGACAGCAAGCAGAGCAGCCAAAGCAAAAGCAGACAACCTCTGCACAAAAGAAGGCTTCTTGTGGGCAGGAGCTTCGTAAGACTCTTCCTGGACCAAAGCTTCAAGCTCTGGGGTCATTGTTATAGAAACATTATGTGGAAGATCATTGATATCAACTTCGTAGATTGTGTTTGCCATTGTTATAGCCACCTCACAACATATCAATTATTAAAGACAGATGCAGAACTTATATTTAAATCTTTCGTTTTGTTGTCACTTATTAGTGGTTATGAATTATATAAATTTTATATTTTATAAGGCAAAAATACTTATAGTCGTATCCAATAAGTAGTGACTATAGGTGTCCAGAGATGAAAGAAATAGCGATAATTGTCAAGAGAGGCTCTGAGGAGGCATTCTACACCCTATTGGCAGGCAATAGCCAGGTGCCCCTTAAACACCTCTGCAGGAAGGTGCCTAGGAAGATGCTTTATAAATACCTCTCAAATCTCAAGCTGATACAGGACACCACAGGCATAGAGATCTTCCAAAAAAGGGCAGTGATATGCCCTGTCACGGGATTCCCAAATATAGTGATAGAGAGGAAGTGCAGCATCAAGGTGGGACAGGCAGGGGAAGGGACCAGCCTTGTATTGTTCGGTGATTAGTTGCAGTAGTTTGGGTCAGGTCTTTCCTCTTCACGTATCCTCTTCGCCATCCTCTGCTCTTGCCACACAGCATATCTCATGACTTTTTGATTATGGTCATCCAACCAGCGTTTTCCCCTTGCCTTCAGCTTCTCAATCTCTTCTTCTGAGTGTTTGACTCTCCTGGTCGGATGAACCAGGACAAAAACGTCAGTTTCTTCTTCTCTCCTGTACAGGCTGTTCACTTTAGTCTCGGCGCTGATACTTGCTTCTGCAGGCATCACTGTATAATCCAAAATAGGCAGCTCCTTCATCCAATAAAACTTCACCATAAAATCCAATTCAGGTGATGTCATTGGCACGTCTAATACCAACTCATTGACAAAGTCGTCAATCCTGCGCACATCAGTTTTCCTAGCCTCACGGATTATCCTTCCATACTCCTTGTTTTCAAGTGTGTGATACAAGATGACATTGATGTTGCCCATAACAATCACCCCAGAACATATGATGTTTCTTGTTTTAATATCAGTTCCTGAGAAAAAAGCGGAAAAACATCCGACCCTGTCCAAAATCCTTCGATAGACTCGGAATATTTCCAGAAATGGATCGGTATTCCGGAAATATTCTATTCAGTCTGCAACATTTCCGGTATATTCTCCGATAAGAAACAGTTCATATCCTGACGGAAACCAGCCTATATAACCGTCCCTGCCATCATGTGGGTGACAGAGGTGGTGGAGGGAATGAAGATGTCTTCGAACAGTATAGAAGAGAAAGTTAGGTGCTTGTCAGCGGCGAGTATAAGCATCAACAACCTTGTCCGTGATTTCTCGCTTGCTTGCACAAAGTATGTGGGACAGACAAAGGATTATTATGAACACTACGGAAAGGACGGGTCTATAAGACCTGAATTGCTTATCGCAACTTGCGAGACAAGCGGATACCTCTCAGAGCGGTTAGGAGAATGCGTCGATGAGATAAACCTTCTGAAAGAAGGATTGGGTGATGTTGACCCTGAAGATGTCCCTGAAGAATATAGGCCTCTTCTCAATTTTCTCCAATAGCACGACGACATGCCTGTACAGGAGCTGGAGAACAAGGGAAAGCCTCCGGGCTTTCCTTTATTTTTTCTTATTGCTTTGAAATCCTCACCATGATTGATTATGATCAGGCCTCCGGCCTTAAGATACGCAGGATTGTCTTAGCTCCTGGCTTCCCGGCAAAAGTCCTGGCTCGACATCTGCTGCAGAGAATCACTTCTTGATTATGCCGTAACCTATCAGCCTGAACCTGGCTCCGAGGCGCCTTGAGATGGTCACCCTCGCGCCGGGCTCTGCGCAGACAGGCAGCTTCAGCACACAGGTGAAAGCGTCCTTGTGCAGCTCAGTGACTACACCGACAGTGGCAGCAGAATTGACATTAAGCATTAGCGGCTCCTGCACCTTTATAGGTTCGACAACAAGGTCGTCCTTCGCCCCGACCACCCTTTCAAGCAGGCGGGTCTCGAGCTTCAGGGTGTTCAGCACAGGGGGAAGCTTTCCCTTATACCCCACAACACTCCCTGTAAGCGTGTCAGA
This sequence comes from Candidatus Woesearchaeota archaeon, assembly GCA_016929255.1. GTDB lineage: Archaea > Nanobdellota > Nanobdellia > Woesearchaeales > UBA11576 > JABMQF01. Next base: position 3,427 of record JAFGJH010000055.1, read on the forward strand.
CTTGACTATGGCCGGATCAAGATTCGTAAGCAGCCCGACAGAGCCGCCGGGATTTATCTCATTGACGCTCTCACCGCCGGTCTTGATGCCTGTGATTGTCGTGAACAAAGGCTCCCAGGTCTTCCTGCCGCCAAACTCAACCTGGTGGCCTGGCCTTATCTCCACCTGGTCTCCTGTCTTCAGCACGCCCTGGATAAGGGCGCCGCCGAGCACACCGCCGACAATCTTGCAAGGATCACTTCCTGGCTTGTTTATGTCAAAGCTCCTGGCGACAAAAAGCACAGGGTCCTTCTTGGAATCCCTTACAGGAGTAGGTATAGAACTCTCGATAGCCTCCACAAGAATGTCGATATTGACATTGTGCTGCGCAGAGACGGGCACTACAGGAGCATCCGCATATATGGTGCCCTTGAGGAACTCCCTTATCTGCTCCTGGTTCCTGACTGCGTCTTCCTCCTTGACCAGGTCTATCTTGTTCTGGACAACAACAATGTTCTTCACGCCGATGATCTGCAGAGCCATGAGATGCTCGCGCGTCTGCGGCTGCGGGCAGGTCTCGTTGGCCGCCACCAGCAGCAAAGCGCCGTCCATTATGGTAGCGCCTGCAAGCATCGTCGCCATAAGCGACTCGTGCCCTGGAGCGTCAACAAAGCTGACCTTCCTCGTAGCTACAGCCTCGCCGCCGCACCTGCACTTCGCGGACACTCCGTACGACTTGCACTTCTTGCATGCATAGAATACGGCATCTGCATAGCCAAGCCTTATAGTGATGCCGCGCTTCAGCTCCTCAGAATGGGTGTCAGTCCACTTGCCGGAAAGCCTTTCGGTGAGAGTGGTCTTGCCGTGATCGACATGGCCCACAAGACCTATGTTTACCTCCGGCTGCACAGGGACATCAGACTTCTTCTTTGACGCTGTTGTTTTTTTGGCTCTTGGCATTATATATCAACAAAAAAAGCAGGAAGAATCACTCTTCCTTCTTCTTCTCCTCGCCGATCTCCTTGTCGACTTCCTCAAGATCCTTCTCCAGCTCATCGATCTCTTTGCTCTCCTTCTCTATCTCTTCCTCATCCTTCTTCACTTCCTCGTCGAGCTTGTCAACATCCTCAAGGGTCTTGTCCTCCTCTTCAGGAGCTTCTTCAACATCTTCAGCCTCGGGAGCCTCTTCAACCTTCTCCTCACCAGAGATAGGGACCTCCTCGACCTTTTCAGGCACTTCATCAGTCTTCTCAGGCACGGTCTCCTGCTCCTTCACTTCTTTTTCTTCTGCCACTTTTTTCCCTCCTTTAGCTTTCTTAGGATTATCCTTCCCGGGCTTCTCTTCCTTCGGCGCTCCAGAGGCAGGGGGCTGCTCTGCCTTCACCTCTGCAGGAGCTGCCTCAGGGAATATGTTCTCCCTTCCCTGCTTCAGCACCTTCATGTTGATCTGTGCGGTCTTCGCATGCACTGTGTTGCCTGCGACTGTCTTCTTCAGCCTCATGCCGGGCATGGTTCGCATGCCCTTCTTCTTCGGGTTGGGCAGGTGGCGCTTGTTATGCACGCCAATCCCTTTCACAGTGGTTATCTTCTTCCTTGCAGGTCCCTGCACATCCCAGCGCATCGGGAAACCCGCATAGTCAGAACCGCCTGTTATCTTGAACTCGTAGCCGGGCAGGTCAATCAGCTCGCCCTTCACAGTGTCGCCGATCTTCAGGCCTATAAGCCTCTTGGCGCTGTCTTCCTTGACTTCCCTCTGGACAGACTTCCCTGTCTTGGGGTCAGAAATCACTAACTTGAATTCAGCCATCTTGGTTTCCTCCCGAGGCCAATTTCCCTGTGGGGAAGCCCAGTCAACTGGTGCCTCAGCAATAGTATGTATTTGGGGATTGGGGGGTCTATTTAAAATTATGTTTTTTTAAACATAATTTTCAGTCCCTCAAGCCTGTCTTAAGCCAGGCTTGAGTTATTTAAAGGTTTGGGTGTATCTCTGAATACGCATCAGAATGAAAATGCAAAGAAAATCCCGACTTCATCGGGATTTTCAGGTATGCAAAAAGACATTTAGCCGACTCCCTTTGGTCATCGGCTAAATGTCTTTGTTTCATGCTCCCGCCGGGATTCGAACCCGGGTCATCGCCTTACCCTTCCCTTAACGGGATCGAGAGGGCGATATGATTGGCCGGACTACACTACAGGAGCATCTTGTCCGTTTATGTGGTATCTGAGAAAAATGGCTTGTTTTTAAAGGTTTTTGTTTGTATTAATGCGGTGGTCACAAAAAGTATAAAACAAGGCATTGATGAAGCGGTCGCATGGCAAGCTACAAATCAGGGATAGACCTCAGAAAAGAGCCGCACCTCCACGCAGCGAACCCTTATGCCAACGACTACACTGACGGCTCATTCAAGGTAAGGGAGGACCTGCTGCCGCTGGTCAGGGGCATACTCCTCCCCAACTACAGGATTCTTGAGCGCGAGAAGGAGCTCTTCGCAAGGATAGAGCGCGACTACAGGGGAGCTGACCCGCTCTTCATCCCAATACTCAAAGGGGCAGTGCGCTTCTCACAGGACATGTTCCGCTTCTCAAAAGAGATAGACCCTGATTACGAGTTCATGCCTGCATCAAGCTACGGCACAAGGCTGGAGTCAGGCAGTGTCAGGCTGAACCTGGCAGAGATAACAAGGCTCCTCGAGAAACTTGAGAACAGGAAGAGGCCTGTCATCATCGTGGAGGACATAGTGGACACAGGCAACACGCTTTCCCATATAGTGGACGTGCTGACCCGCATCGACGACGTGATAGACTCACAGCCCGAACTGAAGGGCTTCAGGAGGAAAGGGAGGTACGAGCCGAGCTCTGTCACGATATGCACCATGCTCAACAAGCCAGCAAGGAGAAAGGATGCGAACAAGGACCTGCCTGTCGAGTACGTCGGCTTCACCATACCGGACCTTTGGGTCTTCGGCTACGGACTCGACGTCTGGGATGACAAGAGCAGGACCATAGACCACCTCTGCGTGATCAAGGACGAATGGAAAGACCCTGCAAATCTGGCAGAATTCTTCAGAGAAGTTGATGAAAGAAGAAAGAAAAAAACAACAAAAAAACAAGACTAATCATAAGGGAGCTCATCCTCCTCCCTTTCTCCCAAAGTCCCTGCGTGGGTGCGTTCCTCCCTATACAGCCTTTTTTCCCAGGGGTCCACGACCTCTACCGGCAATCGCGTAAGGTATGGGTCATCCAGCAGAATGTCCAGTCTGCCGCTGTTCACATAATCGCTGATCTCTCTTGCTCTCTCATTCATAATCTCTCCTCACATCATTTTTTCAGGGTTAAGATCCCCATCCTACAATCTCTTCACAGGTCAGGGAACAACTCTTCCAGAGTCCCCGCCTCATGCGTGCCCTCAAGCTCCCCGCACTGGCTCTGCAGCCTGAACATCATCTCAGGCTCAGAACGCGCATACACCGGATTGCCCATATAAGGCCTCGCCTCTTCCTCGTCACTCCTGTACAAATGGTCGTCGTAGTCCATATCTCAACACCTCATATCTGTTCTTGTCCCTGTTTCACTCTTTTTTCTTATGTATTGCCTCTCCTGACTTGGCCCAGCCCTCGAATGCGCGAAGCACCTCGAGAGGTATGGCGAACACCACTGTGTTGCTCTGGTCAGAAGAAAGATCATTAATCGACTGCAGGGTCCTCAAATGGAGTGCACCCGGCCCTGATGCAAGGGTCCTGGCCGCCTTCGCCATGTTGTCTGCGGCGATGACCTCACCCTGCGCCTTGACTATCACCGCTCGCTTCTCCCTCTCTGCCTCAGCCTCCTTGGAGATGACACGCTTCATGTCCTGCGGAAGCTCGATATCCTTGATCTCTATCTTAGACACATCTATGCCCCAGGGGTCAGTGTCCTTGTCCACTATCTGGCCTATCTTCTTGGCGATGACCTCCCTCTTCTGCAGGATCTCGTCAAGCTCGAACTCGCCGACGATGTTCCTCATCGTGGTCTGCGCCAGCTGTGAGACAGCGTACATGAACTCCTCAACCTTGATGATCGCCTTCTCAGCCTTCTCGACGCGGTAATACAGGACAGCATTGACCTTTATCGAGACATTATCCTTGGAGATGCATTCCTGCGCAGGCACATCGACAGCCTTGACGCGCATGTCAACCCTCTCCCATGACTGGATTGCAGGGATCAACAGCCTCAGGCCCGGATCCATGATCCCTGAATACCTGCCCAGCGTGAACCTGACGCCGCGCTCGTACTCCTTGACGACCTTAAAAGAAGCCAGAATCAACAATATGATAAATGCTATTATCACAGATACAAAAACCGCCATCGAAAACACCTCCCTCCGAAACTCCCGGACGCAGAACAACAGCATCATTTATAAATTTTTGCGTTCATCTTCCTTGAATGAACTTCCAAGGGCTTGCGAAGGTAGAGACCGCTGACTGGTACATAGACCTGGCATTCAGGAACGCGAAGAAGTCCGCGAGCGAGATGAAAGGCCAGATGAGGGCGAACCCCACCTCGATAAAGCGCGCAGAGCTCGCGAAGATCAGCGCAGTCAACAGGACGCTCAAGAGGCACCTTGACCTCATACTGACCTCATTCCCGTCGCTGGACTCGCTGCCTGAGTTCTACCAGGAGCTCATCAGGGTGACGCTCGACTACGCAGAGCTCAAGAAGAGCCTCGGCGCGGTCAGGTGGGCGCAGCAGAAGGTCAGGTTCTTCTCAGACTCATACCACAACAGGATAAGGCGGTGCAGGGACTTCAGCAGGATGACATCATACTCAAGGGAGTACTACGGACGCATAAGCTCTGTGATGAAGCAGGTCAAGAAGCAGCTTGAATACCTCGAGCACTCACGCAGGGTCATGAAGGGATTCCCGAACGTGAAGACTAAGATGTTCACAGTATGCATATCCGGATTCCCCAACGTCGGCAAGACAACGCTGCTCGCGAAGCTCACAGGCTCCAGGCCGGAGATCGCGGACTACGCGTTTACCACGAAGAACCTCAACACAGGATACGCCAACATCAACAACCACAAGGTCCAGTTCATAGACACGCCAGGCACGCTCGACCGCTTCGAGAAGATGAACCTGATAGAGCAGCAGGCATACCTGGCCTTGAAGTACTGCGCAGACATGACTGTGTTCGTGTTCGATGCGAGCGAGCAGGGCTATGCAGAGGAGCGGCAACTGAAGCTGCTGGCCAACATCAAGGCAGAAGCCAAAGAGTTTGCGGTCTACATAAGCAAGACAGACATCGCGCAGGAGCAGAAGATAGAGTCCTTTTTAAAGAAAATCCGAAAAGACGGCAAGCTCTCCAAATCTGTTTATAAAGACCCAAAAGATTTAAGAATAATGATTGGCCGATTACTTGTGTAGGCTGGTGGGTGTTGATATATTGGGAGCTTGGATAACGCAGTTAATACCGCTTAATAGGTTCAATAGACTTTTTTGTTTCTAGAACGCCTTTAAAGCCTGGAAAACGGGTTTTTATCATTTAAATGGCATTTTAGCCACTAATGGACCGGGTTTAGTTTTCACTTAACAATAGTAATATTTAAATATTGGAGCCTCATACTCAGTGCAGTTGGGTGTTGGTGAGAATACACCACTTTTAGCCCTCTTGAGGAAAATAAATGGGAGGATCAAGCAACGGGGGGAGCGAAGGAGATAGAGATAAGGATACAATCAGTTCTCACGAAACCCCCCAAGGAATTTCTGCTGTCAGGGAACAGATCTTCCAGTCAAGAGTGCCATATCTTGAGCAGCTCGGCATGGCATACGCCCTCTCACAGAACAACCTGTTCATTCTCGCAGGACCAACCGGCGCAGGAAAGTCCATCGTGGAGATGATGGTCACACACCAGATCAACGGCGAGCTGTTCTCCATAAGGAAGGACCAGACCCGCCAGCAGCGTACTGTCGGCGACGACGACAGGCGGACGATAAGCAAAAGCGAGTTCAAGAGGAGACGCGACGACAGCAAATACCTCTACTCCTACGTGACCAAATATTCCAATGAGAGCGGCGAGCCAGAGAAGGTCTTCTACGGCATCCCGCGCGCTGAGGCCCTCGACAAGACCATACGCGGAGACGCGCTGCTTACGCTCACCGACCCCGGGTCATACGGCGGATTCTTCGACGAGGAAGTGGTCTCGCAGCTGAAAGGGCTGGCAAACGTCATACCTGTAGTGATAACGACAGATACCCCTGAGGACCTCACGCTGCGCCTTGAAGGCAGGATATGCGGCGAGGAGGAGAGGCAGAGAAGGCTGAAGCAGGTAGAGCCGCAGTGGGAATATTACAGGGAACTCTGCGCGGCCGGCGAAGCCCAGCACATCCTGGTAAACAACACACCGCAGCTTCTTCGCGAGGCAATCAAGCAGCTCACCCCTGAAGGCAAGATACCTCCTAAGGCAGAAGGGGCGACATATAGGACCATCGACGATACCATCAGGAAATTCGCAGGAATAGTCAACTTCTACAAGCACATCAGGCAGAACCAGCACATGGTCTCGAGAAACAATTTCGACGTGCATGACACATTCCTCAACTGGGTCACAGGCCATTTCTTCGGCGTAATGTACAGCGAGATGATGCAGTCCCTCAAGGCAGGCCAGCACGTGAAGCTGAAGAGCTCAGCGGAGCTCGTCAACAGGATAAAGCAGGAGACCAGGAACTCTGCCCAGGTCGACCACATATTCGACCACCTGGCAGTACAGGACTTCGCGATAGCAGAGGACGGCACGCTCACGTTCAAGTTCAACGACGTCATAAGGAGCTCGAATGTCGTCGAGGAAGGCAAGAAGATATTTGAGGGCATACTCCCCCGCTACGGATGGTGGGTCAATGACGGCGGAAGGACCTGCGGCACGAGAAGATACGCGCTCACTGACAGGCCCTCATGGGACCAACGCTCAAACCTCTACGCAATAGACATGAAGCTCGTATGAGCTGATCTCTTCTTCAAAATGGCAGAACATCTTGATGCATACGACTGTAACGGGAGACTGGTCAAGACCAGGGAGAAAGAACTCCTTCTCAGCGAGATAAAGGAATACTCAATCACGAACGGCGACGCCAATCTCGCGGTGCCCGCAGCGCTCCTGCTGCTGGTCCATCCCGAACACGGGATATATGTCGTAAAGCGCGCGGGAAAGTCAGAGAACCCTTTCCTGTGGTGCAAGACAGTCGGAGAGCACGTGCGCCATGGCGAGACGCCTGATGAGGCAATCATAAGGGGCGCGAAAGAGGAGATAGGCACCAGCATTGTCATTGCACATTCTATCGACGAGTACACTCAGCGCCTGGAGTCCACAGACCTGCGGGAGACCGCAGTCACAAGGGAGATCGACTTCAACCCCTGGTTCGGAGGCGACTGCATAGACCGCAAGACAGGAAGGCCATGGAGACGAAGGTTCAGGGCGACCATATATGCCGGGAGGTTCAGGAACGAAAAGCTGAATCTGCCGCAGAGGACCTGTGAAGATGATTTCAGAGACGGGCTCGGCGAGGCCGTCGAATTCGCATTCTACCAGAAGGACAGGCTGAGGGAGCTGCTTGCAGAGGGAGACAGGAGGTTCACGCACGACCTGTTCATCCTTGTGAGAGACTATTACCCTTTCCTCTGAACAGACACTTCTCAGCGTGTGCTTGATACGGGTGAGGCAGCAGCTACTTCGGGGCCTCTATCCCCATCCTGACCTCTGTTATCGAGACCAGTATGTCGAGGATGTGCATCCCATTCCTGAGCGTCAGCGCCTGTTCGATAGGTATTTTCTTCATGGCTGCCCTGAACCCTGTCTTGGCATCATGCCTGGTCTCATAGAACTTCGCCACCTTCTTAGGGTCGAACTTGTAGAAAATATCCTGGTACTGGTCGAACGCATCAGCTATCTGGAGCATAACCTTCCTGGCGCGATCGTCGAATTTCGGGCTCTTCATCGAAAGGGCCTCGCGGGCAATCCACTTGAGGATGTCAGTGATCTCCTCAAGCGAAGAGACTATCTGGTAGAATGAGGTGACGTCACTCATCACGCCGTACCCTTTCTTGTTCAGCAGCCTCAACGAGTAGCTTATGAACTTAGTGATGTTGTCATGCCTCTCCTCAAGGGTCTCGAGCAGCGCCGCATTGCCTGTGGTTATCCCCCTGCAAACCTCGTCGAAAGCGTCCTTCAGGAGTATGAACACCCTCCTGAGTATGCTGCTGAAGTCCTTTGCCGAAGGCTCTGATATCGACTTGACGAGGCATGAGTTCTCCTTCTGCTGTATCACTTCCACACCCACCAGCCTCGCCACCTCCTCGTGGACTATGGCGCTTATGTTCCTTGTCTTGCCTGTCCTCAGGTGCCTCGAGACAGGCTCACCGTAAAGTATCTCGATGGAATCATAGCCCTTCCTGTACGCGCTCCTAAGGTAGAATATGATTGTCGACCTGTCCATGCCTGTGACATCAAGCGTCTTGTTGGCAAGATCCTCTGTGGAGTCGGTGCTCACCACTATCTTGTTGCCCTGCTCCTGCAGGTCAAGCTCAGAGCCCTTCTTTATGTTGTGCTTGTCGATCCAAGGCTTGGGCAAGGATATCAGGCTTGTCGAACCGGCTATCTGTATGACCTTACGCTTAATCTTCATTACCCCCAACCATGCCCGCAAAGCAAACGCGGGCGTCTACAGATTATATAACCAGACACCTTTTTCTACAGTAAA
>JAFGJH010000056.1 GCA_016929255.1 Candidatus Woesearchaeota archaeon
AAATCAGAGAAAACTGGTTTGAAGGACGGCCGGTCAAATGCCCCCAAGCTTTAGCTGGGGGATAGGCCGTCCGGCTTTCTTACTCATAACGCAGAGCGTCCACCGGCTTCAGCTTAGATGCCTTGTATGCCGGTATCGCTCCAGCTATTACGCCCACCCCTACCGATACTGCTATTGCTAGAAGCACTGAGTTCAGCGACACCAGAGTCCCTCCGCGCAGCATCGACGTGCTTCCGACAAGCGCCGGCAGGGCGCTTGAAAGCATCGACCCGAAGACTATCCCCAGCAGCCCGCCCGCAAGCCCTATCAGTGCGGAGTTCAGCAGGAATATGGTCATTATGTCCCTGTTCCTTGCTCCTATTGCTTTCATTATGCCTATGTCTTTTGTCTTCTCTAGTACTGAGGTGAACATGGTGTTCGCCACGCCTACTGCGCCGACGATGAGTGATACTGCCGCTATTGCCAGGAGAAAATTGCTCATTGTGGACATCATTTCGCTCCTTGTCTGCGCCATGAGCTTGCTCGAAGTGAGGCTGAAGTCCTGTGTCTTCGCTGTGACATGCCTTGTGTTCCTGAGCTTTTTCTCTATCTTTTCCATGGTCTCGTTGAGCTTCTCTTCGTCAGCTATCTTTATAGTTATCGAGTCGTAGACATCGATGTCCTTGTCATCTATTATCTGGTATGCTGCCTGGATCGGCATGTATATGCTTCTGCTATCATCGTTAAGTATGCCCACTATCCTGAATGACCTGCCCTCTATTGTCAGCATCTGGTTTATGCCCAAGGGGTGGTCGAAGAATGACTCTGCGAGACGGCTGCCTATCACTATGACATTCTTGTCTGCAGAGTCGAGGAACCTGCCTTCCTTCAGTTCGTCGGTGGTTATCTGCGACCATACCTTCTGGTCTATCCCTGTGACTGAGACGTCTCCGCTCTCGCCGAGGTAGGATATCTCTGCTGTTCCCCGTATCTGCGGGCTTATGATGAATATCTCTGGTATGCTTTTCAGGGCCTGAACGTCTGACTTGTCAACGACGACCTCTTCGTCTTCTGCCCTTGCGCCCCCTCCGTTCCCGGGCCCTCCGTCCCTGCCTCCGCCCGGCGGGCCGAACATGCTCGTACCTCTTGAGTAGCCTGCGCTCAGCGTCAGGATGTCTCCTGCCATGCTGCTCATCTGGGCTTCCATCTCTGCTTTCATGCCTTCGCCGATGGAGACTATCGCGATGACGGAAGCTACGCCTATGACTATGCCGAGTATGGTCAGCCAGCTTCTCAGCTTGCTGTGCACTACCATGCTGAAAGCATGCTTGAGGCACTTGTGGAATTTCATGTTACGCTGGTTTTATCTTTCAGTCCCCTTTGTTTCTTGTGTTCATGTGTTTCCTGTATTTTCCGTTCATTCATCCCCTGAATATTCCGAGCAGGCTCCGGATCATCCCTGCTTTCGGGTTCTCTTCCCTATATCTCCTGTATCTCGGGTAGGCGACCAGTACTGCTGATATGAGAGCCAGTCCGAGGATGTACCATTTATATTTGACGAGGAAGTTCTGCTGCTGGACCGTCCTGACGCCGTTCCTCGCGAATCCGTTTGCTGTGGAGTTGTTCGCGGCGCTCATCGGGACGGCTTTTTCAACAGTGTTTCTGTATCCCATGGTGTCCGTGTATATTATCTGGACCGTCAGGTCCTGTGACTGCTGCCTTGAGGCAGTGGTGTTGCCTGCTGGTGCTTTCTGCGGATTTGTCGTGTCCGTCGTCTTGGTTGTGGCAGATGACCTGGCGGGCATTCCTGCCTGCACACCTGCTGCCTGCTGGACCGTGAATGTTGCTATTGTGTAGTCTCCCACGTTCAGGTTGCCTATGATTACCGAGTTGGATCCTGTGACCGTCCACCCGTCCTGTTTAGGGATTTTCACAGATACTGAATATGCTGGGTTGCTTCCGACGTTCGCGACGCTGAACGATGTTTCGCCCCCTGATGACTCAGAGTAGGCGACCTCGAAGTCGGTTGTCCCTCCGACGTATATGCCTGCATTGTTTGTCATTGTGGTGAGTTCGCCCGTGACTGAATCCTCGTACGTGAGGGTCATCTCTATCTTGTACAGCCCGGGGTCCGCGTTCGTGTCTGCCATCGCGTCGTATGTGACTGTCGTCTTCTCGCCCACCCCCAGGTACTTGATGTATTTTGTGTCGCCGGCGCCGACAGGGAGTATTATGTCATCCGCGTTGTTCCATGAGAACGAGAGTTCCCTCAGAGGTGATGAGCCGACATTGTTTATTGTGAACTCGATGGGTGTCTGCTGTCCGGGTATCAGCTTGACCTTGTCTATGTAGATGACTTCAGCGCTTTCTCTGCTGCTTATCTCGACGCTGAGGGTCTTCTTTGTGGTCGCATAGTCTTTCTCTCCTGGTTCGTATATCAGGAGGTTGAGGTCGTAGTTGCCGTCTGTGGCGTCTTTGTCCACTCTGGCCTTGAATTTCAGTATCTTCTGCTCGCTGTTGACCTGGAATCCCTGGAATGCGCCGGTGTTCTTGGTGTATTCCTCGCCAGGCACTGCCTCGAACGGGTAGTCGAGGAGCACCTCGACATCATATCCTTCAGACGGTTTCGCTCCCCAGTTCTCAACTGCGACGCGGAGCTCAACTATATTGCCTGCCATCCCTGGGTCAGGGTTCTGGTTGAGCAGGCTTGCGCTGACTATGTCGCTTGGAGATATGTATGTGTATTCTGCGCTCACAGAGGCTACTGCGAGCAGCAGGACTAAAATCATAGGTATTGTCTTCTTCATTTCTTATCACCCTGTTGAGGTTTCTTCTGTTTATCGTTCTTGGCCATCCTGGTTATCCTCCCGTCTTTGAGCTCGATGTGGCTGTGCGCGTACTCTGCGAGGTGGAGGTCGTGCGTGACCATTATGACTGTCTTTCCCTCATTCTTCCAAAGCCTGTAGAGCGTCTCTATGACCTCTCTTCCTGTTACGCTGTCGAGCGCCCCTGTCGGCTCGTCCGCCAGGACTATTTCAGGGTCCCCGACGAGGCTCCTTGCTATGCTTACCCTTTGCTGCTGCCCGCCTGAAAGCTGTGACGGCAGGTGGTGCATCTTGTCTGTGAGGCCGACGAGCTTCAGAACTTCCTTCGCTCTTTCTGATGCGCGTCCTTCACCCATATCCTGCAGTTCCAGGGGGAGGAGCACATTCTCGTATGCGGTCATGTTCTGGAGCAGGTTGTACTGCTGGAATATGAACCCGATTGTCCTTCCCCTGAGCGCTGCGAGGTCGGACTCCCTGAGTGAGGTTATGTCCTTGGATTTGAGAAATATCTTCCCCCTTGTCGGAAGGTCGAGGCATCCAACCAGGTTCATCATGGTTGACTTTCCGCTGCCTGAAGCCCCGATTATCGCGACGAAATCGCCTTTATTTATGTCTACTGTGATTCCGCGCAGCGCAGGCACCTCCACCTCTCCCATCTTGTATATCTTCCAGACGTTCTCGAGCCTTATTATCATCTGTTGTTTCATGTCTGTCTTTTCCCTGTTTCTTGTGTTTCCTTGTTCTTTAACTGAACCTGTGTGCTCACCATATCCGTGGCATCCTGGTGATTGGTCCTGGCATCTCCTGTCTCTTTCTGTAGCCCTCATCGTCGGGTTCCCTTAAGTTCTCGGGTCCGCCCGGCCTGACTGTTCCTGGGGGCATACCTTTGCATCGCGGGCACATCATCTTGTTGTGTATCTCTGCCATCCAGCCGTATGTCTCTGTCTGGGAGTGCAGCATTATCACGCCTGAGTCCATGTCTATAAGGTAGCTGTGTCTTGAGGCGTTGCTGTCTGCGAAGGCCTGCATCAGGTTCCTGTACTTGCCTGCCTCTTTCATGCGCATAACCCTGCCGACTACCTCTATGCTGTATTCTGATGCGTTCAGACCTCTGGCTTCCAGGTCTTTTGTGACTGCTGCCTCTGCAGTGCTTTTCTGCTCAGGAGTCGCTGCGGCAAAAGATGCCTTGGCTCTCTGGAGCTTGATGATTCCCCCTGCTATGATAAGGATGAATAGTATTACCATTGATATGGCGACTATCTTCCACACTCTGCTCTTTTTGTTCATGGTTTTGTCCACAGCTCTCTCCGCGGTCTTTTCCGTGGTCTTGTCCGCGGATTTTTCCGTGGTCTTGTTTGCGCTGATTTTTTTCTTCGTGTTGCCCGCCTCCTGTTCATGAAAATGTGCTTCTGAGATGTTTGAAAAGGATGAAACACCATATATATTTTTGTGTAACTGGTTTCATCCCTGTGAAACCACAAAGAAACGCTTAAATATCAGGGAGCGGTATGGCTTTCCATGAAGCAGTTCAAGCTCGCCATTGCCATGGTTATTCTTGTCTCTGCAATAGTCATCCTGCTGCTGATGCTCTTCACTCCCCAGCCCATCCAGATAACCCTGGAGAGCGGGAGGGAGATAACCACTGAGAGCCTTGAGTACTACACACTCACCAAGGTTCTGCTGCTGGTCTCCAGCGCATTTCTGATTGGTGCTATGTCTGTCTACCTGTTCTACAATGCGGACATAAGGAACGGCCTGCTTCCTGTCTCCGGCCGTAGCGCGTCAAGGGCAGCCTATTCTGCAGTGCTCAACCTGCTGAAGGTTGATGAGAAGAGAGCGTTCCTTGCGGTAGTTGACTCAGGGGGCGAAATGCTGCAGAACCGTCTTGTCTCGAAGCTCGGGCTTTCCAAGGTCAAGGTCACCAGGATCCTTGCGGGCCTTGAGAGGAAGAATCTCATAGTGAAGGAGCGCCACGGCCTCACCAACAAGGTGAAGCTCAAGGAGATTGGCGCTTGATTTTGATGATCTGATCTCTTGTTGAAAACAGAAATATGATATGCCCCTGCTGGGAATTCCATGCGGAAGCATGGACGCTTTCCGCAAATTGAACCCAGATATCAGGCTCTTTGCAGCGCAGATGCAAAGCCAGCAGAGCGTTCTGCGCTGCCGCAAGCCCACAGTCTATCCGTTAGCCTACAGGGGCAATACAATCGATTTATGGACTTTTATTTAAAAACCTTTGCAACTGAATATTCTGCACAAGCTTTTTATACCCCCTATTTTTCCGGAGCTGTACAATAACGAATTACTGTAAGGTGTTGAATTCATGTCTTTTACTATTGATGATGTATTGCGTGTCTCTGACCAGGAGACCCTCTGGAAGAGCATGCCTGACAAGGCGCAGGTACGCGCGAAAGTGCTGGGCAAGGGCTACCGACAGAGGGATATTGGCGAGAGCGCTGAGCGTTTTGCGGAGTCCCTGTTCCGCAGCACCTGCCTTAATTCTGCTGCTGTCTGCCTTAATGGTAAGCTGGACATCTACGCGAGGATAGACACCTCGTCAGATGTTGTTGTGTATGATTCTTCTTCGCACCTGGATGATGTCTCGCTTCTGTCGCTTGACTTCCCTGCATTCCTCAACGGAGGCAGGCGTATAGCGGTGCCTGTCGCTTACAGGGGCGCCAGATACGGGGTTGCGGTCTTTGATTCTTTCAACTTTCCTCTGGAGGATGTGATGGTCATCAGGGACTGCTGTTTTGACTTTGCGCAGCATACAGACAATGTCTGGGAGATACCAATACTGCGCGACCTGGTCAATACAGATTCCCTGACCGGCGTCTGCAGCAAGAGGAAGCTCGGCGTTGATTACCCTCAGTTCGTCAGCAACTGGAGGAACCTGGGCCAGAATTTCGGCCTGATATTCGCAGACCTTGATCTTTTCAAGGACATCAACACCCATTACGGGCATGGCGGAGGCGATGATGTGCTGAAGAATATCGCCGGGACCATGCGCTCCTGCGTGAGGTCCGCGGACCTGATCTACCGCTTCGGCGGAGAGGAGTTCGTGTTCATACTTCCTGGCGCCTCCCCTTCTGTGACAGAGGAGCGGGCGAGGGAGATCAGCGACCGCATAAGGTACGAGCGTTTCATTGTGGGAGACAGGCAGCTTCCTGAGCTCACTGTCAGCCTTGGCCATGTCTCGACGAGCGAGGAGGGGCTTGAGAGCGATGACTTCATGAACATCGCCAATGAGCGCATGCTGCTGGCCAAGGGATACGGGCGTGACGTGATAGTGTCCAACATAAAGTTTGACATCGCCACAGGGATTGCGGGCATGCCTTCCTTCCTGTCGAACCTTGAGAACAAGCTGGCGCAGTGCAACAGGTCGCATAGCAACGGCAGCAGGTCTGCTGCGGCAGTGCTTGTCTTTGATGTCGTGCACTTCAGCGAGCTTATACAGCGGCTGGGCAACAGGCCTGCCTGGGACGTCTTCAGCGACGTGGCTAAATGGTTCTTCAGCGAGAGGCCTGCTTTCGACTACGTTGCGAGGGTCTATAACAGGGATAATGTCGTCGTCTCCCTGTCCTCACCTGATACTGAAAGGTTCTATGATGCTGTCTGCGAGCTGGGCAGGGCTTATCTGCACAGGCTTAAGTCGCTTTCGCTCCGCAGCGGAGGCAAGGATCTGAGTCTTGATTTTGCGGTGGGGGGTGTGGTGTATGACCCTTCATCAGTCAGCGCGGACTATGAGGTGAAGAACCCGAGGCATCTCTTCCACATCGCGATGAAAAAGGTCGAGAAGGCCTGTGAGCGTCCTGAGCGCTGGGTCATTGAGAAGTATCATAAGCCTTCTCAGCAACTGTTGCTGGGCCCCTTCTGTGTATGACCGGCCCGTCACGCACAGTGAATCCTGCTGACCTGAAGTTGTCCCGCACGACCCTTGCGCAGCTGTACGTCGCGACCTTCCCTTCTCTGCGCAGCACCCTGTATATCTCAAGAAAGAATTCTTCTGTCCACAGCTCAGGGCATTTCTTCGGAGAGAACGGGTCAAGGAACACGCAGTCGAAGCTGTTGTCATTGAGGTCTTTTATGGTCTCTCTTGCATCACCCATTATCAGCTTCACTGATGTCTTGATGTCATGATATTCTTTCTCTTCCGCCACCTTCCTCATTATCTCTGCGCACCTGAACGGGTACTCGTCCCCCATCCTCACTATCTCGTCGACTATGCCCTGGTTCTGTTCCAGCCCGACTATGCTGATGCGTTTTCCCCTGAACCGGTTTATCGCTGCTGCTGAATTATAGCCCAGGCCGAAGCAGATGTCGAGTATGTCTGCCTCTTCCATCCGCTCTATGCCGCAGGCCTCCGAATATTTCTTGTCCGCCTCTGTGAGCGCTCCGCCTGTTGAGTGGTATGTCTCATCGTATTCTGAAGAATGGAATGTGGGTGAGCCGTCCCGGGTCATGACTTTTTTTATCGTCATTTTGTGATCTTTAGATCTGTATCTTCGAGAAGAGGTAGCTTCCTATTGCTACGAATGCTGCGGTCACTGCTATCAGGACTGCGAGGTCTGTTGCCAGGCCGAAGTGTGCCACGCCTATCAGTGTGCCCCTGAGGCCGTCTACGCCATAGCTGAGAGGGTTCATGCTTGCCACTATGCTCACGCCTCGGGGAAGCCCGTCAAGCGGGAACAAAGCCCCTGACAGGAAGAATACTGGCATCACCACAAAGGTCATTATCAGGTGGAAGCCCTGCATGTCATCCAGAAGAGAGGCGATTGCTGTGCCTATTGCAGTAAATAGTATTGCCACCAGTATCATGAATACGAGCGCGAGGGGTATCATAGGGATGTTTGTCGGCCTGAACCCTGCTATCAGTGATATCAGCAGGACGACTATCCCCTGGAGCACTGCGACTGTTGCACCTCCAAGTGTCCTTCCGACCATTATCTTAAGCCTTGATACCGGCGCCACCAGTGTCTCTTTAAGGAATCCGAACTGCCTGTCCCAGATGATCTCTATCCCTGAGAACATTGCTGTGAATATTATGCTCATCGCGATTATCCCTGGCGCGAGGAACTGTATGTAATTCCCTTGCCCTGCTTTCTGGAATATGGGCCCGAACCCGAATCCGAGCGCGACAAGGAACAGGAGGGGCTGGCCCAGCGACCCGATTATCCTTGCCTTTGAGCGGATGTATCGCTTGAGCTGCCTTAGCCAGAGTATGTATATGACTTTCATTTCTTATCTCCTGAACAACCTTCTTCTCATCCTCATCCTGTCGGTGCTCGTCGCCTCTTCTTCCCGGATGGCCCTTCCTGTGAGCTTGATGAATGCGTCCTCTAGCGATTGGGACCTTGTCTTCTCTTTGAGCTGTTTTGGTGTGCCTTGGGTCAGGATCCTTCCGTGGTCTATTATTGCGATTCGCTGTGCGACCCTTTCCGCCTCTTCCATGTAGTGTGTGGTGAAGAAGACTGTTATGCCCTCTTTCTTGTTGAGCTCTTTTATGTGGAGCCAGATTAGGTTCCTTGTCTGAGGGTCCAGCCCGAGGGTCGGTTCGTCGAGGAAAAGTATTTTTGGGTGGTGCAGCAGCCCTCTTGCTATCTCGAGCCTGCGTTTCATCCCGCCTGAGAACTTCTTCACCAGGTCTTTTCTCCTGTCCCAGAGCTCGACTATCTTCAGGAGCTGTTCTATCCTTTTTCTTCTTATGGTCTTGGGCACGTTGTATAGTATGCAGTGGAATTCCATGTTCTCGTATGCTGTGAGTTCATCGTCGAGGCTCGGGTCCTGGAACACTATGCCGAATGTCTGCCTGACTTTATGGGGGTCTTCTGCAGGGTCGTGCCCGTTCATGAGCATGCTTCCGCTGGTAGGCTGTAGAAGAGTGGTCAGCATCTTGATTGTTGTTGACTTTCCCGCTCCGTTCGGACCGAGGAACCCGAATATCTCTGTTTTTTGTACTGAGAATGAGATGTGGTCTACTGCGGTGAGGCCGTTGAATGTCTTGGTCAGATCTTTTACTGTTATTATCTCCTTGTCCATGGGCCGGGAATAAATTGCGGCCATTCTTAAATGTTATGCATTGGCTGTCAGGGTTTCTTCTGCATCTCTTTTGGGCTTGGTCTTGGTATTTCAGGCGTGGATCTCGCAGACGTTGTCTTCCGGTTTTTTCAGGTCTGGCAGAATCTTGTATATTTCTGAGTCTGAGTAGCTGTTGCCTTCCTCCAGCCTGTATCCCATCCTGACCAGCTTCGCTATGTAGGGATAGAGCAGGCCTTCCTTTGCCGCGGGGCATCTCTGTGACACTTTTATTGAGCTGCCTTCTATGAACAGCGGGAATTTCTTGCAGGTGTCAGGCCTTCCTCTTTTCATGTGGATTGTGCACTTGTAGTCCTTGAGGCTGGGGCATCCGTTCTCCAGCAGGCCCATGTTCATGGAGTATCTCCCTGTTGGTGTTATGACTATCACTCCATTTTCCATCAGCTCGGCGAGCCTTCCTTGGGTGACCAGCTCTGCTTCATCGGCTGTCATGACAAGGTATCCTTTCCTGCAGCAGTATGCCTTGCATTCCTCTGCGCAGTACCTGCCTATCGATTTCCTTGCCTTGTCTGCTATCTTTTCTGCGTCCATGCGTGGTGCTGTGATTTTGGGCCACTATATAAATTAGATTGTTTAAGGGGTTGTGCTCTTTGTTTTAGTCAATCGGGTGGTTTGGTAAAATTTATAAGAAAGGTGTCATAATTGTCTTTATGATGTTTTTGTCATGTAAAGAGGTGTTTTGATGGTTTTTGAAGGGCTTGCTGGCGCAGACATATACACATGGGTTTTGATACCTGTCCTTATATTCGTGGCCAGGATATTCGATGTCAGCATAGGGACCATGAGGGTGATCTTCATATCCCGGGGCTACAGGTTGCTTGCTCCTGTTCTGGGTTTCTTCGAGGTGCTGATATGGTTGCTTGCTATACAGCAGATACTGGCTCATCTCTCCAATGTCATGTGCTATATAGCCTATGGCGGCGGGTTCGCTTTCGGGACTTTCATAGGCATGGTGATTGAGGAGAAGCTCTCTATAGGGAAGGTCATTGTGAGGGTGATAACCAAGAGGGATGCGTCATCGCTTGTCAAGGCTTTGGAGGGTGAGGGCTATATCGAGACGATCAGCAAGGCGCACGGCCCCACAGGCGACGTGAATGTCCTGTTCATGGTCGTGGAGCGCCCCGATATTCCTTCTGTTGTTGACATAATCAAGAGGCACAATCCTCATGCTTTCTTTTCGGTGGAGGATGTGAGGTTCGTCAGCGAGGAGCACATCCCGAAGCATTACCGCAGGAAGTACAACAACATATTTGGCTTCTACAGGAAGGGCAAGTGAGAATTTATCAGGCAGCACCGCATGTTTGCGCGGCATCTGCCGCTGCTCTTGCGTCGGTCAGTAAAGAGAAACAGAAACCTGCTGCTTCGCAGACATAAATGGAAGGCATGAGCC
>JAFGJH010000057.1 GCA_016929255.1 Candidatus Woesearchaeota archaeon
AAACCTCCGAATGTAGTGAGCGAGATGCCAAGGCGCTTGTCGCTGCACTGCAGGTTTGCGCTGCGGCAGTAGAAGCTGAACAAATACGGATGTTTTATTTTCTTTCTTTTATCTCTTCCAGCATCTCTTTCAGGAATTCTTCAGGGTGCTTCTCTCCGCGCACCACGTTGTCCCTTGTCCTTATGTTGACAGTGCTGTTATCCTGTTCCCTGTCTCCGACGACAAGTATGTAGTTTATCTTCTGCAGCTGTGCCTCGCGGACCTTCTTGGGTATGGATTCCGCCCTGGAGTCCAGCTCCACCCTGACTCCTGCGTCGAAGAGTCTCTTCCTGAGCATCTCTGCGTACTCGTCATGCCTGTCAGCGACAGTGAGTATCCTGACCTGCACCGGGCTGAGCCAAAGGGGGAACTTGCCTGCGTAGTGCTCGATGAGCACGCCGAGGAACCGTTCCATCGAGCCGTATATGGTCCTGTGGAGCATGACCGGCCTGTGCTTCTTGCCGTCCTCCCCCTCGTATGTGAGGTCGAACCTCTCTGAGAGGTTCATGTCGAGCTGGACAGTGCCGCACTGCCAGGTCCTTCCTATGGCGTCCTTGATGTGGAAATCTATCTTGGGCCCGTAGAACGCGCCGTCGCCGGGGTTTATCTTGTATTCCTTTCCTGATTCGTCCAGAGCCTTCTTCAGCCCTTTCTCTGCGGCGGCCCAGGCCTCGTCGGTGCCCACTGATTTTACAGGCCTTGTGGAGAGCTCAAGGTGGTACGACAGGCCGAATGTCCTGTACATCTTGTCGGCGAGGTTTATCACGCCGAGTACCTCCTCTGTTATCTGCTTCTCCGTCATGTAGAGGTGGGCGTCATCCTGGTGGAAGCATCTCACCCTGAAAAGGCCTGAGAGCACTCCGCTGAGCTCATGCCTATGGACCAGCCCTATCTCCCCGACCCTAAGGGGGAGTTCCCTGTATGAGTGTATCCTCTCGCCGTAGAGCAGGAAGCCTCCCGGGCAGTTCATGGGCTTTATCGCGTAGTCCATCTGGTCTATCGTCGTGGTGTACATGTTCTCGCGGTAGTTCGTCCAGTGGCCTGACCTCTCCCACAGAAGTCTGTTGAGCATTATGGGCGTCTTAACCTCGACGTATCCTGCTGTCCTGTGCTCTTCGCGCCAGAACTTCAGGAGCTCGTTCCACATGACCATCCCTTTAGGGTGCATGAAGGGCATCCCTGGTCCTTCGTCGTGGAATGAGAAAAGGTCGAGCTCCCTTCCTATTTTCCTGTGGTCTCTTTTCTCTGCCTCTTCCTTCAGCGTGAGGTATTCCTTGAGCTCTTCCTTTGTCGGGAAGCTTATTCCGTATATCCTCTGGAGCTGCTTGTTCTTCGCGTCCCCTCTCCAGTACGCGCCGGCTATCTTCGTGAGCTTGAACGCTTTTATGAGCCCTGTGTGCGGGACGTGCGGCCCCCTGCACAGGTCGGTGAACTTTCCCTGCCTGTAGATGGTTATGGTACCTTCTTCGAGCTCGTTTATCATCTCGATCTTGAACTCATTGTCCTTGAAGAGCTCGAGCGCGGCTTTCTTTGTTATATCCTGCCTCTCGAGAGGCACCTTCTGCTTGACGAGCTCATGCATCTTGCGCTCTATGTTCTTGAGGTCTTCCGGCTTGAACGGCTCGTGGTCAAGGTCATAATAGAAGCCTTCCTCCACGACAGGCCCGATGGTGAGCTTTGCATAGGGATATAGCTCTGTGATGGCATGCGCCATGAGGTGAGCTGTGCTGTGCCTGAAGACCGCCATTCCTTCAGAGTCCTTCGCGGTTAGTATCTTGACTTCTGAATCGCCTGTTATCGGTGTGCCCAGGTCTACGACCTTGCCGTTGATCTTCATCGCGACTGCGTTGTCAGCCAGGTCTTTGGATACTGCCTTTGCTATGTCCATGCCTGTTGTCCCTGCTTTGTATTCTCTGGTAGAACCATCCGGAAACTTTACTATGGCCATTTTATTCCTCCAAACTTTGTTTGGAGGCCAGCAAACCAAAGGTTTGTGCTGCCTCCTGATCAGCCCTACAACAGCTAATCATGCATAAGTCATAATACAGTCAGGAAATGGCGGTATTATTAAATCTTGTGCTGATCAGGCCCTGTCAAAAGCCTGGCCAGCACTGCCGCAACCGTCCTGCGAGCCCATCGGAAATATATTCAAGAAGAAATTATCTCGGGCAGATATGCAGGATGAAATGCAGTGCGGGCAACTTTGCGGCAGTGCTGCTCACAGCATGTTGGTTTTCTTGAAATAGTAGTACATGCCCGCTATAGATATTATCATCATGCCGAGCGAGAATGGGTAGCCCCACTTCCAGTGTATCTCAGGCATGAACCTGAAGTTCATGCCGTATATGCTAGCTATGAGTGTGGGTATCATG
The DNA here is from genome assembly GCA_016929255.1 of Candidatus Woesearchaeota archaeon. Taxonomy (GTDB): domain Archaea; phylum Nanobdellota; class Nanobdellia; order Woesearchaeales; family UBA11576; genus JABMQF01. Next base: position 2,412 of record JAFGJH010000057.1, read on the forward strand.
ACATATGACGCGACAACTGTAAGCCTTTTTATCGTCTGGTTGAGGTTGTTCGATATTGATGTCATGTATATGTCTATGACTCCTGTTAGTATGTCCCTGAGTGTCTCCTCCGCGTCTATCAGCTGCACAAGGTCGTTGTATATGTCCCTGAACTCGTAGAGCTCTTTTCTGCTGAGCTTTACGACATATTCCTTCTCTATGGCGGTTATGACCTCCCTGTTCGCGAGCAGGGACTTGTGGAACAGCAGGAGTGATTTCTTCAGCTTGAACACGTCTTCTATGGCCCTTCCCTGGGGCTTGTGGAATATCGTGCTCTCTATCCGGTCTGCAGTGTCCTGATAGGCATCTAGGAGGTTGAAGTAGTCGTCGACTATCGTCTCGAGCATGACCCTGATGACTTTTGTGTGGAAGTCAAAATACCTAGGGTTCTTTTCGAGAAGCTCATTTGAGAATCTTGAGAGCCCGCCTATCTCCTCTCTGTGCAGCGTGACTATATTCTTGTTCTTGAACAGGAATATGGCGAAGGATGCCCTTTTGATGTATCTTTCGTTCATTACAGGTACGCCGAAGACTATGAGCGAGTATGTGTCAAACTCGAATGTGTTAGGCCGCTCATAGTCTATGGTGTGGTCTTTGAAGTCGGCTACAGATACATGCGTGTATGCTGATATCTTCTCAAGCTCTGCGTCTGTGGGGTTTACGCAGTCTACCCATACAACTCTTTTTGATTTCAGGGCCTTGATGTCTGTCTGAACAATCTTGTTCTTGGGGCGCCAGTATGCTGTTATCATGAAGGAAAAGCAGGCTGGATGGTATTTAAACTTTTGTCTCTACTTTCAAGGAGAGCAGAACAACAAAGTTTATATATTCTTTATCACTGATAAAAAGCAGTAATGGATGACTTTTTCCGGCTGAGGGACATTGACGCTGAACTGCAGAGGATAATCAACCCGGTTAGTTTCTTCGACGTAAATCCTATGAACCTAGAGGCTGAGAAGGATAAGGTTCTTGATGATCCTGACTACAGCCCTTATTTCATCTACGCGGCAGCTCCGTTCGATTTCGATGAGGTGCAGGAAAAGCTGCATTCTGTCAATCAGTCAGACTCTCCGCTGGGCAGGCTCCTGGACCAGAAGAGGAACATCTTCATCGACAAGTGCGAGATGCTGCGTGGCCGCGGCTCGCATAAGTTCACTGTGTTCGCGAAGAAGGTGTATGGCCTCCCTTCAAGGAAGGTGCTCGAGAGGTCTATCAGCTTCCTGTCGCTGGATTCTGAGCGGGAGGAGAAGACTGTCGATTCCACGCATGCGATCAACCTCCTGCGTGCAGAGCTCAACCATTATGGTTTCGATTACGAGGTGAGCGCAAAGAGCATGAGCGCCAGCGCCATGGTGCTTGTCTCAAAGAGGAAGATATTCGTGAAGGACAGGTTCAGTTTCTCTGACAATTTCGTGAAGAGGCTGATACTGCACGAGGTCGGCACCCATGTGCTGCGTGCAGAGAACGGCAGGGAGCAGCCGTTCATGATATTCTTTCACGGCCTTCCGAACTATCTCTCGACAGAGGAAGGGCTGGCTGTGGTGAACGAGGAGAGGTTCGGCCTTCTGAACAATGAGAACCTGAAGAATTATGCTGCGCGCGCTGTCGCTGTCCACATGGCCATGACCAAGAGCTTCTCTGAGATATACAACTACCTGATAGGATTCTTTCCGCCCGCCACTGCTTTCAGGCTCGCGACAAGGGCCAAGCGCGGAATCGCCGACACGTCAAAGCCAGGGGGCTGCCCGAAGGATTATGTCTACATCGATGGCTATCTCAGGGTCAAGGAATATCTTGAGAAGGGAGGGAGATTGAGCGATCTCTATGTCGGCAAGGTGGGCATCGAGCACCTGCCTGATATAAGTGAGATGGCGGGCATAAACAGGCCGAGATACCTTCCTAAAAACCAAAGCTTTAAAAGTCTGCTTAGTTTTTAAATGGCTGTCGAAAAGGCGGTGAACTCGCCTGAAAAAAAAAGTTGGTGGAATGTTGGTGCTTTCATGGATATGAAGCTGGTGATTCTGGTGAGGCAGGACCTGAAGCTGCCCAAGGGCAAGCTTGCTGCGCAGGCTGCTCATGCTGCTGTCGAGGCTTCTTTGAGGTCCAGCAGGTCTAAGGTTGAGGCATGGCGGGCTGAGGGCCAGAAGAAAGTGGTTCTCAAGGTCAAGGATGAGAAGGAACTGATGGATTATCTTAACATGGCTAAGGCCGAGAGGCTCAATGCCGCGTTGATCACTGATGCAGGCAGGACATGCATTGCGCCAGGGACAAAGACCTGCATCGGGATAGGCCCTGATGAGGAGGATAAGATAGACAAGCTGACAGGAAAGCTGCCTATGTTATGACTGAGTTGGTGAGTGGTCAATATGGTCAAACCAGTTAAAAAACCTAAACAGGTGGAGAAGCTGAAGAAGCAGGACAAGGAGCTTGCAAAACTCCCATCTATCAAGGAAGAGGATGCGCGCTTCAGGAAAAGTGAGTCATTCCTGAGGCGGCTGATCAGGCCCAGGAGAATAGAGGTAGACCTGAAGAAGCTTGACAGCGCAAGGAAGGCAGTTATTAAGAAAGAAGCAAAGCGCGCAAAGTCAAAGAGGTCTGCGAAAAGGAGGTAGAGAGTGGTAAAGGCCGGCGATTTTTTCAAATGGTATCTCCATATCGACTGGAAGGACATCACCAATTATGTTGCGCTCATACTTGCCATACTTCTTTTCTGGTGGGGCATAAAGACCATAATAGCTTCTCTTTCTTATGCTGCGCCGTGAGAAGCCGGGAGCATCATTGAACCTGAAATTCATAACATTTAAAAGTAATCACGCGAAAAGTTTAAAAGCAGACCATAATATTTGCAGGGTATCTATATATAATATAATAAAGAAGGGGGTGTACGATGGAAGAGCGCAAACACGAAACAGAACACCATTCTCACGAGTCTCATATATCTCATGAGGCAGAGCACCATGAAGCCCATGAAGCTCATCATGAGCACAAGGCTCCGGAAAATAAGCCTGAGCACTTAGAGCACAAGAAAGAGCAGGTCAAGGCTCCAGAGAAAAAGCCCGAGCATAAGGTGGTGCGCAGGACAGAGAAGCAGCACAAGGCTGAAAAGCCTAAAGCAGTGAAGAGGAATTATGTCCCTTATGTCATCGGCGGCATCGTCCTTATCGTGATAATAGCTTTGATAATAAGGCTTGCATCCAAGCCTGCGCCTGTCGATGTCGACAATCCGGGCCAGTACGGCTCTGTCGACGTGGAATTCTATGTCATGAGCCAGTGCCCTTACGGCATACAGGTTGAGAACGCTATACAGCCTGTGCTGAAAGAGCTGGGCGACAACATTGATTTCAGGCTTGAGTTCATCGCGAGCGAGACAGGGAATGGGTTTGACAGCCTGCACGGCCCGCCTGAAGTGATAGGCGACAAGGTACAGCTGTGCGTCCAGGACATGTATCCTGATGATCTTATAGATTTTGTCATCTGCCAGAACAAGGACCCGCGGGACTTCATGGCATCCCTGGAGAAATGCGCGAAAGACACTTCAATCGATCCTGTAAAGGTTAAGGAGTGTGCTGAAGGTGAGAAGGGCAATGAGCTCCTTTCAGAATCCGCGATGAAGAGCCAGGAAGCCGGAGCCCAGGGCAGCCCGACGATGTTCTTCAATGGACATCTTTATGAAGGAGGCAGGGACGCTTCCTCTTTCAAGAGGGCGGTCTGCACAGGGCTTGCTACTCATCCTCTCTGCGAGGATGTGCCTGTCTGCTCTTCTGACTCTGACTGCAGGGAAGAGGTCGGCAAAATAGGGACTTGCGAGAACCCCGGAAAGAAAGATGCCAAGTGCACTTACAGGGACGACGCTGCAGTGACCATGACAATAGTCAATGCAAAGGAGTGCACTTCCTGTGACCCGAGCCAGATGGTTACCATACTCAGCCAGATATTCCTTAATCTGGAAGTCAAATCTGTTGACGCTTCCAGCGCTGAAGGTAAGGCTTTGGTAACTAAGTACGCGCTTGAGAAAGCGCCTTCTTTGATATTCTCAAAGGGGTTGGAGAATACATATGCCTGGGAGACCAACGAGCGCATCCAGGGGGCTTTTAGGAAGGCCGGCACTGAATTTGTCATGATTGACGATGCCAGCGGGTCGAGCTACATCCTCGACGCGAAGAAGAGGGCTGAGTTCGAGAAGCTTACCGGAGTCACGAAGGGCGACAACAGGCCGCAGATCGACTTTTATTTAATGGCTTACTGCCCCTACGGCAACATCGCTGAGGAAGCCATCGAGCCTGCTTACCAGCTGCTGAAAGGAAAGGCTGACTTCAATCCGCACTATGTCATCTACTCTAACTATGGCGGCGGAGGCCCGACATACTGCATGGACGCAGATTCAAAGTACTGCTCTATGCACGGGGTGCAGGAGATGAACCAGGGTCTGCGTGAGTTGTGCGTCGCGAAGTACATGGGCATGGACGCGTATTTCAATTTCGTGCTTGAGATGAATGCGAAGTGCAACTACCAGAACGCTGACGCGTGCTGGGAGGGAGTGGCGAAGTCGCTGAAGCTTGACACAGCGAAGATAAAGGATTGCGAGGCCAATGAGTGGGAGGACATCCTCTCCAAGGAGCTTGCCTTGAACAAGGCGCTTGGCGTTCAGGGATCGCCGACAGTGTTTGTCGAGGGTTCTGCTTACAACGGCGCCAGGGCTCCTGTAGGCTATGCGCAGGCTTTGTGCGCCGGCTTCGAGACAGCGCCGAGCGAGTGCAGCGCAAGCAGCCTTTCATCCCTCGGAGAAACGCAGGCCGGAGCATCAGGCAGCTGCTGAGATATTTAATTTTTTTATTATTTTTTAGAAATTTTTTTATTCTGCTCTATTCCACGAATACCTTCTTCCCTGTCTTGATATCTATTCCGGATGCCTTCTTTCCGAGTGTTGTTATCTTCACCTGCCTTCCTTTGCTTTCCACTATGTCGCCTATCCTGTGGCCGCGCATCCTGAACAGCACGCTTATCCTGTGTATCTCCTTTCCTGTCTGCCTGTTCTTGCTGAACAGCTTCGATGTCTCGTGGAGTTCTCCGTTGAAGTTCTGCTTGAGCTTCTTGCCCAGCGCGCGTATGTATTTCGCAGAAGTCATCTGAAAATCGAGGTCTGCCCCGCTGCCGGACTCCTTGGTCAGGTGCACCCCCCTGTCCTCGTTAGCTGCGATGTCAGTCCTGACAAAAACAGTCAATTCTGGCGTGGCGCCCCTGATCTGAAGCACGCCTTCAAAGTATTCTGTGTCTTTCTTGGCGCACTTGTCGCAGTATGTGAACTGTATCTTTGCAGGTATTATGAACTCCTGTCCTCCCGCTGAAATCTCGAGCTCTATGTCCTGCTCTGCGCCAGGCTTGTCCTTCAGCTCCTTGTAGCGGGGAGTTATATCAAGGACTGCGCTTTTCAGGTTCTTTATCCTGGTATATGCCGCGTGGATTATGCCCTCATCAGGGCTCCTGAAGATCTGCCACTTGTGCCGTATCATGAATCTGTCGCATTCTATGCATTTCTTTATGGTGATGTCCTTGAACTCCAGGCCCAGCTCCTGCTCGGCGCATTCGCTGCAGAAAGTGCCTTTTATTCCCTTTTTGCCGCATTTTGGACAGAATGCCATTTTAGTATCTCACAAGCTGCCGAATGCGTGACCGTAGCCGCCTGCTGCTTCGGTTCGCGAAGTGATATTATCTACGCACGCATATCTGCTTGTTCTCAGATGCGTGCGTGGCGGCACGAGAGCATTTTCGAGCTTTGCGAGAAAATGCGGAGTAGGGCACACATTCGGCTTTTAGCGTTATATAAACCGAAACCTTATTAAAACTTTCCTGAGAAATATGTGCCATGGACTGGTACAAGGTGAAGCGGGGCTGGAGGAAGGTCTGGTATTTCATCTGGGAGGATGACTCCTGGGCCAGCTGGTTCGTGAACATAGTTCTCGCGTTCATAATAATAAAGTTCATCGTGTATCCCTTTCTCGGTCTTGTGCTCGCGACTTCCCATCCTATCGTTGCTGTCGTCTCATCCAGCATGGAGCATGACACTGGTTTTGATGAGTGGTGGGTGAGCTATGCGATATGCGGTGAGGGGTATGCCTGCACGCAGGCTGATTATTACAGCAACTCAGGGGTGACCAAGGAGCAGTTCAGGGATTTCTCTTTCCGGAGCGGCTTCAACAGGGGAGATATCATGATACTTTACGGCACAAAGCCTGAGAATGTTGAGGTGGGTGATGTCATCGTGTTCAGGGCAGAGAGGCCTGACCCGATAATTCACCGCGTCATATCAAAAAAGAAGGATAACTCTCATTATGTCTTCACTACGAAAGGTGACCACAATGTCGCCTCGTTCTATTTCGAGGCTTATATCCCTGAGGAGAATTATATCGGCAGGGCTGTGGCCCGCGTGCCTTTCCTCGGCTACATCAAGATAGGTTTTGTGGCCCTGCTCGACAAGATAGGCATAATATAGGTAATTTGCACGTGGTTGGAGGTTGTTCGATGTTCCAGTTTTGTCCGAAGTGCAAGTCAATATTGAGGCCCAGGAAAGAGGGTAGTAAGGTCGTGATGTACTGCTCCTGCGGCTACACCAGCTGCTCTTCCGGCGGCTCCTTGAAGGAGGACAAACAGGTCAGGAAGGAAGAGGCTGAGCTGGAGGTCGTGGACAAGGAGATAAACACGCTTCCGATAACCAAGGAGGAGTGCCCGAAGTGCGGCAACAAGGAGGCTTTCTACTGGACCCACCAGACAAGGGCCGGCGACGAGGCAGAGACCAAGTTCCTGAAGTGCACCAAGTGCAAGCACACATGGCGGGACTATAGCTGATGCCTGGGCGATTGCATCATATGACCTGAAGGAAACTCACATGCCGGCCCACGAACAGAAAGTGAAAAGGATTGCAAGGCAGTTGAAGTCCCGCAAGGGCAAAACACCTGTTTCCTTGAAGAAGAAGGCTGTTTCTCACGAGGTGCCTAAGCCGGATGACCGGCGACATGACGACGAGAAGATAGACATAAGCGACCTGAATGATATAATCCTCATCGACAAGAGGGGGATGCTCTGCATCGCAGAGCCCGGAGTCACGTTCTTCGACCTCGTCACTGAGACGCTCAAGCACGGGCTCGTGCCCATTGTCGTGCCTGAGCTCAAGACCATCACCATCGGCGGCGCTGTGGCCGGCTGTTCTATAGAGTCCATGTCCTACAGGTACGGCGGTTTCCATGATACCTGCCTTGAGTATGAGGTCATAACCGCCAAGGGCGAAGTCCTCACCTGCACTCCTGATAACAGGAACAGCCTTCTGTTCCAGATGGTGCACGGAACTTTTGGGACTCTCGGCATAATCTCCCTGCTCAAGTTCAGGCTCATAAAGGCAAAGCCTTTCGTGAAGGTGGTATATGAGAAGTACCGCACTCTCGACGATTACAGGTCTGCCATAATGCGCCATTACAGGGCCAAGGATGTTGATTTCATGGACGGCATCATACATTCCCCACAGGAATATATCCTTAGCGCGGCCAATTTCGTCTCAAAGGCGCCTTACACGCACAGTTATGACTGGATGAGGATATACTACAAGAGCACGGGAAGCCTGAAGGAGGATTATCTCAGGACAAGGGATTATTTCTTCAGGTATGACAGGGGTGTCACCAATGTGAACCCAAAGTCATTCATTGGCAGGCTGCTGTTGGGAAAGTTCATGGATTCAAACACGGTCCTGCGGCTTGCAGACAGGTTCCGCAGGTTCATCCCTGCCAGCCGGATCCCTATAACAGTGGATGTGTTTGTGCCTTTCTCGAAAGTCCCTGATTTCATGGATTGGTACGGGAAAGAGATAGGATTCTTCCCGCTTTGGTGCGTGCCATACAAGCGCGTAAGGGAGTATGAATGGATCTCTGAGGAGCTTCTGCGCAGGACAGATGATGTGCTTTTCCTGGACCTTGCCATATACGGCCTGAAGAAGAGGGACAAGAATTATTACAGGATGATCGAGGACAAGCTTCTGGAGATAGGAGGCATCAAGACGCTCATATCGACAAATTATTATTCTGAGCCTGATTTCTGGCGGTCATGGAACAGGGAAAATTACTTCAGGGTCAAGCGCAGGACAGACCCTGACAACATATTCCGCGACCTGTACACCAAGACCTGCAGGGCTGCGCGGGGCCTGGGCAGGTGAAGGTGGATGTGACAATGGTGGAGATCTCGCAATACATCAGCAATGGAATACTCAGGGTGTTGGCAAAGCCGAACGCCCCAAAGACAGAAGTAATCGGCTACGACGAAGCCCGCAAAGCCCTAAGGATTGCCATCGCTGCTGTGCCTGACAAGGACAGGGCCAACACAGAGCTCCTCAAGTTCCTGAAGAAACAGACCGGAAAGCGCTGCGAGCTGATTGCGGGCTCTAGATCAAGAGAGAAAAAGATAAGATTTGAATAAAAAAAATCATTTGGGCTTCTGCTGATACTTCTCTCTGAGACCGTTCACGAAAGGGGCGACCTCTATCTTAATGCCGGGCTCAGGCCCTTCATAGACCATATCACAGTTGTGCATTCCAAGCTCTTCTGCCTGTTTCAGGACATCGCGCATATCCTTTTTATGCCCTTTCACTCTGTCTTCCGCAGCACTTTTACGCTGCTCTTCATCCCAGCCGTACGTGCGTTTGGAAACAATCTCTTCATTGCGAGCGATAAGCACCATTATGACATATAGCTCGCGTACTACACTTGAGCGTTTCTCATATACATCTTGGTCATACCTCTTCTGCATATCTGGAGAAGGCGTCTGGCCGAGCAGGCGGAGCGCCTCTACATATGTCAAATCCAGAGCATTATCCTCTCGGAAGGGTGATGGTTGAAACCTGCAACCATTCCTAAAGAATGCATCGACCTCCTCCCCAAAAAGCAGGTGTAGTCCGTGCTGGTAATCAAACCCTCTCAAAGTATTGGGGACAGAGTGTCTCCTATGCTGAGGGGTCTCCCCAAGATGCAATAGATGGAAGGTGTCAAGAGCTATATCTCCTTTATTCAATTCCCATGTCTGATTATGGCCCGAATACTTCCTGACGTGTTTCCCGCCCGTAGGGATGATAAGTTTTGGATGTTTAAGGTCATAGTCAAGCTCTGCTGAGATTATCCCGAGCCTGAGCGTGGTGTCTATGCCCAAGAACTCCGGCCGTATCTCGGGGGGAGCTATGATTCCCGGACATCCATGTATGCTCTCATCCATCTCAATAGTCAAGACAGGCTTTCCGACCTCTACTTTTGCTGCTATGTCTTGTATGGGGTGCTTTTCATCAAGGTAATGTTCAAGCAGGAAAAGCATCTCAAAGTCCTGGGCTCTGTTTCCTGTCGACTCTCCTGCCTTGATTCGTCTGAGCTGGTCCTCAAGCTGTTCCACTCTGGCTCTGGTCTCAGGATCATGTTCCATGCTTTTGAAGTGAGCATAAGCCCTGATAGTTGCCATATCTATTTTGGGCTCTCTGTCTGCATTATTAGAAGTCTTTTTGCATCTCCCACCAACCATCTTTTGCACCTCTTGGTAATTTCGTTGGAAGAGGTTTTAACTGCTTATTTAAGCATTATTATTAGAGAAATAGTATTTTAGAGTCAACTGCTTTTAAAAAGAAATGAATGAACCTCCCCGCAGCAAGCTGCGGGGTATCAACCAGTTAGGAAATGCTTAAGGCTATAATTTCTATCTTTTGAGCCTTGT
>JAFGJH010000058.1 GCA_016929255.1 Candidatus Woesearchaeota archaeon
CGCAGACCCAGTCACAAAAATGTTTTTGAAGATATTAAAAGAAAGAAAAAAGAAAAACCGGGCGAACTGGCTCTCTTATTGAAAGCAATAGAACGCGTATGGAACTGTGAAGAACCAGATAAGGTTTTAGCAGAAATGAAACTGACATTCAAAGAAGGTTTTGAAGTAGAACTTCTTCTTAAGATTCTTAAGTGGTTGTTTATAGAGCAAGATATCACTTATTGGAATTATGATGGAAGAGGCATGCTCTTTGAAGCAATTAAAGAAAAATCTGGAGAGAGTGAAAGCTAAGATTAGTAATTTCTCACAACCACCTCAGTTATCGCACCTCTCTTAGTCGCATCACAGTTAATCATTCTTTTTGCCATAACTTTCTTAATATCATATTCTTTGTACAGATCGGTGATAAACTCAGAATCACTATTACTTAACATACATTTAACTCCTTTTTTAGTTAGGTAACCAAAGAACTCTTTGAGTCTTACCTGCTCATCATCCAGGAAAGCAGTCTTCTGATAGTTTGTGAAGCTAGACTTACCGTCAAGAGGATAATATGGAGGATCAAAATAAACAAAGTCGCCTTTTTTCGCAAGGTTTCCGATTTTTTCAAAGTCCCAGCATTCAATTCGGGTCCCTTTGAGCAACTCGCTTGCTTTTTTGAGAACCTCCTCCCGGACAATAGCTCTTTTTTTGTAATCTCCCATCGGAACATTGAACTTGCCGTTAGCATTCACCCTATACAATCCATTCCAGCAGGTTCGGTTTAAGAAAATAAATCTGGCAGCTATTTCTAAAGCGTTTTTAGGCTCAGCAGCACGGACATCATAATAGTGTTTCTCCTTGTTCTTGTGATATTCTTTTTCATGTTCTTTTAGTTTTTCAACTAATTCAGTAACATCTTTCTGAATTATTTTGTAAGTGGTTATTAGCTCGCTATTCTGGTCACAAATCAAAGAATACTTCAGCTTGTACTTCTGCTTAACATAAAAGAACACTGCCCCACTTCCAACAAATGGCTCAAAGTACCTATCAATCTTCTTAGGAAACAGCGGCTTGAACTGCTCAATAAGCTGACCCTTTCCACCAGCCCATTTGACAAAGGTTGGGATAGTTATTTTGACCTCTTTTGGCATAGTCAACAATGAAATTAAATGATTATTTCAATATTTTGTTCAATTCGCGTTTCAATAGCATCAAGTCTTTCTTGCTATAAATATTAATAAAATTTAAATTGATTAACTTTGCTAAACTACGATATTTGTCGGAATGTTTTTTATTGGGCGGCTCTTTATTGATTACGAGAAAGATTCTCGAAGAAGGATAAGCCGCTTTCAAATCATATAATTCGGTAAAAGCTCTATCTACCTGCTGCCTGTATGTCATTTCTTTATCCGAAGAAGTATATTTAATTTCAACAAAACCTTTATTTTTTCCAACAATCAAGTCCACAGTTCTAGGAAGACCTGATTTTCCATAATACTTATAGGAAGGCTTTCTGATTTTAGAATATTTAGTCTTGCCAACTGCATTTCGTATATAGCAAGGAACAAGTCTTTCTGCAAAGTCTTTTGCTTTGATAATTCCCTCTTGAGATTTAGTTTTTTTCATTTTACCCTCTCACTTCTGGGCACAGTAAGCACAATACTCACATTCTTCAGATGCAGGCGGTTCAGGCCCTTCCAGCACCTTCACTGCTTCCTTGAATATCTTCTCTGCGTTTTTGACATCTGTCTTCAGCTTGATCAGCTCTGTGTTGAAGTGGACATTGCTGTCCTTGCCGACCTTGTCAGGATAGTAAAACAGCAGGTATGCATAGTCCTCTGTCTGGATCCCGTTCTTCCTGAACAATAAGTTATAGATGTCCATCTGGTCCTGGTAGTATCCTGGTGTCTCTTCTTTCACAGCAGCTCCGCGTGTCTTGAAGTCAAGGACTATCAGTTTACTGCCTTTCTGCAGGATGTCATCCACTGCCCCTCGGAAAATGTTCCCTTTCTTATCTGTCCACTGGATCCCTTTCCAGTTGTTCCTCCATTCCGAAAGCTTGTCCGAATCAGCAAAGAGTTCCACGCCTTTGAGCGAAGACAGTTCCGGAGGAAGACCGTGACCCCTGAATCCATCAAAATACTTCTTCAGCACCCTGTCCATGCCTCCAGGTAAGGATGGAAAGATCCCGGCAGGTTGCTTCACCCCTTTCCTAAACGCAAGCCAGAAGCATCTGGGGCAGTCCTTAAGAAGACTCAAAGTCGATGGTGAGAACTTATACGCCATGCAGCTTCAAAAGCCTCTTTCCTTTATAAAGCTTCTCAAGGCCTCAAACTACTAATTTGCTACTAATATCTACTAAATTAGTAGGAAACCCGGGATTTGACACATTTTCAATTTTACCGGGAATTCCCGGTAAAAACCACAACATTTATAAATACAAACAAATTCCCGGTATAACATGAGAATACACCTGCCAAACAGTGCATTTCTAGGTAATATTGACCCCTTCATCAGGTCTTTTGATAGCAGCAGCCCTGAAGAACTCAAAATATCAGCCAACGCTAAGTGGATATCAGTCCACCCGGTCGTTTTGTCCATGGCAGCAGCATTGGGTTTGGTAGTGAAAGAAGCCCATTGTGAAAAGCTTGAGGCGACCTCAAAGCATTACCTTGAAAGGATGGGCCTTTTCCGTTTCTTGAAGATAAAGTCAGGAATGAGGATAAAGGAGCATGAACCGGCAGGGCGTTTCATACCTCTCACGAGAATCAGTGATTCAGGCCAGCTGACGAAATTCCTTACAGAGATGGTTCCTCTTTTGCATCTTGAGCCGAAGCAGGCAGAGCCGATAAGGTATGTCATCAGTGAGCTGGTGAGGAATGTACTGGAGCACTCAAGGTCAGAGCACGGCGCGATAGTCTGCGCACAGTACTACAAGGAAAGCAACATCATCAGGATAGGCATCGCAGACACGGGAGTCGGGATAAAGAGCACGATCAATGTATCGCACGAAGCGCCGACACATCTGGAAGCGATAAGGCTTGCCCTCACACCAGGGATCACAGGGACGACGAGAAGGGAGGGAGGGACAGAGTTCAATGCCGGTGCTGGCCTGTTCTTCATCAAATCCCTTGCCTGCGTCAGCCGTGATTTCTTCCTGATCTACAGTGGGAATGCTATGTTCAAGTTGCTGAAGACGAAAGAAAAAGAGATTACATTAAACGCCGATCCTCTTATGGACAGGCACTCATGCGACGAAGAGCTGCCGTTCTGGAGAGGCACGGTCGTAGGTATTGACATAGCGCTCGGGGCGACAGACGAATTCGAGCTGTTCCTTGACCTGGTCAGGGAGATATATGCCAAAACAGTGAGGGAAAGGAAGAAAGCAAGATTCAGGAGGCCAAAATTCATATGATTGAGATAAGACTTTCACCGATAGTGGGAGACTTCGCAGAGAACAAGGACCTTGCAAGGGAGATAAGGAACAGCAGGATCATCCCTGCTCTCGAAGCCAAGGAAGATGTTGTTCTGGATTTTGAAGGGGTAGAGTCAGCGACACAGTCATTCATCCATGCGCTGGTCAGTGAAGTGATAAGAAAGTATGGGATTGAAGTCCTCGATGCGATGGCTTTCAGGAACTGCAACGAGACCGTCAAGAAGATAATAAGTATCGTCGTGGATTACATGCAGGAGACAGATTAAGAAAGCATCTCCCACATCATTACTCTGTTGAAAGCTAGCCAGAAGCATCTGGGCAGTCATTCAATAAAGACAATGACGAAGGTGAGAGCTTGTATGGCATAGAAGACAAAAATCCATTCCTCCTTATAAATATTGCCTCAGACTTCCTCCCGTCTCACTGTCTTGTCCTTGTCGAAATCCTTGTCAAAGGAAACTATCACGCTTACAGAATTCCGTTTCATGACTTCCAGGTGTATCCTGTCGTTTATCCTCATGTCAAGGCCGGACTTCATGGCATTGAAGAGGTCGTTCTGTGTGATGTCATGCACTTTCATGGCACCCATCAGCGTGCGGATGTAATCAAAGGCGCTTATGACCCCCTTCTGGTGGAGCTTGTGATATGTCTCTGCCAGCACCAGCACAGAAGTGCAGTGCTCGTCAGGGCATAAAGCATCGACAAATTCCTTTGCGGAAGGGTTGGTCCACCTTTCGATGAAGATGTTTGCATCGATGAATTTAAGAGAAGAGGTCATCCTTGATCGCCTCGTCCCTGGTGAACTTGATCCTCTTCCGGCGGATCTCATCATCTATTGAAGAGAAGGTCTCTCCTTTCTTCCTTAGTGGCTGGATTATTATCCTGTCCGCCTTCTTCTCCAGCAGTACTCCGGTGTTCGGCGCTATGCCTAGCTCATCTCTCCATTCTTTGGGTATTGAGATATTCCCTGTTTGTGTTACATGTCCTATTGCCATATCCAATATATCAGATATCAAATCTAATATTTAAATGTTTTGGTCCGGACGCCCCAAAACCCTTATAAACCCCTGATGATTACCTGTTCCCATGAAAAAGGGCGTACTCATCATCTTGGCGATCACCATACTTCTCGCAGGCTGCGCCCAGCGCCAGCCGAACATCGTCTGCTCATCACCGTACATGAGGCATGCTGACGGCTGCTGCCTTGACAGGAACGATAACGGTGTCTGTGACATAGATGAGGATGAGGAGCCTTTCTTTGTGGAGCCTGACTACGCTCCCGTAGATGAGATTCCGGAGACAGAGTGGGAGGCGCCGGAGTATGAGCGGCCTGCATATGAAGAGCCTGAAGAAGTTGGGGATGAGCCTGAGGTGACCTATGTCGGCGGCAAGGATGAGGTGGCATCAGTCCCTTCCAGGTACACTGCTCCTGAGGCAAAGCTTGTCGGATGGAAGGCAGGGAACGCCCGCATGACATTGGAGGTCACTGGACTTGTCTTTGAGGTCAGGGAAATCAAGAAAGTTTCTCTTACGGCCCCTGACAAGGAGGTGTGTCTGAAGGAGATGCGCCTTACGATAAAGAACATCGATTATTTATATCTCAATCCTCAGCTTTATTTCAGGGTGGGCGACAGCAGGGACCCGATAATAATCAAGGAGACCCTGATGTGTGACAGGAGCGATGACATCGTCATGCAGGGATGTTATAATGCTCTTCCTGAGGGAGAGAGCATGGATATCGTGATGGAGATCGATGAGAGGCTCCCCAGGTTTGACATCGATAAGGAGTTCCAGCTGACTTTCAAGAACAGGAGGGACAGCGATGACCGGAATGTGCTCGAGATAAAGAAGGTTGTTGATATCCTTGATATTCCCGGAGCTAAGTATATCTGAGCTTTCTGACAGATTCTAGGAAAGATGGCAGGCATTGCGCATCCCTGTCTTGGGTGTCTATGCCTGTGCGGTGCCTGGCGAGGTGCGTCACTGCGTCAATGTCGTAGAGCACATCCTGTGCAGCGGCGGAGTATGCCCTGCGCAGCCTCCGCTCCCTGAGGAGCAGGTGGTTGCGGCTTTTTGCATTGAGTATTGTCTTGACAGCGTCCGGGCTGCAGCCAAGCAGCAGCTCGACGACAGTGTCCTCCAGCCCTTTCGCGCGTGGAGCCTGGGACATCCTTCCCTGTGCGGGATTGTATATCAGTGAGTTGCTTTCGTTGCTGTACGCGGCCGCTTCATCTTCACGGGCTGTGAGAATGTATCCTTCTGCGTGGAGCCTGGACCCTAGTATGAGCGGAAACCTTATGGCCACCTCTTCCATCACCATGAGCGCGAAGCTCTCGCGCACGTCATCTATGCGGTGCTCTGTGATAATATCTGTCCCTTGCCTGTTTAGCCCTTCCAGCGCTGTAACAGGGTGCTTTGAGAAATACATGTCTGCAAGCATTTTAGGGTCTATGAGCCTCCAGTGGGGCTGTTCCTTGACCCAGCCTTTCATGTGGGCGTAGAAAGTGTCGACTTTTATCCTGGCAAGCTTGCCCAGCCTGGCTCTCTCTTCCTCACGCTTTACGCGCCTTTCCTGGTCTTCAGGGCTCTCTTCAGGCAGGGTATCAGAGCTGCCGCTCTGCTTCCAGTTGTGCGGGCCTCCATCAGCCTGCTGTCTGCGCATAGAGTGTTCAACATCCCCCATAAACAAGCTGTTACTCCCAAGGAGTATTTAATTATTTCTGTCAGAAAATGAGCATTAAAGCCTGTCTGGCAGTGTGCATCGCGGCATCCTGTAAAGGGACTTCCCGTCCGGCGCGTCTGGTGTCCTATCCGCTGCGCTGTGCAGCTCTGCCTCTCTGGTGTCGCCGGGGTCCTGGTACACGCATGCCCGAAGCATAGGGCAGTACCTGATGCCGTCTTCTGCCTGGTAATACCATTTTTTCTCTTGGCATGATTTAGGGTTCATATCCATCAGGCATCATCTCCTCGCATATCATCCCGGTTCATCATCCCTTGCCCTGCATCTTGCAAGGCAGGCTTTTGCAAAGCCATCAGAGTAAGGCATTATTGTTTCCATGGTCTCCCTATAGTCCCTGCGGGTGCAGAGGTATGCAGGTGGGAAAGGGCACCAGTCCTTGCCTTCTGAGTGCACATATCTTTTTTTGTCCCTGCATGTTTCAGGGTTTATCCTGCGAGGCTGTCCAGCTAGGCATATCTCTTGTGCAGTTCCGAGATGGTCAGCTATGTCTGTGATATCCTATCTCACTTCCTCTGCGAACAGGTAATGTCCTGAGAACACGCCTTTTACGACTATTCCTTCCACAGTGACTGTGTCTCCTGCCTGGGGCACTAGGTCTGATGAGACTATGATTGTGGATTTGTCATCACTGAGCGTGAATCCTGAGAGCGTGCCCATCTGCATCGGCGCGACCACTTTGCCGGACACCACCACTTTCTTCCCCATGTACTTCTCAGGGTCTTCGTTGACTTCCTTGACATGGACCCTTGCTGCGCAGCCGATGATGAGCGATAGAAGGATGATGATTGATGCGATGGCCAGCTTTTTCATCTTGAACACCTCAATGCCTTATTCAGGGCTGTGCCAGCTGTTTTACTTTATAAATATTGTTATGTGAGAACTCACTTCTGCTTTATCTCTTCCTGGTCCCTGTTGACGTGCCTGAACACGTCCTCGTATTCTGGTATCTCTTCCATCTGGTCGAGCAGGTCCTGGGCAGTCATCTTCTCGCGGGGTATCTCCCTTATGGATATCTCCTTGACCTTGTCTGTCTTTTTGGCGGTGTCCTCTTTCTTGTGCTCTTCTTTCTTGTGCTCTTCTTTCTTTTCTTCCTGCCCGCGTTCTTCTTTCTTGTGCTCCGGCCTGCGCTCTTCCTTCGCACTCCTGTCTTCATGCTTCTTTTCTGGCTTGTGGTCTTCTGCGCGTCGCTTGTGGTCATCTTTCTTATGGCTCTCCTCCTGCCTATCCTTCTCCTCCTTCCTGGCAGGCTTCTCTTTCTTTGCAGGAGCATCTTTCTTCACAGACTTCGCGGTTTCCTCTTTCTTTGCGGATTCTTTTTTCTTCACAGGCTTCTTTGTCTTTGGTTTTGCAGAGGGTATCACATCTTCCCATGCTGCCCTCTCTTCTGCATCTGCAGGTGACCTGCGGAACACCCATCTCACGAAGAATATGAGCACTATTAGCGCAGCAAGGACGATGATGATCGTGCCGAGCCCGGTCTTCTTCCTGGCGGCAGGCACATTGCCCGATACGAATGATTCCGCGAGGCCGTATGCGTCTGCTGCGTCTGCTGCGACGATTATGTACAGGTAATCGCCTGATGTCCACATGTAGCCTTCTGACTTCTCCGCGACAAAGCTGTGCGCAGGCAGGCCGCTGACATAGTCTGGCCTCACCTCAAGAAGCGTGAACATCTCTCCGCCCAGAGCTGCCGAGAGCGCTTTCGACACCGCTTTAGGGTCTGAATACCTGAGCGCCCACGCGACCACTGTGAGCCCTTCCTTGTCGTAGGTGTACTTCGCTGCGGAGGACATTCCCGCGGCTATTCTCTCCTTGAACCGTGATGTCGCGACCACCTCCTCTTTCTGGAGGGCGTATCCTTCTGAGCGCGTCTCCGGTGCCGGTGCCTTATCCTCAATCAATCCCTCTTCTGCAGCCTCTTTCTCGTCCACAGGGATGACCATCCCGAACTGGCTGTAGCCTGAGGACTGCTTCTGGTTGTACGTGACCTGTCTTGCGACGACAGGCTCGGTGCTCCTGAGCTGCATACCGAACTGCACACCCTCAATCACCCTCTTGTTGAGGTCTATGGTGCTGCGCATTAGAGCCGGCGCTCTCTCCTGCAGCTGCTTTACGGTGCCGTCGGCATAATAGAATGTGATGTCCAGCATAGCTTCCTTGTCTGACGGGTTGTAGACCGCGAGGTGGCTCTTGGACTTGCTGTCGGCGATAGAGTTGACGAAGTGCTGCTCTGTCGCTCCGGATGTCGCTCCGATCCCGCCGTGTCCTGCTGAGTATGATGAGTCGTAGTGGGTGTTCTCAACCGCTATGTTGACGTCGCTGTCGACTGTCGTGCTGAACCATTTCATCTCCTGCGCGTAGTTGTTCAGGAGTATCATCTTCTTGGCCTGCGCAGGGACTGTCTCGTCGAACGACCTGGCTGTGCCGTCGTCGTAATGGAGCGTCACCGTGATGTGCGCGACCCCGAATGAGGGGTTCAGGACGTTGATGAACTCGGTCGCTTCTGTGCTGGTGTATCCGTCAGGGAATATCCATCTCTTTGCAAGCAGTACTGTTCCTGTGCCTCCGCTGCCTCCGCTGAACTTCTTGTTGAAGTTGCCTGCGGACGCCACGACAGGGACGGTGCTCGTGACCTTCATGCCGAAGCGCTTCTCGGGCATGGTCCTCTCCTTGAGGTCGACGCGCAGGTGCTTCTGCGCAGGGACATTGAGGTTGAATGTCTTTTTCTCGCCGGTGTCGTAATAGAGGGTCACGCCGATGTTTGCCTCTCGCGTGCCCGGGTTCAGTATGTACAGGTATGTCTTTACCATGCCGCTGGAGTATCCTTCTGCGAAGTGCCACACGTAGTCTGGCTTCAGCGCAGCAAGTGTCGCGAAGCCGCCCGAGTATGTGGTGTCGTACTGCACCGAGTCGGCGGCAAGCGGTCTTTCGGATGTCATCTCGAGGCCGAAGTTGCTCGTCATCCTCTCTGAGAGGTCTGTGCTTGATGTGCTGTGCGCAGGCACTGTCAGCCTGAACCCTCCTGAGTCGTTCTTCTCGTAGAATATCCTCACCTGCACGTCCGCAGGGGTGTCGCCGGGATTGAGTATGTTCAGGAGCGCTGTGGCTTCTTGGTTGGTGTACGCCCCCGCTATGTAGTATTTGTGCTCTTCTGCAGCGCGCGCCTCTGCAGCCATTGCAGCGGATGCGATGAGCAGCACCATAAGAACTGATATGATGAGTATGAATACCCTTTTTTCCATTGCCACCGAACACCTCTGATGCTTTTTGAGCGCTTTCTGTCCTCTTTCTCCGGTCAGGAACCAGAAAGGGGATATATTTAAAATTAACTGAAAGAGACTATTATAAAGTGGAGAATGTTTTTAAATGTCGTCTGGTCGTCTGGCAGCGCGTGGCCGGATGTTCTGCAGTCGGCGGTCTGCTGGCTGTCAGGCAGTGAGGTCAGGCAGGGCGTCTTCAGCCTCATGCGCTGCCCTTTCAGAGGCATATATCTGGAGAAGGTGGTCAAGCTGCCTGTCGAACAGCGATATGTATACCATAGGATCCTTGCCGTAAGACTCGCAGAGCATGCGTATGGTCTCGGTATATATCCTTCTTTTGGCGGCGACTTTGATTATGTACGGTGTCGGGTCCGCCCCTTCTGTGTGATGCATATGCGCCTCTATCTCGTTCAGTGTGCTGAGCACAGCAGTGTCTATTGTGTGGTTTTTTCTGTCAGCGATAGGATTCTTGATTGTATCTGTCATGAAATGTGCAGAAAATCATGCGATTATAAATGTTTCTCTTGACTGCAGAGGGCTGGGAGCTGCTCGGAGCTTCCGGAATCCTCCTTCAGAAAAAAATATTTAAATGCTTTTGCACATGTCAATCCGCGGGCATGATGGCATTCGCCGCCATTTTTTCAGGTGTTGAGGGTGTTTTGATGGAGGATGCGCTTGATATCAGGGTTAACTCAGCTTCTTTGGAGGGCAGGGATACCTACATCCCTGCAAAGCTTGTCCATAAGGACAGGCCGTCGCTTTCTGTTGAATTGTTCAAGAGAAGGATATGCGGGACAGTCATAGGAGTCATGGAAGGGCGTTTCAGGGGGCGGAGGATCAGCATCTATGAGCTGTCCAGCGATGAGATTCTCGACCCTGCTGCAGGCAGGCTCAACAGCCGCAACAGGAAGAGGTATTGTATCGCAGGCAGCCCGGGACTTGTCCGGCACGACAGGGTCCATGCGTATGTGAGCCATATGCGCCACGCTGTGGCGGCAGATGACGGCAAGACGGTCCTTGCCCGTCTCGTATCCTGGTATGACAGGATATACAACACTGAAGAGGGCAGCCACACCTAAAATTCTTGGCAGCTTCCACCGCGTGATGCTTGGCGGCTTCTGCTGCATAAGCTTGAGCAGCTGCCGCCGCTTTCTGCGTGTCCTCACACAATCATCGCGGTACGGGTTGCACTTTGGCTTCTTCAGCAGTGCTTGTGTAGCAA
>JAFGJH010000059.1 GCA_016929255.1 Candidatus Woesearchaeota archaeon
CCGTAGGGGCCGACCCCCGAAAACGCCCGCAATACTCATCGCCAAATCGCCTCACAAAGAGGTGCTGGCTACATTCCGGACAGAGCCAATCCACTCAAAACTTTAATAAACAATCCAGCTTTTTTCTTCTTCAATGGCGGAAAGGACAAAACCCTGGACACAGCAGCATTCCCCTAAGAAGATAAAGGATATAGCAGGACAGGACAAGGCCATAGCAGAGCTCAAGAGATTCGTGGTCAACTTCAGGAAAGAGAAGAAGAAGGCAGCGATCATCCACGGTCCAACAGGAAGCGGCAAGACCTGCGCAGTCTATGCGATAGCCAATGAGCTCGGGCTTGAGATAGTCGAGCTGAACGCATCAGACTTCAGGAACGCAGAGGGGATATCATCCATAGTAGGCAACGCGTCAAGGCAGATGTCGCTGTTCTTCAAGGGCAAGATAATACTCGTAGACGAGATAGACGGAGTATCAGGAACGCAGGACCGGGGAGGAATACCTGAGCTTGCGCGCATGATAGAGGGGACAGCATTCCCGATAGTCATGACAGCGAACGACCCGTTCGACAAGAAATTCTCAGACCTTCGCAAGAGAGCCGCGATGATAGAGTTCTCGCCGCTGCAATACACAGATGTGTTCGAGGCGCTGAAGCGCATAGCCGCGCTTGAGAAGATAAAGTACGAGGAAGACGCGCTCAAGTCAATAGCCAGACGGGTCGGAGGCGATGCCAGGGCAGCAGTCAATGACCTGCAGATGCTGAGCTCAGGAGGGACGCTCACCAAGAATGACCTCAATGCCCTGTCAGACAGGGAGAAGACAGAGGAGATATCGACTGCCCTGACCAAAGTGTTCAAGACAACAGACCCCGCCATAGCCAGACAGTCGTTCGACACTGTCAGCGAAGACCTCAAGGAATGCATGCTGTGGGTAGACGAGAACCTTCCCAAAGAATATGAGAAGCCTGCAGACCTGGCCAGGGCGTATGACTTCGTCTCCAAGGCAGACATAATGAACAGGCGCATAATGCGCTGGCAGCACTGGCGATTCCTGGTATACATCAACGACTACCTCAGCGCAGGGGTCGCAGTATCAAAGGATGAGAAGTACAGGAAGATAGTCGATTACGGTCAGACACAGAGGCTTCTTAAAATCTATATTGCAAACCGGAAATACCAGAAACGCCTCGCGATCTGCGAGAAGATAGCAGCAGCGACACACAGCTCCAAGAAGGAAGTGGTGAAGGATACCTATCCATACATCAAGGAGATATTCAGGAAAGGCAAGGACAGGGAGATGATATCAGCGATAGCAGACAAGCTCGACCTGGACAGCGAAGAGATAGATTATCTGAGAAGATAGGATTCCAAAAGATGATTTCTTGGCTTTTTAACCGGAACGCAGCACAAACTATATAAATATAAAACCACAGAACACAGGTTCAGATAGTCAAATCTGTCTTGGGCTATCAACGGGGCAGGGTAAATGACGGAAAAAGAGGCAAAGAAACAGACAAAACAGGAAAAGACACAGGAAACTAAACAGGAAAGGCCGATTCCAAAAGATGACCCTTCTAAATGCCTCAGCATAGATGACATGGCAGTATTCTGCAAGAGGAAAGGATTTGTCTATCCAAGCTCTGAGATATACGGCGGGATGGCCGGATTCTTCGACTACGGCCCTTACGGCACAGAGCTAAAGAACAGCATCAAGAACGAATGGTGGAAGTCCCATGTCCAGTCACGCGAAGACATAGTGGGCATAGACGGCAGCATAATCTCAAACCCAAAAGTATGGGTCGCGTCAGGCCACGCAGAGCAGTTCGGAGACATACTAGTCGAGGATCTCAAGACACACGAAAGGCACAGGGCAGACGTGCTGATCGAGGAAGCGCTTAAGATACAGGCAGACGGCCTGTCTGCTGAGGACCTCGGCAAGCTGATCAAGGAGAACAATGTCAAGTCGCCCAAAGGCAACCCCCTGTCCGAACCCCGGAAGTTCAACCTCATGTTCACGACAAACGTCGGACCTGTCCAGAGCGAAGAGTCCAAGGCATACCTCAGGGCAGAGACAGCACAGATAATATTCGCGGAGTTCAAGAACGTATTCGAGACATCAAGGCTCAAGCTGCCTTTCGGCATAGCCCAGATGGGGAAGGCGTTCAGGAACGAGATAGCGCCCAGGCACTTCCTGTTCAGGTGCAGGGAATTCGAGCAGATGGAGATAGAGTACTTCATACACCCGAAGAAGCACGGCGAGTGCCCATACATCAGCGAGGTCATCGAAGAAAAACTGACGGTGTATTCTGCAGAGATGCAGGAGAAGAAGCAGGAAGCGAAGGAGATGACTGTCAAGGACGCGCTCGCCAAGAAAGTCCTCAAGAGCCCGTGGCACGCATACTGGCTCGCCACAGAACACAGGTGGTTCCTCGACCTCGGCGCCCAAAGGGAGCACTTCAGGATAAGGCAGCACAAGAAAGACGAGCTCGCACACTACTCAAGCGACTGCTGGGACCTTGAGTACAGGTTTCCATGGGGCTGGAAAGAGCTTGAAGGCATAGCCGACCGTTCAGACTTCGACCTCAATCAACACTCAAAGCACAGCAAGAAAGACCTGAGCATATACGACGAGGAGACAAAAGAGAAAGTGGTCCCCCACGTGGTCGCAGAGCCAAGCCTCGGCGTGGACAGGAGCTTCCTGGTGTTCATGTTCGATGCATACGACGACGACAAGAAAAGAGGGAACATCGTCCTGCACCTGCACCCCAAGCTCGCTCCCATAAAGGCAGCGGTACTGCCTCTTGTCAATAAGCTCGAGGACAAGGCAAAAGAGGTCCACAACCTGCTCAAGAATGACCTGTCCTGCTTCTATGACCGCGCAGGAAGCATAGGTCGGAGATACGCAAGGATGGACGAGCTCGGCACGCCGTTCTGCATCACAATCGACTTCGACTCGCTGGAGAAGGAGGACGTCACGATAAGGGACAGGGAGACCACAGAACAGGCAAGGGTCAAGATAAATGACCTGAAGGAGACGCTCAGGAAGCTAGCCATAGGAGATATCCAGTTCAAGGATATCAAGAAATAGAAAAAAATAGAACAGGCCGACCAAAGGAAAAAAGATGGAAAAAACAGGTGAAAAAGCCAAGTCCTTCATCACGCACTCAGTGTTCATAATCATAGTAATCCTCGGGCTTTACTTCATCGTCACAGCATCGCCCACACTCACAGGATACGCGGTCCTCGACGCGAGCACTGCAAAAGCAAAGCTCGAAAGCGCTCTGTCAGGCTCCGCGATGTTCAGCCAGATAGCCCAGTCGAGCATCTGCGTGGTCATAAACGACCCCGAACAGCCACTTTCGCTGCAGGCTGCCAAGACAAGCACAGGATGGACTGTATCCGAGATGAAAGGGATGTGCGCAGGCTTCACGTCAGAGGATGTCATAATACAGTTCCCTGACTACGATTCATTCTCAAAGATGGTGGATGACCCGTCTCCGCGGAACCTTGCCAACGGAGCGATAAACCAGGACTTCCAGATACTTCAGTCAAGGTATGTCGAGCTGGGAGGCAACGTGGTCTGCGACGCAGCGTTCAGGGTCAAGTACTGCGAAGCCCTCAAGAGCATGGCAACAACGAACCAGCTCATAGACGGCGACCTCGCATGCTGCCTTGACAAGCTCACAAGGGCAGAGAAGAAGCTCCTCGAAGAGCACCTCAATCAAGGCAACTATGAAGATGAGATGGGTGTCCTCCAGCAGCCCACGACAATAGCAGGCATGAGCATGACCACAAGCATCATAATACTCGCCGCAGTAATCCTGGTCATCGTCGGCATAGTCGCAGGGGTCATGATGGGACACAAAGGAGGCAAGGCCCCTTCGACGACAGCTGCTCCGATGCCCACTATGCCTGCTATGCCTGCAGGAATGCCTGCGGGAGCAGAGGCGGCGGGGGCCGCGATGCCAGAGGTGCAGGCAGGATACAGCCGGCCAGCACAGCCTACAGAAAGCCCGCAGATAACCGACCTCAGGAACTATGTTGCGCAGGTGATTTCAGAAGGGTATGACCTTGAAGAGATAAGGTCACACCTCATCGAGATAGGCTGGGACTACCAGACAGCAGAGCAGATAATAGGAGATGCGCAGCAGCAGCTGCAGCAGCAGTAGAGGATGCAAAACCGCGCAATATAAAAACCGGCACAACAAGCTTTTTATACTCTTTCTGACAAACAAGCCATATAAAGAAAAAGCAAACAGGGGGTAAGCATGGCAGATCTCATAGACGTTATGCGGAGGATGCGGAAGCTGTCCTCTGAAGAGGAGAAGTCTCTCGATTCCCTTGACTGGTATGTCTCTGAAAAGCAGAAACGCCTGGTCAGAGGACTCCTCAAGGAGAAGAAGGTGGCCATAGAGACGGAATCATTCTCGCTCGGCGGGCTCATAGACAGACTCAGCATCCCCAAGCTGGTAGCCAAGAAGAAGAGTGAAGAGGCAGACGGGCTGATAGAAGACATCAACACAGCGATAGACGAGAAGACGAAAAAGACCCTGTTCACAGAATTCTCAAAAGCAATACATGACAAATGCTCGCAGATAATCGCGCCCAACATAGTCGGGTTCGAGACAGTCAAGAAGGCAGTCGCGCTGCAGCTTCTCTCACCGGAACGCATACACATACTTCTGCTCGGCGACCCGGGCACAGGCAAGACACAGATACTCAGCTCAGCGACAGAGCTCGCTCCGATATCATCGATGGGGCTCGGCTCAGGCACTTCAGGAGTGGGTCTTGCGGTAACTGTCAAGGGCAACGAGGTGATGAAAGGGCTCCTGCCCATGGCAGACAAAGGCCTGTGCGCAATCGACGAGCTCAACCTCATGAAAGAGGAGTCGAGGGCCAGCCTCTACAACGCTATGGAGAAAGGGTTTGTCAGCTACGACAAGGGAGGACACTCATACAAGTTCGACGCGCGAGTGTCTGTGCTTGCGACAGCAAACCCCAAAGGCGACAAGTTCACGGGCACGACAGTCAGCGAGCTGAAGAAGCAGCTCCCGTTCGATGCAGCGCTGCTGACGAGGTTCCACCTCACATTCCTGGTCAAGAAGCACGACATAGATGAGTTCAAGAAGATAACAAAGGCCCTGCTGCAGAAGTGCAAGCACGAGCTGAGCAGCAAGGAGCAGGAATTCCTGAAGAGCTACATAAGGCACGCGCACTCGCTCGGGGACATAAATCTCCCGAAGAAGTTCGAGCAGGAGATAGTCGACTTCATTGCAGACATAAAGGAGAACGAGAAGAAATACCTCGTCGAGATATCCCCCAGGATGGTCGTCGGCTTCACAAGGCTCGCGAAAGCATCCGCGCGCTCAGAGCTGAGGGGAGAGGTCGCTGAGAAGGACGTGGCGCTGGTGAAACATATAGTCAAGGAAAGCCTTAAGCTGTGATGCGCACAATCCTTCGAAATTCTGCGCAAAAACAGAAAAAATGCCCGTCCGTATAACGCGGGCTGCTGAAAACCGCAACCGAAAGTTATATAAACAAAACACAAATTTTTGAGGCAGGACAAAACAAGCAAAGACGGTGAACTGATGATAAAATTTGTCGGAAAATTCATCCATAAGGTGTTCAGGGACATATTCAGGAAACGCAAAGCACTAAAGATAGGTCTATACGGCCCTCCGAACGGCGGCAAGACAACGCTCGCCAACAGGCTCTGCCTGGACTGGCTCGGCGAGGAGATGGGAAGCGTCTCTAACATAGAGCACGAGACAAGAGAGGTCCAGATAAAGGAGCGGATAACAGTCAAGAAGGACAACCATGAGCTTTCTTTCAGCCTTGTAGACACCCCTGGCATAGCCACGAAGATAGACTATGAGGACTTCATGAAGAAAGGACTGACCGAATCAGAGTCCAAGAAGCGTGCAAAGGAGGCCACAAAAGGTGTCATCGACGCCATAAGATGGCTAGACAACATGGACGTGGTCGTAGTCGTGCTAGACGCCACAAAAGACCCGTACTCGCAGGTCAACATAACAATAATAGGCAACCTCGCAGCAAGGGACATACCTGTCCTTGTCGTGGGCAACAAGACAGACCTGAGGAAGGCGAGCATAAAGAAGATCAAGGCGGCCTTCCCGCAGTACGATGTCATAGGGATATCAGCGAAGAAAGGCACGAACATGGAGGAGTTCTACGAATCCCTGTTCGTCATAGCAGGATGAGGTTTCAGAAGATGGGACTCACACTACAATTTGTTCCTTACATGGAAATCGAGAACCTGAGCTCGATAGGCAGGATCAGGAAACTGCTCAACGCAGTCAAAGAGGACAAGATAGTCCTGCTGGAAGGCAGGCTCAAGAAGGAAGAGGAAGCTGAGCTCATCAAGACGACGATGGAAGAGATAAACTCAGAGTTCAGGGGCATCGAGCTGGCAGTCGTATACCCTGCGGCGCACAACATGGCAGCTTTCAGGAAGCTGAAGCAGCAGTTCATCAACATGCTGCTCGGAGACAGGCAGGGTCTGACGATAATAGGCCCCGCATCCATAGTCAAGGAGATAAAGAAAGACCCCAACAAGATACAGCTTTTCACGACGGACGATAGGTCTAAACCCAAGAAGGCCAGGAAGAAAGCCAAGAGCTAAGATACACCATGCCTCACCAATGCGTCAGATGCGGAAAATTCTATGAGGATGGAGACTCAACGCTCCTTCAGAAGGGCTGCTCGTGCGGGTCAAGGCTCTGGTTCTTCGTCAAGAAAGAATCAATAGATAAAGCCAAGACAATAAACACCAACCTCACGCAGGAGCAGAAGGTGCAGATCGAGGAGGATGTCCGTGAGATAATAGGCGAAACAGACCCTGATGAGCCCGTGGTGCTGGACCTCGAGTCCATACGCGTGACAGAGCCCGGCAAGTTCGAGCTCGACCTCGTGCAGCTCTTCAACAAGGACAAGCCGATAGTCTTCAAGCTCGCAGAAGGCAAGTACCTGATAGACATACCAGAGACCTTCCAGAGAAGAAGGGAGCTGGGCGAGAAGCACGAGTGACTATTTCTTGTAATCTAAAATGAAAAATACAAAAATAATGCCGACTCGTGGACTCATCGGCATCATTAAGCATTAAAAAATGCATAATGCATTTTTTCAAATACAAAGATAATCCCGACTCCCTGCGGTCGTCTGGGATAATCAAGCATTTGAAAACACAAAATCCCGACTTTACGGATAATCCTGCGGATTATCCCACTTGGCAACAGGTTGTCAATCATCGGGATTTTGCATTTCTCAAATGGGACGGCGGGGACTTTCATGTTGTTGAACAACAATTTGAACCCCGAACCCCACGGTATCTGACAATCATCCCCTTGCGGGTCATCATACCGTATGGCATGAAACGGCCTTCAGCCGTGTGCTCTTTTCTGCCGCGAGCCTCGCAGGCTCGGCAGGTCCCAGATTGAGCTACCGTCCCATCGACCGCTCTTTGTTGTCTCTCATCGGCATAAAGCCTCGACAATCTGGGTGGTCATACGAAGAATCTGATTGATTTATATAACTTTTGGTGCTTGGCTGTTCCATCCCGCACAGCCACAGCGCGCTCCGTCCTCTTCTTAAACAGCATCTTTCACCGAGTGTTGAACTCTGGATCATTATCCCACAACGTCGCAAGGCGGCAGTGGCTGTGTGGGCCGGTTTTAGAATTAGACTCTGATCAGCTGAGGTCCTCTTCCTCGACATCAATGGGATCTTCAGGAGCGCCCCCTTTCTTCGGCACCTCGTCCTCCTTGTCATCACCGAACGAGAAATCATCGGGCTTATCCGCTGATGCCGACTCCTCCTTTGGCTCTTCCTTCTCTTCGGCAGGCGCCGGTTCCGGCTTCGCAGCAGCCCCCGGACCTTCTGCTTCCTGCGGCACACCCTCCTTACTCACGACGTCAAGCGTACCGAACTTCCCTGTCGTCAGCTGAAGCTCACCCTGAAACTCGCCAACATAGCCTTTCTGGATCTTGACCTTGTCACCCACGCGGACCTTCTCAATCTGCTCATTCCACAAAGAAAGCTTAACCCTGCCGGTGCCGTCCTTTATCAGCGCATTCGCGACCTTACCCTGCCTACCAAACTTGCTGAACTCACGGACATCACTCATCTCAACAACTTCACCTTCGACATCAACATTCGTCTGTCTCGGCTGCAGGTCTTTTATGAACATTCAATCACCCAGTCCAAACGATATGCTGACAGGGTTTAAAAAACTTTGCCTCGCCCATTTAAAAGCCTTAAAATGCCTGGCGCACGGAGAGATGCATAGAAACTTTTATATAAACGGAAAATGACTTCTTCACCATGGAAAAAGAGATGCCCAATTCTGTGAGGAAGGAAATAGTCCGCGTCCTGAAGAAGGCGCAGAGGAACATAAACAGCGGAGACTCGAAGAAGCTTAAGATACTCAGCGACGCGACAATACACAACGCAAGCGTGTTCCAGGACCCTGACTCCCTTTCAGTGGCAGTCATAGTATATGCCATATCAAAGCTTCTCGAGAGATGGGGTTTCGAGTCAGAGTACGCAGACCAGGCAAGGAACCTGCTCGGCAGCGCGCAGTTCTCGCTGGAACAGAACCATCTTGACGAATACCGCGACAAGATGAAGAAGGTGTTCGCTTTCACAGCTTCTGTCGAGAAGGAATTCAAGCTGTACATAGATAAGGTCATAGAGAAGGCCAGGGTCAAGAAAGGGAGCAGGCTCTACGAGCGCGGCATAAGCGCGGCAAGGGCGGCCGAGATGCTGGGCGTAGGGCAATGGGAGCTGCTTAGCTACATAGGCAAGACAAGGATAAATGATGACGCAGCAGTTTCGACTGACGTCGGGCAGAGGCTCAACCTGGCCAGGCAGCTATTTGAGTAGCCACAGAGGACAAGATGAAATCGCTAATATTCGACGCTGGACCTGTAATAAGCCTCACGACCAACAACCTCCTCTGGACACTGGACTGCCTGAAGGAGATGTTCAAGGGAGAGTTCTATATACCGCGGGCAGTCAAGGCAGAGCTGGTCGACCGACCCCTTGCGTCGAAGAAGTTCAAGTTCGAGGCCCTGCAGGTGGGCTTCAGGATAAAGAACGGCGTGCTGACCGTGCTGGACGAGCAGAAGATGAGGATGCTCGCAGAAGAGCTCCTTGAGCTTGCCAACCACTCATTCAAGGTCAGGGGCAACTGGCTGAAGATTGCCCATTACGCAGAGATGGAAGTCCTCGCGGCTGCATCAATCCTCAATGCCTCGGCAGTCGTGATTGACGAGAGGACGACAAAGCTCCTTATCGAAGACCAGTCAGGGCTTGCCCGGATGCTCGAGAAGAACATGGGTTCGAAGGTATACACTGACCAGGCCAACCTCAACAGGATAAAGAACTGGACAAGGGGAATCAAGGTCATAAGATCAGTGGAGCTCGTGATGGTGGCGTATGAGAAGGGCATATTCAACAAGTATCTCCCCGACGGAGAGGGCGCAGCAAGGACTCTTGTCGAGTCATTACTGTGGGGTGTGAAACTCCACGGATGCGCACTGTCCAGGCAGGAGCTCAACGACCTGGTCAGGATTGAGACAGGCAACACCCTTAATCCAATAAATGAGGTTTCTCGTCAGGAAAAAGACAATCCTTGAAGCCTCATCGTCGGCGAAAACAAAACATTTAAATACTAGTATTCGTAAGGTTTACTGATTCTCATTCGAGAAAAGGAGGTCAAATAAAATGGCGCAAAAAGTTGCAAAAGTAGGTGTCAAGAAACAGGCAGGGTACCTCTACTTCGTCGACAGACATGGCGACGTATCCTGTGCAAAGATGGCCCGCGGCAAGGGAAAGAAGGCCGGCGCTGTCAAGAAAGTCGCCAAGGTCGGCGTCAAGAAGAAGGGTGGTTTCCTCTACTTCATCGACAAGCAGGGTGACATATCCTGTGCGAAGATGGTAAGAGGCGGATCCAAGAGGAAGAAGGCCAAGAAAAAGGTCGCCAAGAAGAAGGCCAAGAAAAAGGTCGCCAAGAAGAAGGCCAAGAAAAAGGTCGCCAAGAAGAAGGCCAAGAAAAAGGCGAAGAAGAAGTAAATACTACTAACTTTTTTCTTTTTCTTTTTTTCTTTTTAAAACAACCCATTCTGCCAAAACAAAATTTTATATAACACTCAAGATTATCCTATCATATGATAAAAGGACAGGTGGTGGGAGGAGAGCTCGGGAAGGTATGCATAAGGCAGAAGGCCGACGCCTGCCTCGAGATAGGCGAGCTCCTTGTAAGCGGCGACGACAGGCAGAAGATACTCCTCCAGGTGTATGACCTCAACTACGGAAGCCAGATATCACAGCAGAACCTGGAGCTCATATCAGGCATGAAGCTTGAAGACAACACAGACATATCGTTCTTTGACGGCAATGTGCGCAACTACACCCTTGCCTCGGCGAAGCCCATAGCCATAATACGCGGCACAGATGTCCAGCTATGCAAGCAGCTGCCCCTGTTCTTCGGCGAGCTCAGGCAGGTCGAAGAGGCAGACCTGGACTTTATGGTCACTCCACCCAACCCTCTGTTCCTCGGCAACCTCAGGTCCGGATCAAAGATGATGGATGTGCCGATAAGCATCCCCGGTGACAAGGTATTCTCGCACCATGTGCTCATAACATCGACGACAGGCAGAGGCAAGAGCAACCTCGTCAAGGTCATGCTCTGGAGCGCAGTCGACAAGGGATATTGCGGAGTTATTGTTCTAGATCCGCACGACGAATACTACGGCAGGAACGGACCAGGGCTGAAGACGCACCCTTCCTCCGGAAACGTGATATACTATACACCGAGGGACGCTCCGCCAGGAGCAAAGACACTCAAGATAAACCTCAAGCAGGTGAAGCCAGACCATTTCAGGGGCGCAGTTAACTTCTCCGACGCGCAGGTCCAGGCGATGAGCGCATACTACAAGGAGTACGGCAAGAAATGGGTAGAGGCAGTCGTGCTCGAGAAGCCTCTCAAGGTAGAGTTCCAGGAAGCCACAGTGGGGGTTCTCAAGAGAAGGCTCATGCACCTGCTTGACCTAGACTTCGACGGGAGCCAGCTATACTGCAACGGCGTGTTCGACCTCAGCGCAGGAGAGACCACCATAAAGGACATCGCAGGCGAGGCAGAGCAGGCCAAGACAGTCATAATAGACACATCAGGATTCTCAGGAGCAGTCGAGATAATGATAGGCAGCATGGTCACGACAGAGATATTCAACAGGTACAGGGGCTATAAGGCAAAAGGCCAGTTCGACAGCAGGCCGGTGGTCTCAATTGTGCTCGAGGAGGCGCCCCGCGTGCTCGGAAAAGAGGTGCTGGAGTCAGGCGCCAACATATTCAGCACAATCGCCCGCGAGGGAAGGAAGTTCAAAGTGGGGTTGACAGCCATAACGCAGCTGCCTTCTCTCATACCCCGCGAGGTGCTCGCGAACATTAACACAAAGATAATACTGGGCATAGAGATGAAGCCCGAACGTCAGGCCATAATCGAATCAGCATCGCAGGACCTGTCCACAGACGACAGGAACATAGCATCGCTCGACAAGGGAGAGGCGATAGTCACGAGCAACTTCGTAAAGTTCGCCACGCCCATAAAAGTCCCTCTTTTCACGCAGCATATAAAGAAAAGCCAAAAAGATAATAAACCAGAGAGACATCCGAGCTTCGAGGGAGTCAGGCTGACCTGACCCTGTCCGAATTCCTTTCCAAAAACAAAGGTGATCAAGCTGGGAATATACTCAGAACAAAAGAACTTCAGGAAGAACCTTGAATCAGCGTTCCCTCTCGCGAAGAGGGCTGCAGGCGAGGCAGGGCAGCTTGATGTCAAGATATTCCTAAAATTCCTGAAAAAGCACAAGCTTTTCGGGGAGTCGCTGAAGCAGGAGATTGCAGAGATATATGACCTGCTCCACGAGTCATGGGAGCTGGCCGAGGAAATCCGCAATAAGCCTGAGCACGAGAAGGAGTTTGATAGGCTGAACAAGATAACGTACGAGCTCGAGACCAAGAACACTGACCTGCTGAACAAGCTGGATGCAGGCAAGCATATGATATTGCAGATGGGGAAGAACCTCAGGATGTTCTACAATGACGAGCTCAAGATACTTTCGCTCCTGAAAGAATTCAATGAAGGACTGCATCGCGAAGGCAAATTGAAGCAGGTGCCCCATGCGACCCAGCTGGTCAATGAGGCCACCAATATACAGGGCGCGCTGCACCAGATAAAGCCACTTTTCGAGGCAATAGCCACTGCCTATGAGAAGGACTCGATAGAGATCGGAAAGATGATAGAGGAAGAGATGAGGAAGGTGGAGTACAAGGTCAGGGGAAATGATGCGCAGCATATAGACTTCAGGAAGATACTTGAGCATGTCAAGTATGTGGAAGGCCAGATTGACAAGCTCATAGAAAAGGCTGAAAAGGAGCAGAAACTGGCAAATGTCAGCCAGCGAAGTGCCAGGATGATGGAAATACTGATAGGCAAGATGCTGGAAAGGGAAGAACAGCAGAGAGAGCGCTTCAGGGCCTGAAACGCTATTTAATACACTTCTGAACCATAATATTTATATAGTTTTAATGACTAACTAGTGGTTACTATGGGTGGGATAGACCACATAACAGTCAGGTTCTCGGAAATTGAGCTTGGTGGCAGCGAGCTAGAGCTCTCCCTTGAGAAAGAGGTGTGGGATTCTGTGGAAGGCACCCCCAACGAACATGTCGAATGGCATGTATATTATGTCCGGGCGTATAAAGCCGGTGAGATGACAGAAGAGCCTGCAAGGATGAAGGCAGAGATAGGACGTACATTGTACTCACGCGAGACCCTGCCGCCCAGACCCTGCTATACAGAAGGCGACACACAGGTAATCGTAAACTTCCTGCTTCTCCTGGCACACCTGAAAGGGAACGGAGCCAGAGCGACAGTATCTTCAGACAGCACAGGTCTTTTCGAATCATTGGGCACTCTCGAAGGATTCAGCGCAGACAACATCCTCAATTTGTGCGCAAGCAGGAACCGCCATACATTCACCGGAGTCGGCATGCATAACAGCTATCCGCCGCCACTTACAGAGCACTGAGCCATTTTCTTCTTGAATCTTCCATCAGCCAGGCAAGACTAAAAAACAAAAGCTTAAAATATACCGCTCGGCTGCATCAACCCAATAAACCAAAGAAGGTGAGCATGTTGATGAGCGAAAGAGGGATGCAAAGAGAATTCGCGGATCTTGAACAGAGCATACTTCTGATTGACCATTCCATGAGCGGCGTCATGGAACACGCCAGCAAGAGCAGCGACGATGAGACCCTCCGCTTTGCCAGGGCACTGCATTTCTTCTTCAGGAACAGGTCAAAATTCCTGAAGAATCTCGCATCCGCGGCAAAGAAAGTCAACCAGCAGGAGCTGATTGATGAGAAGGCTGACCAGGAACTCCTGTCGCTCCTGAATGAAGCGGAAAGCGGCCACAGGTTCTCTCCGTCCGAAGTGGCGGCGAAACTCGAGAAATCATTCGACCTCTTCAGGCATGTCATGAGGATGCAGGTCATATACCACATATCAGACCAGATAGGCAGGACAAGGTTCAATGTAGCAAGGCCGATAAAGATACGGACAGAGCTCCTGGAGAAGATGCGCAGCATCTTCAGTATGACTGGCTTCGAGAGGATGCTGACCTCTGACAACCGCGCCAGGCTTAGGAACGTATTGACTAAGCTAATTGAGAAACGCTACCCTGACCTCCTCAAGTTCTCAAACGAACTTGACCAGAAGGTCGCCTACTACAACTTCAGGTTCCAGGAGATGTACAACATACTCTGCACAATGCATATGTTCAAAGAGCCTGAAACAAAGAAAGGGTTCTGGGCAGCAGTCTTCGGCACCCAAAAAAAGAGCCCGCAGCTGCTCACGTTGACCCCTGCACAGAAGAAGAGCGACATCGAGAGGGTCCGAGTGAGCCTTCACAAGAGGATTGGCGAACTGCACAGATCATTTGAGGATATCAAGACTGCGCGCGACAGTACCGAGAGGGAGATGCAGCAGATCAAAGAAGACGAGGCAGAGCTGAGAGGCATCTTTAAAAAATGCTTTATAGGGAGAGATTTGAGGCGTTTAAGGTGATTCTTGGCTTTTAAACCACCATTTTCTTTTTATCTCTTGAATTTTTTGCTTTTTCTTCCATTTGGGCGGTTTTAAACCTTTTTTTGTCTAATTTTGCTGTTTAAACGGCTTTTTTTGCTTTGTTTTTTTTGGAAAAAATATATAAACTCGTTATGTTTTATCACTAAATCGTAATAACAATGTAGGAACGATGTAAGGGCGCTTTTGTGTCCTAAATTGCCGGGGGGATGCAGTTTGTTCAGCGGAAGTTCAGCAAGAAGAATTGAAGAACAGATAGATGAGATCCAGAAGCTCGCAGACATCGAGTTCGTGCTGCGCTTCCACCGCGAGACCATCGGACCCAACGGTCTTGTCGACCATCTTTATCTGGACCTTTCAGACAACATAAAGAGCGACCCTGAACGGCCTGCTCTTGTTGAGGCCCTCAGAAAGGCGATCAGATGCGATGAGTTCTATCAATCGATAGATTACATCGCTTTAGACATCAAAAACCGAAGAACATCAAAAACTGATTTCTACAAGGCAGTCGACTTTGCCGCCACCACTCAAAACAGGCATGTTGACGGCCAAAAAACAAAACGGATATTCGTAGCCAGCATCAGTGACGTGACCAGGGTCGCCGGAAAGATCCTGGAGCATGTGGCATACATTGAGAGGAACGAGTTCCTGCTCCCGATGATAGTAAGCGTAGACGGTCTTGATTACTTCCATAATTCTGCCAAGGACGGCTCTTTTGTTGAACCTCAGTTCAGGCCTTCATTCTACAGCACATTCTACCGAGAGACGCACGGCTTCAGGGAGTGGGTTGAAGCGACGGCAAGAATGATGAGTTTTTTTCATTAAGACAAGCAGGCTCTGTCCCGAATATCGCTTCGCGGGCCAGCGCCAGGTCCGGCTTAGCAAATAACATACAGAAGGCGCTGCCTCCCGTATGAGCCTGCCCCTGCTACGCGCGGGCAGCATTAAGAAATAAGCACCACAAAGGGCGCTGACCTCGACTTGGGACAGAGCCAGACAAGCAGAAACCTATTTAAACAATATCATATGTTCTATCTCCATGCGCAGGTTCGAAAAAGAGGAGATGGGACAAAGGTCAAAGATAGTGGCCCTTTGCCACAGCATATACCAGCTGTTCAACGAGAAGAGGAAAGAGCTGGCAGTTGACTGGAAGGAAGAGTTCAACAAAGGAGGGGTCGAGAGGGTCGAACAGCTCTTCAACAGGACCCTGGAAGTCGTCTACCAGCAGATAAGTGCAGTCTCTCAGCTATCAGAGCTCATAAGACAGCAGGACGCAGAAGTGAGGAAATCTGCAGGAAGGCTCGGCAAGCACCTGGACTACGCATCATTGGTCAAATCACACTTCTCATTCGCGACAATAGCCGGCGAGATGATCAAGAAAGAAGAGCTTGACACAGAGAAACTCCTTGAACTTCTCCGGAAGCTGTTCTTTGACCTCAGCGAACAGAAAAAGAAGCTTGATTCTGTGAAAAAACAGGGTGCGGGAAAGCAGGCATATGCTGAAGTTGATATCAGGAGCCTGGCACAGACCGAGTTTAAGATACTGCAGAGCATAACACCGTTCTGGAACGAATGGGAGACCCTTGTCCCGAAGATAGAAGCCTTGGTATCCAACATAGGCCAGGCCAGCGAGGAGGACCTGGATAGACTGAAGAAAGACATCAGGAAACTTCTTGACTCGTACCACAAGAGCTTCGCCAATGACGAACAGGCATCACAGCTCGGCACAGAGCTCGCGCTGAACCTCGCGATCAACGATACAAAAGAGATGGATGCTCTCGGAGGGAAAGTCCCCGTAGCAATAGTCAACGTCGACATGACTGCATGCAACTCCCTTGACACGTCCCACAAACTCGGCGACGCGCTTATACAGACAGCATATAAAGAGCTTGACCGCAGGCTCAGGAGGGAGTTCACGATAATCGAACAGTACGAGCGGAAGGGGATCATAGACGGCAAGGGTGTCGTGACCATCCTCGGAAGGACAAGGCTGAAGATAGTCGGCATAGGCAAGAAGGAGATAGAAGACGCGCTGAAAGAGGTGCCCCCTATAGTCCGCAAACAGCTTGTAGACACTTTCAGCGGACAGTTCCAAGGCGCAGACCTTCAATCCCTCAAGAACCTCAACACCCGCCTGCTGGCAGGATACCATGAGCTGGATGTCGGAAATGAGCGCAGGCAGTTCGTCTACAAGCTCGTTTATTTCAAACTGACCTCAGAAGGCTATCTGAAGGATATCATCCAGCCCTACACCGGAGAGCTCGACGCAAAGGTAGAAAGAGAGAGTGCGCTCGCAGAGCTGAAGGAACTCGAGAAGCAGATTGCACAGAAGATAGACGACG
Source organism: Candidatus Woesearchaeota archaeon (assembly GCA_016929255.1). Classification (GTDB taxonomy): domain Archaea; phylum Nanobdellota; class Nanobdellia; order Woesearchaeales; family UBA11576; genus JABMQF01. Next base: position 16,504 of record JAFGJH010000059.1, read on the forward strand.
CGATAAAGCACGCAGCGGCAAAGGCAGAGTATCTGGAGAAGATGTTCCTCCCTGACTACGAGGGCAGGAAACTGGGCGAGCTCAAGAAAAGGATGGAAGAGGAGCACATACCGCCTGTGGAGACCCCTGTATTCGTACAGAGGATAAACGCCATCGAAAGGGAGGTGCTGGCAGATTTCCCTGCTGTAGTCATCTACGACGGGAAGTTCGAGCCGAAGTCAGCCTGGATAGGCCTCAACTACATACCAGAGGAGGAGTTCGAAGGAAAGATGATAAACAGGGTCGCGCACCAGATAGGGCTGGACAACCACCTGGCAGAAGAGCTGTTAAGGCTGTTCCATGAATGCCGGCAGAAGAGAAAGGACGGCAAGCTGGAGCCGGAAGACGCGAAAAAGCTCCACGAGCTCAAAGAGAAATTCTATCTTGACGTGCTGCAGAAGAGACACCTCGCAAAGAGCTATGACCTCAGGTTCCCCGCCTCACTGCGCGAGGACTCGTTCGACCAGGTGCTCGCGGCGATGACGCTCATAGAGGGCCCGCAGGTCATGACGTTCTTCGAGTTGGACGGGTTCAACGCATTCAACAAGCTGTACAGGCCAGACAAGCAGGACACATACTACCATTCCGTTCTGAAGATGATGCTGACGCATTTCGACGAGGTCTTCAATGAGGGGGTCGCCGAGCAGTACGCGATAAAGCCCAGGATGGTCAAGCAGGGCGACGAGATATGGATCAGCTATCCCCTGACTTCAGAGAGGGGAAAAGTGTCCGAGAAGGAGCACATGAAGTTCCTCGAAAGGGTCAGGAGATCGCTCGTGAGCCTCTCTCTCGGCGAAGCCCTCAAAGTTCCGAACCAGAGGACGATAGACTGGATACCCCTGCGCATAGACAACAAAATTCTCCTGCATCTTCACCTGCAGAACTGCTTCAGGAAGTCGAAGCAGGTTTTCTATGTCGACAACAGCAAATTCACTCACGACCGTCCGCAGTCAGAGAAGCACATAGAGGTAACTCCCCTGAACCAAGAGGGGCTCTTCGGCAGTTATTTCACTATGGTCAGGATAATCGGCGCGAACAAGAAAGAGGACTTCACAGACTGGAAGTCCATCAGTCCCGCGAGGGAGGTGACTGGAGATGGGGATTTCGGGCCAGAAAAATTCATTTTCTCATCGATGCTGTTCGAAGAGACCGTCAAACTGCTTTCAGACGGCGCGTCAAGCAGGCTGAAGACAGGAAGGGTCATAAGGCTGGGCACCACCGCAGGATATGCCGGGTTCAGCAGGCCTCTGATGCCAACAGCACCCAAAGAATCGGAACTGATAAGGGGCAGGCTGAACGAGGCAGTCGAGAAGATGCGCCATAGGAAAGGCCGCGGCGGGATATACAACCTTGAGAAGGAAGGTTTCGCTTTTTGAACATCTCATTCGTTCGGCAGCCAGGCCGCAGCGCAGCTTCAAAAGGCAGCACCGCCACGCTGCTAAACTTATGTTAGCTGCTAATCGCACATTTTCATGACCTTGCTTGCGCAATAACCGTTGTTTGTTGCGGAAGTGCAGCCCATCCCGCTTCTTTTGCCAACCGGCGCTAAAGCGGTGGCAGTGCTGCAAATAATAGCTAAACAAATACAATAATTTCACGGACCGCGCTTGCGCCATAAGCGCAGTTGCTGTCAAAGTGCAGCCCATTCCGCCTGTCTTGTCTGAGTGCACGCCATGAGCGGTGGCACTGCCGGGACAATAAGCGGCGCTGCAGAAACAAGTACAGCCAGTCTATCAATAGCACCTGGAATCATGCGCAGTGGTGTCAGCAAGGCCCACGATACGCCTATGGTTGCCGTGCTTCTCTGCGCAGTCCTGGCGAAGGCCTTTGACCAGCGTGTAGACCGCTTCTATCTTCTGGTCAAGGGGTGAGCGGTCCTTGTCCGCAATCTTCCTGCAACGCGAATAGAGCGCGCCGCATCTGCCATGCTCCTCCTCAAGCAGATCTTCTGACCAGTCATATCTGCTCAACGGAGAGGCCTGCCTGAAAAGGAGTTCCATCTGGTCGAGGCTTGCGAATGTCTCTGGAAGCTGGAACGTGTCTTTCTCACGCTTGATCCTTGCCTGCTCATAATTGTTGAGCATGTACTTCAGCACAATCAGTGCTTCGATATATGTGGAAGAATCAGCGATATCTTTCGGGCGGAGTATAGCTTCATAAAGCTTTTCAGCAAGTCCTGCATCATGTTTTGCATCTTTGTCAGCAGTCATCTATTCCCCCCGAAATAGTTATTACTTATCAATGTTGAACATCTTTAATATTTAAATGTTTTGTTTTCTTTTTAAGCTGTTTTTAAACGCCGTAACATTAAAAAAACGGTGTTATATTCCCTGAGGATATGAAATTCGCCCATATCGCAGACGTGCACCTCGGAAGCTGGAGAGAGCCTAAGCTGAGAGAGCTCAACGCCAGGGCATTTGTTGAGGCGGTCAGCAGATGCCTGTCCAAGCGGGTAGATTTCGTTCTCCTGGCAGGAGACCTGTTCAACACGAGCATACCTTCTATCGAAAGCCTCAAGCTTGCAGTGACTGAACTTAAGAGGCTGAAGGACGCAGGCATACCTGTCTACACAATCGCAGGAAGCCATGACTTCTCTCCATCAGGGAAGACCATGCTTGAAGTGCTTGAAGAGGCAGAACTGCTGAAGAATGTCTGCAAAGGGGAGGTGGCTGATGGAAAGCTCAAGCTGCACTTCACAACAGACAGGAAGACAGGAGCGAAGATAACAGGCATGATAGGGAAGAAAGGCATGCTGGAAAAGAAATACTACGGAGACCTTATGCATCAGAACCTCGAACAGGAGCAAGGGTTCAGGATATTCATGTTCCACACAGCGCTGTCAGAGCTCAAGCCAGAGTATATGGAGCATATGGAAGCCGCACCGCTCTCGTTGCTGCCGAAGGGATTTGACTATTATGCGGGCGGGCATGTGCATATCGTAAAAGAGGCGAGCATATCAGAATACAGGAACATAGTCTATCCCGGCCCGACATTCCCTAACAGCTACACAGAGCTGGAAAAGCTCGGGTGCGGTGGTTTCTACATCTATGATGGCAGCAGCGACAGCAGGCTTGTCTATGAGCGAATCGAGCTCTGCCCCGTGGTTCCCATAAGCATCGACTGCATGCACAAGACTCCCCAGCAGTCCACAGAAGACATCCTCGACGCGCTTGCCGGCAAGGAGATGAAAGACGCGATAGTCCTCCTCAGGCTGGCCGGAAGGCTAGAGACAGGAAAGACATCAGAAGTAGATATCAAAATGGCGACAGATATCATGCACGAGAGGGGGGCGTGCTTTGTGATGAAGAACACCACTAAGCTCGTGTCAAAGGAGTTTGAAGAGGTCAAGGTGAAGGCAGACACTACAGAGGAGGCAGAGAGGCTCGTCGTCGAAGAGCATGTCGGGCAGGTCAAGTCTCTTGAGCTGACACCTGAAGCAGAGAAGGGTCTTGTTCATCAGCTCATGACGGTCCTTGACAAGGAGAAAGAGGAAGGCGAGAGGCAGTCAGACTACGAGGCAAGGATAATAGCAGAGATGGAGAAGATATTCTGAAAGCACTGACCGGATGATTCAGATATCATCAAGGATGGTCTTGACATCCTCGCCTATCCTGTCAGCCAGGTCATCCTTCTTGAGGTCAGATATCACGAACCACCCGATCTCCTCAATATTCTCCCCTGGCGTGAAAGTCGCTTCAGGGTCCAGGTCGCACTCAAAGATCGTGGCCTCGACATTGTTGCCTGCCTTCTGGTATTCAAGGATTGTGAAGTGCTGGATTATCTCAGGCTTGACGCCAATCTGCTCTTTCGTCTTCTGGACAGCGGCGTCCTCCAGACCTATCTTTGACTTGACTATGCCGCCGGGAAGCTCCCAGAGCGCCTTGCCCTTCTTGCGAATAAGCAGCACCTTTTCATTCTTCAGAATCGCGCAACCGGACAACAGTATAGTAGGCATCAGACCGTGAGAATAGCCTTTCATTTAAAAACTTAACGTAAAAATACCGTCTAAAACATATACTGATTATATCATGATAAAAAGAAAAATCAAAAGAAACAGGTGAAAATATTTACGCTGCTTCCTTCTGCAGCTGCGCGATGAATGTCTGCGCCATCTCAATCTCATTCTTCTTTGCCTTGAGAGCCGGCCTCATCGCAGCAAGCAGCGATCCCTGGAAAACCAAGAGCTTCTTGGCATATGCGACCTCGTCCTTGACCCTCTTGACCAGCTCCGGAGCGTCAACCGCGACCGGCGCAAGGAGCTGGAGTATAAAATCAATATCGCTCCTGAGCTGCGAACCTGCGGAAGCCATTGTCGTTATCTTCTGGAATGATGCGAATATGTCCCTGTCCTTCCTTCCGAGCTGAGCTATCAGCTTCTGCTCTTCCTTTACCAGAGCCTTGTCAAATGTCTGGAGCTTCCTCTCCACTATTTCATTCAGCTGGGCGCTCAACTGCGCCCTCTCGGCGAGAAGATTGGAAAGCCTCGCAATCTCATCCTCCTGCGCAGTGACCTGCTGGGACACCCTCAAAGACACCTTTTCCGCTTCCCTGAGGCTCTTGCCCATCCCTTCAAGGAAATTGGAGATGCTCTCTGACTGGCGCTGCAAAGAGTCTGTCTTCATCGGCTTCCCTGATTTTTCAATTGCCTTTACAAGCTCTGCCTCTCTCTGTGCATCTGTCTTCATGCTTTTGAACCAGGCCTCTTCATCCTTCTTCTTCATAGGTATGCCAGGCCTGGGAGTTTTCTTCAGTTCTTCCCTTGCAATCGCGGCAAGCTCCTGTGTTCTCTTGGCCTGCTTGTCAATAGCCTTGCCCCCTTCCCGCATCTCTGACCGAAAATCTTTTCTGGAAAGGGCATTCTTTTTCTCCTCTGCCTCTCTGGTCCTGATTATCTTATCCCCTTCAGCCATAGCTTCCTTTATCTCTTTAGATTCAAAAAGACCAGAAAACCAGTTGAGCAACCCCATGTTAAGACCTCTTTTGAGTTTTTGACGTACTGTTAACCCTTATTCTGCAAGAACAAGCGTTTTCTCTTTAAAAAGTTTTCCTTTGATTATGGGCGTTTCAGGGGCTTTTTCAGAAAAGTATAAAAATGACTACTTATTAGTAGTTTAATATGGGGGATGTAGTCAGCTTAACAGGGTTCAGGCAGTACAGCAAGGAAGCTTCTCAGAAAGACAGCGATTATGACAAGCTCAAGACCCTTGAGCGTGAGCTATTTGGAGAATCAAAGCAGGGGCATTCTTTCCTTGAGCTCATTGTCGGAGGCGCAGAGCAGCCACCAAAAGCAGGGGCACTAGAACCTGTAAATGCCGCCACGGAACTTTTAAGTCTGGACCTTCTGAGAACACCTTATCTCAAATTCGAAAACTATGACCTGAAGAGATATGGGGATTTCCTCTACACTGCACTGGTCTACTTATACAGGCATGAACCACGAATGCCCGTCCCAAAAGATAGGATCAAGGGCGTCGCAAGGCAGCTCTTCAGGCACTCAACAGGCCTGCCGAAACTGTCAGAACCTGAGCTGATCAACGAATACAAGAAAACAATGAGAGGCAGGATATCTTATCGTTATAGGGAATGGAAAGTCCATGTCCGCCTCAGGATATTCGAGGACGAGGCTGTCCTGGAAGCCAACGGCGGGTATGAGACAACAGTCGAAGAAAAAAAATAAGACAACAAAAAAGATATTTTCTTATCTCTTGCCGACCTTAATCCCTGTCTTCTGCGAACCGCCGGACTGCAGCAACCTCTTCAGCTCGACACGGTCCTTCTCTGTCAGAGCAGTCTCGTTCCTCACTATCTTGAAAGCCTCATCAATCAGGAGGTCTGCCTGGAACTTCAGCTTCTGGAGGACATCAAGATGGCTCTCGAACAGCTCGCGCTCCTTCTGCAGGTCTGACGGAGACTTCGCCTTCTGGAAGTTCTTCTCGAAAAGGGACAGAGAACTGAAGTGCGAGTCCCTGAACTGCTTCGCGAGAGCATTCACCTGCGACAGAGCGTCATCAAACTCCTTGATATAGCGCGTATCCTCTTTTTTTGAAAACAATCCCATCATACACACCCCTCTCCGACTGGTTGATATCAACAATCCTCATTATTTAATTGTTTCTTTAATTGTTTCCTGACAAAACTCAACTTTTCTTTGGAATGTCAATCTTTATTTTCAGCTCCTTCAGCTGCTGCGCTGAGAGCTCACCAGGGCTGTTGTCCATAGGGTTCTGCGCGGACTTGTTCTTCGGGAAAGCGATGACCTCCCTTATATCCTCAAGACCGCACAATATCGCTACAATCCTGTCGAAGCCAAGTCCCATACCGCCGTGAGGCGGTACGCCATAGCTGAAAGCCTCAAGCATGAAACCGAACTTCCTCTTCACGTCCTCAACCGAATGCCCGACGACCTTAAGCACCCTCGCCTGAAGTTTAGGGTCAGTGTTGCGTATGCTGCCTGAGCCAATCTCGATGCCGTTCAGAACCAGGTCATACTGGTAGCAGAACACCCTGCCAGGATCAGCCTCTATAAGGCTGATGTCCTTCTCCTTCGGCATTGAGAAAGGATTGTGGCCCATCTCCCACCTGTTCTCCTCGGCATTCCAATCATATAGCGGGAAGTCAGTTATCCAGCAGAAGCAGAACTCTTTCGGATTGAACAGCTTAAGCCTCCTGCCGAGCTCGTTCCTCAGCTTCGAAAGGCAGACGTTAGCCACAGCAGGCTTGTCGCCAACGATAAGTATCATATCATCGGGCTTCGCTCCGGTGCGCTTCAGCAGCTTCTTCTGCAGATCCGCGTTGAAGAACTTCACAGCGCTGCCCTCAAGCCCGCCTGCAGTGACCTTCAAAGCGACAAGACCCTTGCCGCCCTCCTGCTTGACGAGCTTCTCGAACTCATCAACATCCTTTCTTGTGAACTGCGCAGAAGGGCATAATGCCTTGACAATGCCGCCGGACTTGACAATGCTCTTGAAGACATTGAAATCAGACGACTCAGCAATATCGCTTATGTCGGACAGTTCCAGGCCGAACCTGAGGTCAGGCTTGTCGCAGCCGTACTTCGCCACTGACTCATGATGGGATATCCTTGGAAAAGGTATACTGATGTCAATTCCCAGCGTCCTCTTCCAGACATTTCTCATCAGTCCCTCTGCAACGCCGAAAAGGTCATCCAGCTCAGGGAAGCTCATCTCAAGATCAATCTGCGTGTGCTCGGGCTGCCGGTCCTTCCTAAGGTCCTCATCCCTCATGCACCTCGCAATCTGGAAGTAACGGTCAAAGCCAGACACCATCAGTATCTGCTTGAATATCTGCGGCGACTGCGGCAAGGCATAGAACTTACCAGGGTTCACCCTGCTTGGCACGACATAATCCCTCGCGCCTTCAGGTGTAGAAACGATAAGGAACGGAGTCTCAATCTCCAAGAAGCCCTGTGAAGACATGAACTCACGGGCTGCCTGGGCACTGACATGCCTCAGGCGCAGATGCTCCTGCATCTCAGGCCTGCGGAGGTCAAGATACCTGTACTTCAGCCTGTTGTCCTCTGTTATGTTAGAAGGATCCTCATAATCCACAGGAAGCGGGCTCGCAGCAGAAAGCACGACAAGATTCTCGACAACGACCTCGATATCGCCTGTCGGCATGTTTGGGTTCTTCTGCTCACGCTCGACGACCCTGCCGGCCGCCTCGATGACAGACTCCCTCCTAAGCGCCTCAGCGGTCTTGAAGAACTTGCTTTCAGGCCTGACCACAAGCTGCGTAAGGCCATACCTGTCCCTGATGTCGATGAAAATTACGCCGCCGTGGTTCCTGTTCTTGTTCACCCAGCCCTGGAGCGTCACTCCATTACCGACATTCTTCTTATTCAACTCACCGCAATTATGTGTGCGCCTCATGGACAGAATGACCAGGACCTGTATTTATATAGTTTTTTGTTCTTCGGGCGAAAACAAGGCAAGATTTTTTAAATCCCCATCCAATAATCAGGCCATGTTCACGATAAAAAACACAGACTCAGGCACAGAAGCAAGGACCGGAGAGCTGAAGACAGCGCATGGTGCCGCTAAAACACCATTCTTCATGCCTGTAGCGACCAAGCTGACAATAAAGCACGTGACGCCGATGGAGCTCGAGCAGATGGGGGGGCAAGCAGTCATAACAAACGCATACGTCACTTACCTCAAGCCAGGCATGGCACTCATCAAGGATGCCTGCGGGGTGCACAGGCTAATGAACTTCAACAGGACGATATTCTCAGACAGCGGGGGGTTCCAGATGCTCTCCGAATCATTCCTGAAAGATATCAGCGACAAAGGGGTCAGGTTCCACGACCCTTTCGCAAACAGGGCACACTTCCTCAAGCCAGAGGACGTGATACAGATAGAGAGGGAGATGGGAACAGACGTGGCGATGTGCCTGGACCACGTGCCAAAAGTAGGGTCCAATCTTGCAGACGCATCCGAAGCGACAAGACGTACGCATGTCTGGGCTGAAAGGTGCAAGAGATACCATGACGCGCACGACCAGCAGAGCATATACGCAAGAAGGCAACTGCTCTTCGGCATAGCGCAGGGAGCGCTGCACCGCGAGCTGAGAGAGAAGAGCGCAAAGTTCATTGACTCGCTTGATTTCGACGGCAATGCAGTCGGAGGGCTCTGCATAGGAGAGACACGCGAAGCGATGCTCAAGGCTCTTGAATGGCAGATACCGCACCTCAATCCTGAGAGACCGCGCTACATGATGGGCGTGGGCAGCCCTGAAGACATAATTGAAGCCGTGTCGCGAGGCGTGGATTGCTTCGACTCGATATACCCGACGCAGAACGCAAGGCACTGCCACGTATTCACGCGGACAGGCACGATAAAGCTCGACAGGGGAAAATACAGCAAAGACTTCACGCCGCTGGACCCCGAATGCGACTGCTATGTATGCAAGAACTTCTCACGCGCTTATCTGCACCACCTATCGAGGAGCTTTGAGTGGACGCACCACAGGTACCTGTCTTATCATAATGTGTACTGGGTCGTGAAGTTCCTAGAAAGAATACGCAATGCGATAGACAAAGGGGAATTTGAAGATTTCAGGAAAGAATTCAAGGAAAGGTACAGAAAGAACAAGGACAAATGATTTTTCACTCCTTCTCAAGTATCTGGACAGGCACCTTGCTCAGCTTTTTGAACTGCTCCGCATCATCCTTGCTGCCGACGATGGCGCCGTAATGCATGGGTATGGCAAGCTTGGGCTTGAATCCCTCGACAGCCTTTGCTGCCTCTTCTGCAGTCATCACGTAAGTGCCTGAGACGGGCACCAGCGCCACGTCGATCTTGTGCAGCTTCGACATTTCAGGTATGGCGTCAGAGTCGCCGCTATGATATATGCGCTTGCTGTTTATGCCTATTATATACCCCACCCAATCATTGGCCTTCGGATGGAAGCTCTTGCCTGTGTTGTACGCAGGCACTGCCTCAACCTGGATGTTGCCCATGACAATGCTCTTACCGGGTGTCATTATCACGCTCGTCCTCATGTCAATCTTCCCCTGGAACTTGCTCTGGCAGTCCGGAGGGGCGAGCAGGACTGTCCTGGGAGTGGATATCTTATTCAGGTCCTCGATAGAGCAATGGTCATAATGAGAATGAGTGATCAGTATGGCGTCAGCAGGGACAGCATCCCCTATCCGGTAAGGGTCTATATAAAGCACCCTGTTCTCAAGCACATCAGTTATCCTGAAACCGGAATGGCCAAGCCACTTTATCTCAACATTGCCCACATCCATGGCTAACACCCCCTAACGCCATAAGTTAATAGGATGGAGAATATTAATCTTTTGGTTGTGCAGCATATCACTCAGCGCATCACTTGTTGAATTCCAGGCAGACATCAATCAAGACGCTTGAGAACTTAAAGAGATTGTCAAGCCTGCAGTACTCGTTCGCGTTGTGAGCCACGTAATCATCAGCGAAGTCAAAGCCCACAGCGGGAATGTCATTCAGGACAAAAGACTTAGTGTCAGTGGCGCCGCTCAGGCCCTTTAGCCTGAGGTTTATGCCGTGCCTCTCAGCGACATTCCGGATGGTCTCGACCAGGATGTTATGGTCATCCACCTCTGTCGGAGGGGCGTTGACCAGGACTTCGAACTCGAACTCGCCGAAACGCTCGGACAGATTCTTGAGCTCATCGACGATGCTTTTCGGAGACTGGCTCGGCAGGTACCTTATGTTCACAACGCATTCACAATGCCCAGCCACCGTGTTCGGCGCAGAGCCTCCCTTTATCGTGCCGAAGTTTATTGTCGGCCGCGTAAGGTACTTATGCAGCTGATGCTTGAGTATGTAGTGCTCGAGTTTCGCTATGAACTTGGCCATCCCCGCGATGGCGCTGATTCCTTTCTGCGGGGTGGAGCCGTGCGCCTGCTTTCCCTTTGCTGTGATCCTGATGTTCAGCACGCCCTTCTCAGCGACAGTCACCTTCTGCATCGCGCCCGCAACATCGACCACTATGGCATAATCCGCCTCGACCTTCCTCTCGCCCAGAAGGTACTTCAGGCCCAATGACGAGCCCTGCTCCTCGTCAGCTGCAAAGACGAAGATGTACTGGCTCTTCAGCTGCTTCTCTACGCTCTTCAGGTAGTCAAGCACAAGAAGCGTGGCAGCTGCCTGGCCCTTGTTGTCGCATGCGCCCCTGCCGTAAAGGAGGCCGTCCTTGATTACAGGGGTGAAAGGGTCTGTCTCCCAGCCGTCACCTGCCGGCACGACGTCCAGATGGGTGGAGATGAGTATCTTCTTCCCTTTCGCATCACCCACCTTGGCGACGACATTGGTCCTATGACGCTTCTTATCATAAATCTTGTACCAAGCGCCTATCTTAGAGAGACGCTTCTTGATTATCTTTGCGGCAAGATACTCGTCACCCGGAGGGTTGACTGTCTTGGCACCTATCAGGTCGCATAGAATCTTGGTGTAAACCTCTTTCCTCTGGTTGATGAAATCCTCAGACACAGTCATACCGCAGCCTCTTCCTCTTGCATAAGCTGGATTATCCTGCCGCGCTCAGCAGTGAACGAGGTGACTATGGACTGGACCCTGTTGATGTTTATAGTGCCCTTTACGCTCTCGATGTCAAGCTTGCCTGCAGCATCACTGAGGTCGCACTTCCTCCTCCTCTCAAAATTGTGAAGGCTGCTCATGCCGAAAGACCACCTGTCCCTGCTTTCGCGGATCTTTTCCAGCGCATCAGCTATCCATCTTATTCGCGTCATGTCCAGCTCCCACTGGTCGATGATCCCCTTGAGCCTCCAGGTCTCCTGGCTGACCTTCTTCTCTTCAGCGAGCAGCCTGTCCATCGTCCTCTTCTTGTCCGCCATCAACTCAAGAAGATGCTTAATGTGAGATATCTCATTGCTGATCCAGTGCAGCATCCTCTCCCTGTCTGAAGAGGCAGACACAACCTTGCCTTTCAGCGCTCCTTCGATACCCTTTGCATCACTGTCTGCAAGGTCAAGCGCCTGGGCAATGCGCTCATCAACCTTCCGGTCATGCCTAATCAGGCCGAAAGTCACCCCATCCTTCAGAGAGTTTGCAGCGTCAAGAAGCCCTGCCTGCGCAAGGACTATGTCGCCGCCTTTCTTGATTGCGCTGTTGTTGTGCTGTATCTCACGAGGGTCCTTTCCCGACATGGCAAGCCTCTGGAAATAGAAAAGCTGCGCGGCGATGTTCATGGCATAACGATGGCGTCTTAGCCTTTCAGCAAAGAAGTGCATGTTGAGCACAATCCTTCCGAAATTCCCGTGCGCGACATCAGAGGGAGGGTTCAGGTGGAACCGCCATACCCTGGAGGAAAGAAAGCCTGCCTTCCTGAACATGACATCAGAAGGCCTGACGCCCGGACCGCTGAGATGCTGCTTGTCATAAAGCTGTTTCAAGACAGCATTTATCAGGTGTGCTATGTCACCAATGTGCTGCTCAGGATGCGCAGTCGGGTGGGTGAAGTGCCCTCTACGTTCATGGTATTTCAGAATAATATCAAGAAAGACGCAAAGGAATATAAGGACCACGCACAGGGAGATGATAGTCTTGACAGAATTTGGACTGAAGTTCACAGCCCACTCTCCTGTGGCTATGTTGTCTAGGGCATTGTTGAGATTCTCGAACGGCATTTTCCTCTTTTAGCGCGCAGAACCGCCTACCACCGACCAGTTTGACCTTGCCTTAGATCTTCTTGCTCAGCTTGAGGCTCAGGACAAGGTCGTCAAGCTTCTTCAGATCGTACTTGATTGAGTCGAACTTCTTCCTGAGTTCGCCTCCTGCAAAATCAAAGAGCATGAGCTCATCATACAGCTCAGAGACCAGGTCCTTGAGCTTCACAGAAGTCTTGTAATCACCCTTGATGGCAGAATTGATCGCCTTCCTGACAAGCTCGCCGGTCAGGTCAATCAGGCCCATCAGGTAGAATTCAGGGTCAAGCTTCAGCTTTGAGTTCGGAGGTATCCTGTTATTCTTCATCAGCTCATAGAAAGATAATGCCTCCACAAACTCCTGGACAGCCACCTTGTAAGAGCCGGAAGTCACAAGCTTAGGATGCTTCGCAGCAAGCGAGAGCTTCCTGAAAGAGGCACCCATCTCAGCCGCGGCCTTGCCAGCCGACTTGATGTCATTCCTGTGCAATGCATATATCGTCTTCTTTGAAAGCTGTATAACATCCCTTGATGTCCGGATGACAGTGTCCCGGTCCTTCTCGAATGCATCAATACCTTTCCTGATAATCTCCAAATCCTTCTTGTCAAGCATAAGACAACACCTCTTTTTATAGTGAAGCTGTGTCATTATAAATCTTACGTTTTGAGGCCTAACTCGGTAATTTGACGTCCAGAACCAAGCGAAAGATTTATATACTCTACTTGACCTTAAGGCGCTTATATGGTAAGCACGTTTAGAGGTGTATTAGAATTTTTTGTCAGGTTGGGAATCTATGATGTAGTCCTCCCTTTCCTTCTTGTTTTCACCATCGTGTTCGCGATAATGGAGAAAAGCAAGGTCTTCGGCACAGAGAAGACGAGCCATGGGGAGTTCACAAGGAAGAACCTGAATGCAATGGTGGCGTTCGTGGTCGCGTTCCTGGTCGTAGCATCATCAAGGCTTGTAGCAGTAATAAACGAGACAATGGCCAACATGGTCCTTCTCCTGATAATGAGCGTCTGCTTCCTGATACTCATCGGAAGCTTCATGAAGGAGACCAGGGAAGGTGTATTCCTCCAGGGAGGATGGGCAACGTTCTTCATGATTATCATGTTCGTAGGAATAGTCCTCATATTCACCAACGCTCTCGGCTGGCTCGAGCCTGCCTGGAACTGGCTCCTCCAGCACTATGACAGCACAGTGGTCGCGTCCATACTCCTCGTGGCAGCGATGGTCGGGTTTGTCTACTGGATAATAAAGGAGCCCAAGAGAGAGGAGACAAAGTCAGAATCATGACCTTTAACTATATTGAGGCAACTTAAATCAACAAACAAAAAAACAAAGACTAACACTCAAAAAAGGAGGTTTAAAAAATGGCATATCCTTACGCTACTGGTTACGGAAGCGGCGGCGGTTATTTCTACAATATAATCCAGAGGCTTGAGATGTGGGGCCTCTCCGACGTCATCCTGCCGTTCATCCTCATCTTCACCATCGTATTCGCGATAATGCAGAAGGTGAAGCCGCTGGGTGAAGGCACAGCCCAGAACAAATCTTTCAATGTGGTCATCTCGCTCGTGATGGCCCTGGCAGTGGTGATACCGCATGTCCTGGGATATTACCCTCCGGGAGCTGACATAGTCAACATCATAAATGCGGCACTGCCACAGGTCTCAATAGTTCTCGTCGCGATACTCATGGTCCTGCTTATCGTCGGGCTTTTCGGCGGCAAAGCGACATGGGGAGGGGCGCTCTCAGGCTGGATAGCATTCTTTGCATTCATCCTGGTAGTCTACATCTTCGGAAGGGCCGCAGGATGGTTCTACTACCTGCCTAACTGGCTCTACTGGCTGGACAACCCTGACACGCAGGCGATGCTGGTCGTCATCGCGATATTCGCGATAATCATCTGGTACATCACCAAGGAGCCGAAGGAACCAGGGGCAGCGACCAGCCTCGACAAGTTCAGGGACTCCTGGGGGGAGCTTTTCAGCGGCGGCAAAAGCAGCAAGTGACCAAATAATCTTTCATTTTTTTTAAAATTTCACATCAGCTTTCACAAAGTACTGGCAAAAGAGGTAAACAATGGCGACATTTTTGGACATAGGGCTGGCACAGCACTTCTCAGTGATATTCCCTGTACTCCTCGTGTTCGTCATCATATTCGCCCTGCTCGAGAAATCCAAGGCGCTTGGCGATAACAAAGGGCTGCATTCCCTTATAGCACTGTGCATAGCAATAATGCTCCTTTTCGTCCCAGGAGTCATCCAGGTCATAGGATACATGGCGCCGTGGTTTGTGCTGATCTTCCTCCTGGTATTCTTCTTCTTCCTGCTGCTCCTGGCTTTCGGTACGCCTTGGGACAAGATAGTGGGGGTCGCAGGCAGCTGGGGGACACCACATTGGTTCCTGCTCGTCATAGGGCTCATAATATTTGTAGGCGCACTCGGCCATGTATACGGCCAGGCGATGCTCCCTTACTCGAATGAGGGTGCAGAGAGCGCAGCGACAAATGCCACAGAATCAGGTGTGCCTGCAGAGACATCAACAGATACCGGCGACTTCAACAGCAACGTAGGAAGGGTGATATTCCACCCAAAGACACTGGGAATGGTCCTTCTTCTCATGATAGGTTCTCTTGCCATAAAACTTCTGGCTTCAGCGCCGAAATAAGAAAGTGGATGCATCATAAGAACACATAATAAAATCATTTTAAGAGCATCATAAAAAACCAAACCCGCTTATTTCTGCTGCTTCTTCAGGTCATCAGTTATCCTTGACAGCTCAGAAACGTTCTCGATGAATCCCGGCAGCACCTTCTGGAAGACCTTCTCAAGGGCCTTGACCTCTGTACCGACATCGCCTATGTGCTTGTCATACTCGCCGACCCTCTCAAGCACAGATGTGTGGATCTTGTCAAAATCATCCTTGATAGACTTCATCATGGTCTCCATCTGCGTGATCCTCGCCTCTGTCTTGTCCTTCCACTCGACAATGCGGTTGATGTTCTCCATCAGGTCAGTCCATTTCTCTTCTATTATCGCCTCTGCAATCTCCTCAATCCTTCCTGTGTCGACACCCATATCCATCGGAGGGAGCTCCTCGCCAGGAGCAGGATAAGCGCCAGGGGTCATGCCTTCAGGAACATTCTGATTCGCCATCTTACCACCTTCAACATCAAACGGTCTTCTCGTCTGCATCCTTATATCTGCCTGGTTCATCGCGTCAAGGATCTGGTTAGTGTTATAGCCCTGCCTCTGAAGAGCAGCGATGACCTGATTGTTCGTCAGGCCCTGCTGCCTCATGCTCAAAACAGCTTCGGTAGGAGTATCTTCAGGCATGGTCAGACAAGAGCAAAACCTGTTTTTAAATGTTTCGACGGATTACACCATTAGGATGAGTGAAAAACATTTAAATAATCCAATCAACACGTGACTGAATGAGGTGGACTGATGCCTGAAGAGGAAAAAAAAGAGGCAAAGAAAGAGGAGAAACTGCCTGTGGTCATAGGCAGGAGCCTGAAGGACGTGCAGAAGTTCGGCACGAAAGGAGCCATACTTCTAGGCAAGCAATATGTCGAGAGGCTCGACAGGCTCTTCCTCGAGAACAACATATACATGGATGTCTCAGGGGCACACGTAGTGCTCATCTGCGGAAAAAGAGGAGGGGGAAAGAGCTACACAATGGGAGTCATAGCAGAAGGCCTGTCTCTCCTGGAGCCAGAGGTCAAGCAGAACCTCAGCATAATACTCCTTGACACCATGGGCATATACTGGACCATGGGCCACGCCAACCAGAAGGAGAAGGAGCTTCTCGAGCCATACGGCATAAAGCCCCACCCTGTAGACCTTAAGATATTCACGCCCGAGAAATACTACAACGAATACAAGAAGAAAGGCATACGCACAGACGTCCCGTTCTCCATAGAGCCCCACCAGATAACCGGCGAGGACTGGTGCGTGGCGTTCAGGCAGGACAAGTATTCGCCTAACGGCCTCTACCTGCAGAAGATAGTCGAGCAGCTGAGCGAGAAGAAAGGCAAGTACTCAATGAAAGACATATTTGACTTCATCGAGAACGACAAAGAGGCGGACGTGCTGATAAAGTCCGCCGCCAAGAACATGTTCACAACAGCGCAGGGATGGGGAGTCTTCTCAGAGAAAGGAACACCTATAGAGGATCTTGCCAAAGGCGGACAGATAACCGTGCTGGATGTCAGCTGCTACGCCACGCTGCCAGGAGGATGGGACGTAAAGGCTCTCGTCGTGGGCATAGTGTCAAGGCATCTTTTCATAACCAGGATGTCGTACAGGAAGGAGGAGGAGCTGTCAGATATAAAATATCTGGAGAAATACTTCGAGGAGACCACTGCCGCACAGGCGCAGAAGCAGAAGATGCCGCTGGTCTGGCTGGTCGTCGATGAGGCGCACGAGTTCCTGCCGAAAGACGAGGCAGCAGCCAACGCGGCAACAGAGCCCCTCAAGATAATAATGAGAGAAGGAAGGCAGCCGGGCATATGCCTTGTGGTCGCCACGCAGCAGCCTGGAAAGATACACACAGATGTGATGACCCAGGCAGACACAGTCCTTTCACACAGGATAACAGCAAGGCTTGACGTGCAGGCGCTGGGACTTCTTGCGCAGAGTTATATGGAGCATGGCATAGAGCGCGCGATGAACGATCTTCCCACGGTCAAAGGGACCGCGGTCGTGTTCGACGACCTCAACGAGAAGATAATGATGGTACGCATCA
The DNA here is from genome assembly GCA_016929255.1 of Candidatus Woesearchaeota archaeon. GTDB lineage: Archaea > Nanobdellota > Nanobdellia > Woesearchaeales > UBA11576 > JABMQF01. The sequence goes on from JAFGJH010000059.1 coordinate 33,462, forward strand.
GGCCGAGGTTCACGTGGCATGGAGGGTCAAGCCCTTCGGCGCTAAAAGAGGACTGAAGCATACTTCTGGAAAATCTGACAACCCTGAAAAATCTGGAAAATGGTATCCGAAGCATTCATAACCAACACCGTGACAATAATAGTCCTCGCCATACTGATAGGCACATTTGCGCTTCCAAAGAAGATCAGATATGCTGTGCATGCGCTGTTCCTCCTGTCACTCGGCCTCCTTCCCATTCTCTACGCGCTTGATGTGATAGGCTTCACGTTCGGCGAGGCAGGCATAATAAAATACATGGTATCAGTCGTAGTAGTCTTCACGGCGCGAAGCCTCATCGTCGAGGGAGTCAATGAGGAAGGCCCTATGCGGTGGGCGTCAATCATTGCGGGCGTGGTGATAATAATGCTCGTCTCAGTCCCTGCATTGCACAGCATGGGCGCGCTGACCTTCACCATACCGAAATATCCTGCTTTGATAGACCACATACTGTACGTAATAGCCTCTGTACTTGTAATATTGGGAATATTCATGTCACACGAATGAGGCGGCCCAGAAGAAAAAGTGCCTGCCAGCTCACTTCTCAAGACTGAGGTCCTTAAGAACTATCCTTATCTGCTCCTTTATGTAATCCTCTTCCTGCAGACGGATGTTAAGATCCTTGAACTGCGCCTCCACCTGGTCCCTGACCATCTTGTTGACCGTATCCCTTGTCACGAAATTCATCGGCTGCCAGATGTTGATATACTTCTGGAGCACCTCGACCTCCTGGTGCTTGGCGCACTCCTTCAGTTCGCGCACGATTATCTTCATCTTCTCTACAATGTCGCCTATCTGCTTCTTTATCTCATCCATCTCAGCATGGCCGGCCTGGATCTCAGTCATGAACTTCTTGTTGCTGCCGAGCATGTTCTGGTCAGTCACCTGCGTCTTCTTGCGCAGGCTGGTGTACCTCTCCTCAATCACCATAAGCCTCCTGCTTATGTTGTTGAGCTCTCCAGCAAGGTCAGAAACAGACTTTGTAAGGTCCCCGCCAGGCTTAGGCTTGGGCGCGAAAAGGCCTCCGCTCTTCTTCGGGGGCGGCGGAGCAGCATCAGCACCTCCAGGAGGAGGCATCCCAGGCGGAACAGCGTTATCATCAGCCATTTTTAAACAACCCTTTTTGTTTCAGCGCAAATATCACAATTTTTATAAAACGCCTTATTCTGTGACTAATTAATTGAAGACAGCCCTATGTTTTGCTGGCTTATCTTATAAGATTATGTTATTATGGTTTAGTGGTATATTAAATGTATCGCGAAAAACGCGAAAAAAGGTGAAGCAATGGCCCTGTTCCAAGGTAACCTCCCGATCTACGGCTATGAGGTCGTGAAAGAGGGAGAAGACAATGTAATGCGCGTTAACTACGAAGGCGCGCCCATAGTCCCATCCATAGAGGACAATCCCACAGTCATGGCCAGGACCTGCGACAACCTCATAGAGTCCAAGAACGCAACCAAGATAATATTCCTGCAGAAAAGGGAATACGAGTATGACTACAACCAGACAGCGCTGTTGAGGGAAGTTGCCCTGATCTACGACAAGCTGTCCCGGCAGAAAGATATGTTCACGCTGCAGGCGCTGCAGATCGACGAGGCGTCCAAACAGTTCGCCAAGATATGGTACACTGAGATACAGAAGCTGGTGTACCAGCTCCTCAGGTCAGACCCTATAAGCATGTATGTTGAGCTCAAGAGGAGCCTGAGGGAACAGAGGGTCGCCTACCTCAAGATTGTCGACGAGAAGCTCAAGCCGGGAATAGAGCACTACATGCAGCTCCTCTCATATCTCATCGACCTGATGGGAAAGACAAGGCTCATCACAATAGCAAAGCCGTTCCTTGCAGGATACAAGATAGGCGACAGGGATGTCTACAGGAACTTCTTCCACCCGATAATAAAGCCGGACTTCATGTGGACCAAGCTGATGGCCAACTTCCCGCCGGAAGGGGAGGAGATAGACAGCTACACAATAGGCGATGACACGGAGATAACCGTATTCAAGCTGCCTGATTCTGTCCAGTACATATACCACATGGTTCCTCCAGAATTCAAGCTCTCAGAGGACCAGTACGAGATACTCGACCTCGCAAGAAACATACTTGCAGAGCACAAGCCGACCAGACAGGAGTTCACAGACCCTGAGAGGATGAGGGAGGTATTCGTCAATGTCGGCAGGGACCTGATAGGCGAGCTGGTCGCGTACAAGAACCTCACGATGCCTGAGGAGGAGATGGACAAGCTCGCGAAAGTCCTCGTCAGGTATACCATAGGCTTCGGCCTCGTAGAAGTCCTGCTGCAGGACGAGAAGATACAGGACATCTCGGTCAACAGCCCGCAGGGAAGGCTTCCCATATTCATAGTGCATGGGGACTATGCCGACTGCGTGACCAACATCATACCCACCAGCATAGAGGCAGAGAGCTGGGCGACGAAGCTGAGGATGATATCAGGAAGGCCGCTCGACGAGGCGAACGTGATACTTGACACAGAGCTGGAGCTTCCCGGGTCTTCTGTGAGGGTATCAACCATAACCAAACCCCTGGATCCGTCAGGGCTCGCATTCTCATTCAGGAGGCACAGGGACAAGCCTTGGACGCTGCCCCTCTTCATAAAATACGAGATGTTAACACCTCTCGCAGCAGGACTGCTCAGCTTCCTGATAGACGGCACGAGAAGCATGATGGTCTGCGGCACGAGGTCGAGCGGAAAGTCAAGCTTCCTGAGCGCCCTGCTTATAGAGATAATGAGAAGGTACAGGATAATAACAGTGGAAGACACGCTGGAGCTGCCGACAGGCTCCATGAGGAAGCTCGGATTCAACATACAGCCCATGAAAGTCGCCTCGGCGCTGGCGAAAGGCAGCAGCGAGATGAGCGCGGCAGACGGGATAAGGAGCACGCTCAGGCTCGGTGACAGCGCACTCATCGTCGGAGAGGTCAGGAGCGGAGAGGCCAAGGCACTCTACGAGGCCATGAGGGTCGGTGCCGCAGCCAATGTCGTCGCAGGCACGATCCACGCCGACTCGCCGTTCGGGCTCTTCGACAGGGTAGTCAACGACATCGGCATCCCGAAGACAAGCTTCAAGGCCACAGACGTGATTGTGGTTGCCAACCCCATAAAATCCGCAGACGGCCTGCACAGGTTCAGGCGCGTGACAGAGATAACCGAGATAAGGAAGATGTGGCAGGAGGACCCGATGCTCGAGCACGGCTTTGTCGACCTCATGAAATACGAGCCTAAGACAGACCAGCTCGTCCCGACAGACGAGCTCCTCGACGGCGACTCAGAGGTCCTTAAGGCGATAGCTGCGAACATACCCGACTTTGCAGGCAACTGGGACGCGGTGTGGGACAACGTAGTCTTGAGAGGCGAGCTGAAGGAGATGCTGGTCAAGAAATCCGCGGAGACGAACGATCCCGACATGCTCGAGGCGCCCTTCGTGATAAAGAGCAACGACAAGTTCCACCTGCTTTCTGAAGAGGTGAAGGAGGCCAAAGGCAAGCTGGACACGCAGGAGATAAAGAGGCGTTGGGCTAGCTGGCTCGAGAGGGAGCTGAAGAAGAGGAAAATTAATAAAGGTCAGACAGAATTCAATCCATACGGATTGGGATATTAACAATTGTCCGCAGCTCCACGCTGCTAAACCGCTTTGCCGGCAAAAGGCTGATCAGTCCAGCGCGGGAGGATAATGCCTTACCGCCTGTCGCCGGTGACGCGGCCGGTTTCCGCCTGCGGTACCGACCGACGCTTGAGCGGCGGAGCTGCCCATCAAAAGAGGTAAAATGGCGGGTATCAAGAGCATATTCGAGAAGATAGGCAAGGCGACAGGTGCGAAGATGCCGGGTTCAAAGCAGGGGTCCGCATCCCCTTCAGCTAATGCAGGAATCAGGACAGGAGCAGCACCATCCGTCGGCGTGGCGAAAAAGTTCGACTTCAACATGTACCTGAAGGCCGTCAAAATGTTCTTCAGCGACTTCTTCGGCAAGAAAGTGCCCTACTTCTTCAAGAACATGGGACATGTATTCAAGGAGTTCCCTGTCTGGTGGGGAAAGCAGAAGCAGGACGAGCAGATAAGCTACGCGCTGGTCGTGCTCGGGAACGTGATGCTCATAATAGGGATAGTGCTGCTGATAGTGCTGTAGCAATATTGTCGGTTTTCTTAATTGCAGCGCCTCGTGAGGCTGTACATAAATGATAATACAAAGAATTCTTACTGCTTGACCAGGCCGGTCACGTTGTATATCTGGATGGGCTTTGACTTGCCCTTGACCTTAATCGCTTCCAGTTCCTGGACCTTGACGAGCTTCTTGACTTCTGCATAGGTAGTCTCGCTTATGAGTATCTGGCCGGGCGCAGCGGCAGAGCAGAGCCTTGATGCGGTGTTCACGCTGTCACCGATGACCGTGTAGTCCGTGCGCTGCTTGCATCCGATATTCCCCACGACCATCTCACCAGTGTTTATGCCTATGCCTACGTCGAGTTCGATGCCAAACTTCTTCTTGAGCTTCTTCGAGAGCTCGTGCTGGGCATTCTGCATATCCAATGCGGTCTTTATCGCCTTGAGCGCGTGCGACTCGGTGTAGACCGGAGCGCCGAACAGCGCCATGATCTCATCCCCGACAAACTTGTCGAGAGTGCCGCGCTGCTTGAGTATTATCTCTGACATCGCCTCAAAATGCTCGTTGAGTATCTCGACGACCTGCTCTGGCTTCAGCTTCTCAGACATGGCTGTGAAACCCCTCAGGTCAGAGAACATGACTGTCATCTCCCTCTTGTCAGTCTTCATGAAGTCCTTGTCAGGCTCGGACAGTATCTCTTCGATGACATCCGGGCTGACATAACGCTGGAATGCGCTCTTGAGCACGTTCTTTTCCATGTCCTCGAATACCGCAGAGTCAGACTGCTTCGCTATCGCATCAAGAAGCCTCCTATCGACCTTGCTGAAACCGTTGACCGCATTTGAGTTGATGACTCCGAATACGCCCATGGTGTCGTCGCTTACGATTATGGGCGTGCACATCGCTGACTTTATCTCCTTGTTGACGTCGTTGAACTCCATCAGCTCTCCGTGGTTAAGTGTGGAACGTGACATCTCATAAATGTACTCTGCATTATTGTGGACGAATGTCGAAGACTTGAGCTGCCCTGATATCTTGAGCTCGGTCTTGTTGGTCTTCTTGTTGTAGAGCAGGAAGAATGCGAGCTTTGCGCTTATCACCTGCGTGAGCTCCTGGAGCACCGCCTCCATCATCGTGTTGAAGTCCTTGATGGTATCCCTTATGCGGTCAATAGAGTAAATGGTTGTCAGCTCCTTGCTCTTGTCGTCAAGGTCCGTGTAATTGTTGGCGTGCTCTATTGCAGACGCCGCGAACTTGCAGATCATGGTGAAGAGTATCAGGTCACGCTTCTTGAACAGCTGCTTGTTCTTGTTCATGACCAGGAAGACTCCCACGGGGTTCTTTCCGTAGAGCAGCGGAAGCGCTATTATGTTCCTTATCTTGCATCTCCTGAGCCTCTTGTGGAGCCTGGTGTCGTTTATGATGACCGGCTTCCTTGTCTTGATTATGTTGTCGCAGATGTCCCTGACCAGGGTCTTGTCCTCGAACTGCTCAGAAGTGTTTGTCGCGCCGTACTCGAAGGGGTTTTTGCTTTCCTTGTTGTACAGGATTATGAAGCCCTGCTCAACAGAAAGCGACTTGACTGTCAGGAGAAGTATCTCCTTCAGCATCTGGTATTTGTCCTTTGTGGCTGTCTCTATCTCGATAAGCTCATTGAGAACCTGCAGCCTGGCTGCCTGAGCCTTTATCTTCGCTACCAGCTTTTTGAGTTTATCAGCAGATGCCATTTTAGGAGCACTATATAATCACTGGTAAGTGATAATTATAAGTAATATTTAAAGTTTTCCTTTTTGCGGAGTGTTTCGGCCTATTTTTCCGCGTGCAATAATTGTCTCCAGAAGCTCCCTAACTAATATACTGTGTGTTATTGTCCGGTTATATTAATTTTTTGTGGTGCTTCTTGGTGACATTATTTATCTATTTTATACTAATCCGGGTTGGTTATTGATCCCTGCAGAGATTATTTGAAACAAAAAACCGAAACTTTTAAATAGTGGTTCTATAATGGTAAATATATAGTTAAAACGTGAAAAGAGGCGATTTCGGCTTCTTTTTTTAACTTCAGAGGCAAAAAACAAGAGATAAATTATTTGAAAAGTCCATTTAAGGCTTTTTTTTGTTTTTTTTGGACGCAAAGAGGTGAAACAGACTGGAAGTCTGTAAACCTCAAAGACAAGTTTTGAGGTGTCGGCGATGACAGACGGCGTAGGAAGCAGAGAGGCAGAGACTTTAGAAAGAATTCTCGCAAAGATAAGGACAAGCATGCCACAGCGCACAGAAGAAGAGATGGAGTTCTCAAACCTTGTAAGCGCGTGGTACGAGACACTGCAAGAGATTCATGATACATCGGACGGTCATGGCATAACCCTTGTGGTATGGAACGGCGAACGCGGGGGAGAAGGATCTTTTGAGGATTATCTCAGAGAGGCCAGGCCATACAACGGCGTGCCACATCGGCAAAGCGATGCTGACATAGTAAGCGTGATGTCTGCCCGAAGACACAGGGATGCAGCATTAGTCTCAGGCAAATACGGAGAGATAATGGGCGCGAACGTGCCATTACCACTCGATCCTATTGAGATGAGGAAGGCATACGGCATCCTTCCACAGTACCAGGTCGCTGACTTCATGGGATGCGCCAAAGACGAGGATCTGGGAACAAGGGCTGCCAGCGCATTGTGCGCAACCAACCGCTTCGATGAGATAGCGATAATAACCCTCGGCGAGAACACTGAGGCTGGCAAGAAAGGCCCGCTTAGGGTATACTATGGCGGGAACATCGTCTACAGCACCGATGGGAAAGAGCTGCGCTGGGAATGCGCAAGAGCTGAGGCGCGGCCAGATTATGGAAATGTCATACCTCTGGATAGATACAAGCATGATGTCCCTGAACACCACCGCGGCAAAGGACAATATGATCAGCCGACACAAGTTGCCGCGGCAGGACGCGTCTGAAAATATTTTTCATCTTTTTTTCGCGCTTGTTTTCCATTTCTTTTTCACTTCTTCTTCTGACGGAAAACAGCGCGCAACAAGCATAAGTTTTATAAAACAAGCAGCGCAATAACTGCAGTATGGAGACAAGAAAGCTTCTGGACGGCGTACTAAAGCAGATAAAGCCCACAGACAGGAAGCTGTTCAAGGAGATAAACGAATTCCTGAAGAAGCTCAATTCTGAAATCAAGAAGAGCAAGACAAAGGCAAAGGCAGTCGTCGGCGGCTCAATAGCAAAGGACACATTCCTCAAGGGCGACCATGACTGCGACATCTTCGTGAAGTTTGACTGCTCATACAAAGAAAAAGACATATCCTGCATGCTTTTCAAGATTCTCAAGCCTTTCAAGGCAGAGCTCGTGCACGGGAGCAGGGACTATTACCGCGTCAAGAACATGATAAACTACGAGGTCGTGCCGGTGCTTGACATCAAGGACCCGAAAGATGCCGTGAATGTGACCGACATGAGCCCGCTCCATGTGGAATGGGTCAGGAAGCACCCCGGATTCGACGATGAGATAAGGCTTGCCAAGCAGTTCTGCAAGGCAGCGCACGTCTACGGCGCAGAGTCCTACATCAAGGGGTTCTCAGGACATGTCCTGGACGTACTTGTGATACACTACGGCGGGTTCATCAAGCTGCTGAAGGCATCCCGGAAATGGAAAGACAAGGAGGTCATCGACCCTGAGAAGTTCTACAGGAAAAGCAGGAAAGACGCGCTCGAGCAGCTCAACAGGTCGAAGATAGACAGCCCGATAATAATCATAGACCCTGTCCTGCCGGAAAGGAACGCGGCAGCGGCGCTCTCGTACGAAAAGCTGGAGCTTTTCAAGAAGGCGGCGGCTGAATTCATCGACAGGCCGTCACAAGAACAGTTCATCGTCAAGCAGAAGACCGCTGAAGTCCTCAGGAGAGGGGCGGGAAAAGACAAGCTTATGATTCTCGACGTGACACCATTCACCGGCAAAGAGGATGTTGTAGGGGCAAAACTGCTCAAGGCATACCAGCAGATATACAACCAGCTGAAGTTCTACGACTTCGGGATAAAGGATGCCGGCTGGAGCTGGGACAAGAAGGACAAGGCGATGTTCTGGTATATCCTGGATCCGAAAGACCTCGTGCCGATAAAGAAATGGGTCGGACCTCCTCTCGAAGAGAAAGAAAGAGTGCAGAACTTCAGGGAGAAGCATGTGAAGACCTTCATGGAGAAAGGAAGGATATGCACATATGTCAAGAGAAGATACATCAGGGCAGAGGAGCTTGCAGACGACATCATAAGAAATGACGATTACCTATATGAAAAAGTCAAGAAGGTGGTGAGACAATGAAGGCCATAATACTCGCTGCAGGTTATGCGACACGGCTATACCCCCTCACCCTCGACACGCCCAAGCCGCTGCTTGAGGTCGGGAAGAAGAGGATGGTTGAGCACATCATACACAAGCTTGAGGAGCTTGACGCGGTAGATGAGATACATATAGTCACGAACGACAAGTTCTGCCCCCATTTTGTAGAGTGGAGAAGGACATTCCCCAGCATCACGAACATATTCATCCACAACGACCTCACGAAGACGAACGAGGACAGGCTCGGCGCGATAGGAGACGTCCACTTCGTGATAGAGAAGGCAAAGATAGATGATGATGTCGTGATAGTCGGGGGAGACAACCTCTTCGACTTCAGCCTTCTCGGCATGTACTCTCTCTTCAGGTCAAAGAAAGGCCCGGTCAACGCGGCAAGGGACCTCGGCGACCCTGCGAAGCTGGCCAGGAAGTTCGGCACTGTCCAAATAGACCTGAACAACAGGATAATAAGCTTTGAGGAGAAGCCTGAGAAGCCGAAATCTTCTCTCGCTTCGACCTGCGTCTACATGTACACCAAGAAGGACATCGAAGAGCTCGAGAGCCACATAAAGAAGGTGGGCATGCCTGACAACACAGGGGACTTTGTCAAGCACCTGATGACTGTGCGCGACGTGTTCGCATACCCTTTCGAAGAGCACTGGTACGACATAGGCAGCCACGAGCAGCTAGAAGAGGCCAGGCAGATATTCAGCAGGAGGTGAGGATGAACAAGATAATAATAAGCGAAGAAGCGTTTGTCATGATGCTTGCAGGAGCGGCAGAGGTCTTCGACAAGGAAACATACGGGATGCTCCTCGGCAAGAAGAGGAAAAAAGACTTCTATATCGAATATGCAGTCCCTCACCAGTCCACAATAAGGACAAAGAATGATGTCTCAGTCACCAAGAGAAGCGAGAAAAGGCTCATCGAATCAATAAACTTCCTCAAAGGATACAGGTACATAGGAGAGTTCCATTCACATCCCCATGGCCCGAACAAACTGAGCAAGTACGACATCAACGACATAAGGGAGAGCGGCGCGGGCATATCCATCCTGGTATCGATGGAAGAAACAGACCATTACAAGCCCTGGGCATATGACAGGAAAGACAAAAGCCTGTCAGGGACAATCGACGACAATTACCTGGTCAGCATCAAGGCATATCGCTGCGCAGACACGGGCATAAGGATAATGAAACTCAGGCTTGAATGCGATTTCATAAAGAAGCTGAACAAGAAAGTCAAGAAGGCAAGGCCTGCGTTCTTCGACAGCTGAGCGCTGCCCTGAGCACGGCAGCCCAAACGTTTCAGTTAAGAAGCAGAAATATATAAACATTCCCGAAAAGCTATATAAACATCTTTCTCCACATATCATACACCATGGAACTCCAGGAACAGCTCAAAAAAGCATTCATCGACAAGGGAAAAGGTTTCGACGAGATCATAGGACAGGATGCTGCAAAGCAGCAGGTCAAGTCAGCGCTCATCGCAGGAAGGCACCTTCTCATAGTCGGGCCGCCGGGGATAGGCAAGACGACGCTCGCAAAGAACGTGGCACTCCTTCTGCCCGAGATAGAGGTCAATGACTGCGAATACAACTGCAGCCCGAAAAGGCCGCTATGCCCAGCCTGCAAGGCGGGCCAGACAAAGAAGAAAAAGAAGATATCAGGGGCACAGCGCTTCATAAGAGTACAGGGCAGCCCTGACCTAACAGCAGAGGACCTCATCGGAGACATAGACCCTGCACGTGCCATCAAGCACGGCCCGCTTTCAATAGAGGCATTCACCCCTGGAAAGATATTCAAGGCGAACAACGGAGTGCTCTTCTTCGACGAGCTCAACCGCGCCCCTGAAAAGCTCCAGAATGCGCTGCTGCAGGCGCTGCAGGAGAGGGCAGTCACCATAGGCAGCTATGACCTGGACCTTGAGGCCAACTTCATATTCATAGCGACGATGAACCCTGAAGACACGAGCACAGAGCCGCTTTCTGACGTCCTGCTGGACAGGTTTGATGTCGCGTACATGGACTACCCAGAGACACTCGAGAACGAGGAAATGATAGTAGAGGGGCGGTCACAGCACTTCGCAGAATTTCCCGCAGACGTAAGAAGACTGGCAGTGCTGTTCGTAAGGCTGCTCAGGGAATCTGACAGGCTGGAGAAGCTGCCGAGCGTAAGGGCAACCATCGGCCTCTACGAGAGGGCGCAGACAAACGCCCTAGTCAATGGACTGCAGAAAGTCACATGGAAGGATGTCCAGGATGTCATGGTCTCGGTGCTCAGCCACAGGATAAAGCTCAAGCCCTCAGCGCAATATCTCCAGACGCCGCAGGAGCTCATACAGGAGAAGCTCAAGGAGTTCATGCAGCAGCAGGGCATCTCAGGAGAGTCAGAACAGGGTGAAGTACCCTAGCGCCCACGAGAACAAAGACAAAGGCGGGGCAAAGACAGATTTCTCAAACTTCTCGACCATAGAAGAGCTGGAAGGCAAGCTTAAGCTAGAGAACGTGGACGACAAGCTCATGCATTCCGTGCTTGACAACGACAAGGAATCGATAGATGAGGGAATGATGATAGAAGAGGCGCTGAACAGGGGGATAGGTGCGTTCACACCAGACATCATATTCGAGAAGCTCGTCAAGAACTTCATGATGACTAAAAGCCTGTTTGGAGAGACGCTCATACGCGCAGTGTCAGGCTACGATCCAGAATACCTTGAGAAGAACATAGGCATACCAGAGTTCCAGCGCGAACTCAAGAAGAATATAAAGGACAGGCTCGACAGGTTTAAACATGACGGCGTGCTCGACAAGCAGGGCGTGGTGACAGAGAAAGGCATAGAACTAGCATCTCTCATAATGTGTGTCCAGGAGCTCGACAACATAGTCCCTAAAGGCATACACGGCGAGAGGATCCACAAGAAGGCATACATATACGGAGACAAGCTCGATGTCCGCGACTACAGGAAAGGGGACAGGTACAAGGACGTGGCGATAAAGAAATCAGCAAAGACAGCCATAAGGCGCGGGCACGGGCAGATAGAGCTGGACGACCTCAAAATCCATGAAAGGCAGAGCAAAGGCGAGGTGTATATCATCTACGCGCTCGATTCCTCCGGCAGCATGAAAGGCGAGAAGATTGGGACGTGCAAGAAGGCCGGCGTGGCGCTCGCGTACAAGGCGATCAGGGAAAGGGACAAAGTGGGGCTTATCGTATTCGGCACAGACATCAAAGAGGCCATCGCTCCAACCACAGACTTCTCTCTGCTGCTGACATCCATAACGCGCATCAAAGCAGCGGCTGAGACAGACATGGCATCGACAATAAGCAAGGCAATAGAGCTCTTCCCGAGCACAGACGCGACAAAGCATCTTCTCCTGCTCAGCGACGCCCTTCCGACAAAAGGCAAAGACCCTGAGAAAGCCACTCTGGAGGCAGCATCCATGGCAAAGTCAAGAGGAATAACAATATCAGTCATAGGCATAAACCTCGACAGCAAAGGGAAGAAGCTGGCAGAGAAGCTCGTCAGCATAGGAAGAGGCAAACTCTATGTGGTCAAGGACCTGAAAGAGATTGACAAGCTCGTTCTTGAGGATTATTACGGTGTGATATGATATGCTACTAAATTCTGAGCAGTGGCGCCGTGAGTTTGTGAGGCTCTTCTGATTATTGTTTGCGGCCGTCGCGGGGGTGTCTCCGAACGGAGTGAGCGAGACACTCAAACTGCGCAGCAGTTTGGTGTGCCAAAGCATCCCTGATGCTTTGAGCACCCCATCAGGGGAAGCAGGCCTTGCCGAGTATATATTCACTAGCCTAACCTCACGCGCCACTGCTGCAGCCACGCTGCTAATCCGCATTCGGTTGCTATCCTCTTATGCATTCGACTGTGCTTGCGCAGTATCCGCTGTTTGTCGGTAAAGTGCAACCCCTTCCGCTTCTCTTGTCAACGGTACGCTAAGAGCGGTGGCTGCAGCCATGCAAAAAGCGGCAGCGCTGCCAGAATTCATTCAGGCCTCTTGAACCTGTCATGCCTGTGCCTGTGCCTGTGTTCTGCTGCGTGAAGGACAAGGCCGAGTATCGCTATGACCACCAGCATGCCTGAAACAGCAGAAATGGCATGGTTTGTGGCAAGTTTTGTCACGCCCCCGACAGCAGCGCCCGTGACTGCCGGATCGCTGAGCATGTAATAAAAAGACACTCCCAGAATAAGCACTGCAGCGATCACCAGGATGTATGTGGATAAAGGGAAGTTCTCCTTTGCCCCCTGGCTCAGCATCTTCTCAGCCTGCCTCTGCTTATGGTAACGCAGCCTCAGGTCATCAACTACAGAATCATAAGGCCTGTTGTGGTGTCCGAGCCTTTCCAGCCTCTTCTGGACATCATCCATATCCTTGATCAGCCGGTTATTAGAACGCATCCTCTCGACCTGCAGCTTCGTAAGCCTTTCCGTGGCCTGCTTCGGGTCAGTCCCCAGATACACGTGCTTTTTAGAGCCGTCTTTCTCGGTCACGTGACTGAAATGATGCGTGACCTTACGCTTCCCTCTTTTTTCCTCAAGTTTGTGCATGGAATCCCAGCACGCAAAACTGATTTATAAAACTTTAGGAGAAATAATGCAAGGCAGATGTACCTCCCGCCCTAGAACAGGCTGAATTCACCCAAGTCCTTCGAATGGGCGATTATATCTGTCGAGGTTATTATCCCCACCAGCCTGCCGTCGTCAACTACTGGCAGCTTCTTTATCTTGTTCTGGCTCATGAGCGACGCGGCGTCATCGATGAGCCTCTTAGAGCCTATCATGACAATATCCCTTGACATGAATTCAGACAGAGGACGCTCCAGGCTCTTGCTGTCTTCAGAGACACTCTTGAGTATATCCCGCTCAGTTATTATGCCTTTTATCTCATCTCCCGAAACTATTATGATCGACCCTATATGCTCTTTTGCCATAATCCTTGCGGCGTCCTGCAGCGAAGAATCTGAGCTGATAGTAACCGCTTTCTTCATTATCTCCTTGACCCGCATGACAACACCTACTTTCAGAAACAATCAGGCATTATTAATACTTTCGTATCTGTTCAGCTCAATCAAGGAGGCACTACCCTTCTGCTGACCCGCAGTCGGCTGCTATCCACTTATATTTCTGGCCATGCGCTCAAAGACCTGCTATGCAGGGGTCTTTGGCGTCCTAAAATGCTACGCATTTTATGACTTGTGCAATATCCGCACATTTCAGAACAAGCGCAGCCCATTCCGCTTCTCAAGTCAGAGGATGCACAATAAGCGGCAGCAGTGCCGCCAATAATGGCTAAACAAATACCTACTTTCGGAAAACCAACAACACCGGAAAAAAAACAAAAGCTTTATAATCACTAATCCTGTCTTCAGGGGCATGAAGATACTTGCCTTGGTCGACCTGCATGGTTCTATGAACGCAATAAAGAAGATGGCTGCGCTTGCAAAGAAGGAAAAGGTGGACTACATCGTCAGCGCAGGAGACCACACCATATTCGGCGACTCCAACGAGGCAATAATAAGGAAGTTCGATGAGATAGGAGTGCCCGTAATAATGCTACACGGCAACCACGAGGACGAAGGCACCATGCGCAGGCTCTGCGCAAAGACCAAGAACGTGAAGTTCCTGCACAAGGAACTCCTGGATGCTGACGGATATGTGTTCATGTGCTACGGAGGCGGCGGGTTCTCGACAAAAGACAAGGAATTCGAGGACTGGTCCCAGCAGGCCATGAAGCAGGTACCTGAAGGAAAGAAGATAATACTGGTGACTCATGCACCACCCTATGGAACCAAACTCGACCTGATCCTTGACCAGCCTGCAGGAAGCAAATCCATAAGGCAGTTCATAAAGCTTGTCCAGCCAAAGCTCGCGATATCAGGGCACCTTCACGAGAACGCAGGAGCGAAAGACAGGATAGACGGCACAAAAACAGTCAACCCCGGGCCATGGGGAATGATATTCATCGTTTAGAGTCAGAACTTCATAATTCTCCCATCAAAGTCCTCTTTCATCAACAGCACAACCCTTGATGCGGGATGCTCATCTATGACCTTGTAGCCGGCGTGCTCTGCTATCTCTTCCGAGAATTTTCTTACGTCCTTATGCAGGGGCATGTTGGCCAACCCGAGCTTGAGGCGCGAAGCGCCCACGAACATGTAAGCCTTCACCTCAACAAAGTGAGGGTCAGCGCGCCTTATGAGAGCTGCGTAGCCGGCAGGGTCAAGCATGTTCATATCATTTATTGCTGTGATGCGGATGCAGGTCCTTGTCTTCTGCTTGAGCTGCTTCATGATGTCAAGGCTTTTCATCAGGCGCTCCCAGGCGTCAGGATGCAGGGGTTTGCAAAGCCTGTCCTGCAATTCCTTGCCGGGCGAGTCTAATGACAGGTAGAGCTGGGTGGGCGGCTCAAGGTTTTTCATCACTTCAGGCAGCATGCCGTTCGTGACAACAAAGCTCGAGAAACCCTTCTTCTTCAGCTCCTTGATGAAACCGCTCAGGTGCGGGTAGTACAATGTCTCACCAGTGAGCGAGATGGCAAACTGGTCAGGGTCCTGCGCCTCCCTGAACTTCCTCTTGTCAGTCTTTTCCAGGCCGCCGAAACCTGACAGAAGCTTGCGCTGGGCAGCGACTGCCTTCGCGACCAATTCTTTCGGGTCATCTATGCTTGTGAAAGGCTCATTGTAATGCTCGCGCCAGCAATACACGCAGTCCATATCGCAGAAATTCACAGTGACAGACATCTGGCAGCAGCGGTGAGAGCGTATGCCATAGAACTGCTCCTTATAGCACACGCCCTGGTTGCGCAGCGACTTCTTGGTCCACGTGCATATCTTGACAGCAGAGTGGCTGCCGATGAGCTCATAATGCTGTCTCGCCAGCAGCTTCCTGTAAGCTTCTTTGACCATGCAGGGTGGGGAGAGGGCTGGTTTTTTAAGGGTTGCGGCAGCATAAGTAAAATATATAAAACAAGCCTTGTTCTGATGCACTATGAAAGTCCTGGATGTGCTCAAACGGTTCAAGCAGACAACCCTGTTCAAGGAATGGCATAGGAAGAACAAGGAAGCGAAGCTTGTCCACGTGTTCATAATGCTTGACCCTGGACAGGAAGTCAAGTATGACATAGGATTCTACGACTATAGTAAGAAGCTTATGACATCATTCACAGTCGATGAGGCGCTCAATGACATACAGTCCAGGGAAGACAAGGAAGTGTTCAAGAAGCCAGGAGATAAGATAAACCCCCTGGATGAGTCAAGGCTCAGAATATGCTTCAATGAAGCGTGCGCCAAGTGCCGGCAGCTCCAGAACGACAAATACAGGCAGCACACACCAATCAAGGAAGTGGTAATACTCCAGAACCTGGACTGCGGGCAGGTCTGGAACATAACATACATCACAAAGACCTTCCAGACACTCAACATGAAAGTGGACGCTGAGACAGGAGATATCGTGGAGGAAAAACTCCACCAGATATTCAGCTTTGATAAATGACGCGGCTTCAGCCGTTCAGTTCGAAAGAATCAACCTGCAGCCGCCGCGCTCGCACCGCTTCTCTTTCAGACCCTCTTTGCTCAACTGCGATATTATCCGCATATATCTCCGCTGCCTGCTAGGCTGCGGCTGCAGTGTATGCTGGTGAAATGACACAACAAAAAACATAAATCCGTCGATGTTTTTCTACAAAACACGATTCGTGATAAACATAATTTCATCAGGCAGTGGTGTCTCAATGCAGACTATATTTTACTAAGAATAGTTTTCAGTTTGGGTTAATTTATATACTAGTCTTGTTTCTGAAAATACTGCATTCATGGTTCTGGAATTCTCTTCACGATTTCAGAACCACCCCAACTTTTTTGTGCAGACTTTTGCAGGTCTCGCTGGAGATGCTCAAAGACTCGATTTGCAGGAGTCTTTGGCAACTCAAGTCCTTTGGCCTTGAGTAGAAGAGATGAAAGGAGGTGAAAGCTTGATTCCTCAGAGCAACATCAGCTACAAGACAATCAAGAGCAACAGGACACTATTCGACTGCGTAGGCAAGGAATGCTTTGAGGCAGAAGAGGAGAACGAAGAGGAGATAGTTGATTAAGAAATTGTTCTCGCTTTTTTCATCCGACACCTGATAATGCCAGATATTTCACTGTCTGATGCCATAATTGAACTTCTGACCACCCTTCAGCTTTCCAGACCTGAAAAGCCCGACAACAGCAAGCGCAGCCCTCACAGTGTCCTCAGGCCTTTTAGGTTTCTCTGTATTCACGTAAGCGACACATGAGCCCTGCGACTCAAGAAGCTCCCTCAGCCATCCTGCCCGGTACTTGCCCTCAATCCGCCTCTGGAACTCCAATGTCTCGAACTTGCAGCAGTCCTTCTTGTCCCTGGCAGACTTGCGCTCCATGGCGGTCTCAGCGCTCACATCGCATATCACATACAGGTGAGGCGCGTTCCCTGCAGCATAGCGGTTGCCCTCAAGCGCAAGGATATGGTCAACAGTGAGGGGGTTGTCCATCGAAGACTGGTAAACCACGCTGGAGCAGAAGTTGCGCTCACAATACACATCCACCCCATCAAGTATCGCGGGGCGGATGAGCTTAGAGATGAGCTCCTGCCTGTCCTCTGCGTAAGCCTCTGCAGCATCACGCGCAGTGTAATCAAGGCCTTTGACCTCATGGATGAGCTTGTTACGGATCTTCAGCCCGGTCCTGGCCCAGGTGGGCTCACAGGTGAAGATTACATCAATCCTTTTTCCATCCTCGCCCACAAAGAAACTCTTGAGCTTGCCATACTCAGGAATCACATCATTCGTCCCGTATATCGCGGAGAGAGGATTGTCCCCGCCGTCAGCTATCCTGCGTTCCTCATTAGAAGGCCAAAGGAGACGCAGGTCTATGATGCGCTTTCCGGCAGCCATCTCAGCACGCTTTATGGCGCTCACTATCGAGCCCTTGCCGCCGCAGTCAATCGACTCTGCAACAAGATACAGCCCGCTTTTCCTGCCGCACTCTGTTATCAATGCCATCAGACAGATCCGGCCCTGGTTTGTATTTATACTTATTGATTCCCGCCCAAGATGTTTTTTAAATGAACATGATATTTTAAATATCACATGCCATATTTGGCATCATCATAATATATAGTGAGTGATACAGCAAATATAAGGAAGGCGAAAAATGGGGGTACAGACATTGACAGAAATCATACAGACAGTCCTAGATGAAGATGGAACCCTGAAGCCAGGCTTCTCAGGCATAGGAAGGCTCCGCGGAAAGAGCGGAGACGACTATACAGAGGATGAAAGGACAGTCCTCGAGCACTTCTTCACGAACACCCACTCAAACATATACTGCGCAACAGACAACATGCCCAATGAGCTGTGGGCGCTGGTGATGGGACAGTACGCGAGGAGCAACTTCACAGGAAGGGACAGGCTGCTGCAGCTCTTCCACGACATGCACGAGAAAGAGAAAGAGGCATCAGTGGCAAAGCTCGCAGAGATGATAAGGTCAGGCGAAGATGTCGCGGCCATGCTATCAGGCCACCTGAAGAAAGCGGGAAAATTCATCGACACATGGGGGGTCAAGTACGGCCACGCGAGCCTCAGGGATTCAGGCACCATAAGGATATGCTTCGAGGGAGTGAGCCAGAGAGCGACAAAGTTCCTCGAGGCAGCACGCGAAGGAGCCTACCAGGAGCAGTCTACAAGGGCGCTACCGTTCACAGCAGAGAACCTCGGCGTCCCGTACGAGGTGCGCGGCACAAAATACGAAAAGATGCTTCTCGAGCTTGACCGTGGGCTCATAGAGCTATATGAACGGGTCTATGACCTGCTGCTCGACCACCTCGACAAGAAGTTCGCGCACAAGAGGGCTGAAGCAGACTTTCAGATACAGAAAGCCCTCGGAAGGTATGATGTGCGGATGAGGGACAGGAGCTGGGAAGGGATAATCAAGAGCAAGGCGTTCGACGTGGCGCGCTACCTCCTGCCGCAGAACATGACAACATCCCTCGGCATCACGCTCAACACAAGAAGGTTCCAGGACATGCTGACAGCATGGCAGTCAGAAGAGATAATGGAGATGCAGGCGCTCGGGGCAGCGGCGCAGGCAGAGGCAAGGAAGATAAGCCCGACGCTCATGAAGTACGGCAACCGCAGCGAGTACCACGCGAACATACCGCCCGCACTGCGCGCGCTGCACAGGAAATTCGTAGAGGCAGAAGGAGCCGGCAAAGACTTCAGGTATCAGCATTACGACTGCGTCTCGACACTGGTCCATGCGCCAGCCGACCTGCAGAACCTGGTCCTCGCGAGCATACTCCTGAACGGCGGAGACGGCAAGGCAAGCATAGAAGAGCTGAAGAGCGCTGTGCAGAAGCTGAGGTTCGAGGAGAAACGCGAGATAGCACGTGCAGTCGCGGAAGGAAAAACCAGGCACGACATATTCAACAAGTCCCCTGAGATAGCTGCTGTGGTCTTTGAAAGGGTATATGACATAGGAGCGTACAGGGACCTACACCGGCAGAGAGGGGACAGGCAGCAGGTCAACAGGTATTCAGTCATAGGATACAACATGCCCAAGGAGATAGAAGAGATAGGCATGAAAGCAGAGTTCGTCGCAATCATGCACGATGTGAAGGAAATATATGACCTGCTCAAGAAGGAAGGGATGCACGCAGCAGCAGAATACGTGCCGGTGATGGCGAATGTCCTGAGACATGTTGCCACAAAAGACCCTGTGCAATGCTTCTATGAGGCAGGGCTGAGGACACAGCCAGCAGGCATAGACTCGTACAGGTCAATAGCTCAGCAGGAGATACAGAAGCTGCTTGAGCTCATGCCAGTATTCCATGGCCTGGTGCCTTTCGACGATTCGTATTATGACCTGGGAAGGCTGCCTGAGGCGGTCCGGATGGAGATAGACCATTTCAATGGCCAGATAAAGAAAGGAAATATCCAGCACAATACCTGCATAAATTTCCCAGATAAATTTAAATAAGCCCTGCTTTACTTTTTTTGCCATGAACACAGTAACATACGACAGCATAGTCAATTACATGAACAGCATGGAATTCTCAGGCATGAAGCTGGGCATAGACAGGATAAAGTCAGCCCTGCAACTATTCGGCAATCCTGAAAGGAAGCTGAAGATAATAAACATCGTCGGGACCAACGGCAAAGGGTCAGTGGCTGCGATGATGTCCCAGATACTCCGTGACTCAGGGCACAGGACAGGGATGTTCACATCACCGCACCTTGTCGATGTCAGGGAAAGGATACAGGTGGACGGCCAGATGATAACCAAGCAGGATTTCAGGGATGTGTTCCTCGAGGCGAAATCCAAACTTGTGGAACTTACTTTCTTCGAGCTCGTCACGCTCATGGCAGTCCTTCATTTCGTCCATAAGAAAGCGGAGTACGCAATATTCGAGGCAGGACTAGGAGGCATGTACGACGCCACGAACTTTGACACAGGGATGATGACACTCATAACCAACATATCGCCGGATCACACATCTGTCCTTGGTGACAGCGTCGAAAAGATAGCAGAGGACAAGTGCGGCATGATAAAGAAGGGTCAGCCCGTAGTCGTGACGCATGCCAACAGCGGGCTGATGGGGCTGATAAGTCGGGTGGCAGCAGAGAGGAACGCGAGGCTTGTCATAGCAGATGACACAGACTATGAGCTGTCGCTCAAAGGCAGATTCCAGAAAGAGAACGCAGGCATAGCTGTACAGGCAGCCAAGGAGCTTAGGATAGATGAAGAGAGCGTGAAGCAATCCCTGCGCAGGGTAAAGTGGCCTGGAAGGGCAGAGTTCATCGAGAATAACGTCCTGCTCGACTGCGCGCACAACCCCGGAGGGATAGCTGCGTTGAGAGGATATGTCAAGACGCTGAAGTACGGCAGGCTGTTCATAATCTTTGCGGTCAGCAAGAACAAGGACTATACTGAGATGCTCAGCCTGCTGCCGGAACACCATGAGCTCATATTCACCCAGACAAGTGTCGCCAGGAGGCTGTCCATAGACGAAATCCCTGATGACATAGAATGCACAAAGATGAGGGAGCCCATCAAAGCGCTCCAGCACGCCAAATCACTTGCAGGCGAGAAAGACCTTATACTAGTGTGCGGCTCGATATTCCTTGCAGGAGACATAAAGACCGCGCTAATGCCCGAGGCTGCCGAGGATGCGGTTACCTAGGTCGGCGCATGCAAGCTTCACGTCTTCCTTCTTTTCCAATTCTCCCGGATCCGTGGCTCTGGCGACGACCGAACCAAGAGACACAATCTTCATCTCCCTGCAGTACTCATCAAATATCTTCACGAGAAATCCAGTCTCCTCTGCAGGCCTCGCACCGACGCATACAAAGCCAGCAGGCTTATCCTTCAGCAGCGGAGGCTTGCAGAGCGGATTTGTCCTGTCCATGAAAACCTTCAGCTGGCCTGAGATGTTGGTGAAGTAATTCGGGCTGCCCAGAAGAATAGCATCCGCCTCAAGCATCTTCGACAGCAGCACTTCCATCCCGTCTTCAATGACGCACGGGAAGCCGGTGCCATAACAGGTACGGCAGCAGCCTTCGCATGGCTTGATATCAATCTCCCCTAACCTGATCAGCTCGACATCACCGCCGCCTGCCCTGCACGCGTCCAGCACCCAATTCAGCATCTGCTCCGTGTTTCCCTTCCTTGGGCTGCCGCATATAGCCACTATCTTCATTGTATCAGACCATCATAGATAGGGAACTTCCTGCACAGATCCAGCACCTCTGCCCTTACCTTCGACTTGAGATACCCATCGCCAGGCTTCTTGATCACCTGCGAGATGAACAGGCCTATCATGCGCATCTCGCCCTCCTTCATGCCGCGGGTAGTCAGGGCAGGAGTGCCGAGACGTATCCCTGACGGGTCGAAAGGGCTGCGCTGGTCAAAAGGTATCATGTTCTTGTTGGTGAAGATGAACGCCTCATCAAGCGCCTTCTCGACCTCCTTGCCGCCGAGGCCGGTCTTAGTGAGGTCGATGAGCATCAGGTGGTTGTCAGTGCCGCCGGAGACAAGGCTTATGCCGCAGTCCATCAAGGTCTCGGCAAGCACCTTAGCATTCTTCAGCACCTGGCGCTGATAAAACTCAAAACCCGGCTGGAGCGCCTCTCCGAATGCCACTGCCTTCGCAGCAATCACGTGGTCCAGCGGGCCGCCCTGCATGCCCGGGAAGACCGCGCTGTCGATCTTGCGCGCAAGATTCTTCTTGTCATCAGGCCTCAGCCGGTCATCAATCTTCGAGAGTATGAGAGCGCCTCTCGGGCCCCTCAGGGTCTTGTGCGTCGTGGTCGTGACGACATCGCAATAAGGGGCTGGATTCTGGTGCAGGCCTGCACCGACGATGCCTGCGATGTGCGCGATGTCTGCCATATGATATGCGCCTATCTCGTCGGCGATCTCCCTGAATGCCTTGAAGTCAAGCTTCCTAGGGTATGCGCTGAAACCGGAAAGCAGGAGCTTGGGCCTCTCACGGACCGCGATCTTCCTGACAGCGTCCATGTCAAGGCGCATCGTCTCCTTGTCCACGCCATAGCTCACGAAACTGTAGAACCTGCCTGAGAAATTCACACCGCTGCCGTGTGTCAGGTGGCCCCCATGGGCGAGATCCATGCCGAGTATCTTGTCTCCGAGATTGAGGAGCGCGAAGTATGCCTCCATGTTCGCCTGGCTGCCTGAGTGAGGCTGTACATTCGCGTGCTCAGCGCCGAAAATCTTTTTCGCGCGGTCGATGGCCAGCTGCTCAGAGACGTCCACGTGCTCGTTCCCGCCGTAATAGCGCCTGCCAGGATAGCCCTCGCTGTACTTGTTCGTGAGCACAGACCCCATAGCCTGCATCACGGCACGCGAGACGTAGTTCTCAGAAGCGATGAGCTCGACGCCCTTCTGCTGGCGGACAAGCTCATTCCTGACGACCGAGAATATTTCAGGATCCTTGTCTTTCAGATGCCTCATCATCCCGGAAAAAAATTCAGGACGTGCATATTTATACTTTTCCATGCTGCTCTTTTAAAACAGATTTAAAACAAACCTTTTGTCTCCAGCCCTTGACAACACAACAAATAAATAAAACAACGGTCGTGTCTCTCACGGGGAGGTCAGATATGATAATAGGCTTGACAGGAATGTACTGCTCCGGGAAGGATTCTGTCGCAGAGCACCTTGCAAAAAGAGGCTTTGTCCATTTCTCGCTTTCTGACATCATAAGGGAAGAGCTGGGTAGAAGAGGTATAGAGGTGACGAGAGATAGCCTCATAAAAGTTGCAAACGAACTCAGGCAGGAACACGGACACGGTGTGCTGGGGGAAAGAGCGCTTCTGAAGATGAAGGAAAAAGGAGGGGATTTCGTAATAAGCTCGATAAGGCATCCTGCCGAGGCAAAAGCGCTGATGAAGCACGGGCATTTCTTCCTTGTCGATGTAAGAGCCCCCATCAAGACACGCTTTGAGAGGATCAAGGCCAGGAAGAGGGAGAATGACCCAACCACCATTGCAGAGCTCAAGAAAAAGGAGAAGTTAGAGAGCCAGGAGAGCGGGCCGGGACAGCAGCTGACAAATACCGCCAAGATGTCGCAATATGTCGTCATGAATGACGGAACAGTGAAGCAGCTGCATGCAAAAGTCGACAAGCTCCTCGCAGACCTGATAAAGAAGACCGAGAAGATGCCTGAATATATCAGGCCGAGCTGGGACGAGTACTTCATGGGCATAGTCGACGCAGTGGCGAAAAGGGCGACCTGCGACAGGGGAAGGACAGCAGTCGTGCTGGTCAGGGACAAGAGAATACTGTCGACTGGTTATGTCGGTTCACCTATGGGCATAGCGCACTGCGACGACGTCGGCCACCTGATGAAGAAAATAATACACGAGGACGGAAGCGTCTCGCAGCACTGCATGAGGACAAACCACGCGGAAGTCAACGCGGTCGCGCTTGCAGCAAGGAACGGCGTCTCGATAGACAAGTCGACTCTGTACTGCAGGCTCGCTCCATGCTACACCTGCGCAAAGATGATAATCAACGCAGGGATAGTCAGGGTTGTGTGCCAGAAGAGATACCACGCAGACAAGGAAAGCATGGAGCTTTTCAGGCAGGCGAAAATCAAGGTTGAGGTCCTGGACAACACCGTAGAGCAGTACAAGAACCAGTGAAGATCCCCAATCCCTGTAAATATTTATAAATGAAAACATCTCTTTCTGCGTTTAAAATGATAGTCGGAGTCACAGGACCTATCTGTGCGGGGAAAGGGAGGGTAGTCGATGAGTTCAAGAAGCTCGGCTTTGTGCACCACTCATTCTCAGCAGAGATAAGGCAGGTCGCCAAGGAAAGAGGCATAGAAATCAACAGGCTGAGCCTAAGCAAGCTCGGCCATGACCTGCGCAGAGAAAGCCCCAGGCATTCAATCCTGGCGTCGCGCGTGCTTGCGCACATACACGACGACATGAAAAGAGGCTCGCACAGGTTTGTCGTGGAGGGGATGAGGGACTTCGATGAGCTCTTCATGTTCAGGGAGCACGAGCTCGAGAAACCAGACATGCGGTTCATCCTGATCGGAGTGGACGCCCCGCAGGAGCTGAGATGGAAAAGACTCAAGAAAAGGGCGAGGCACGGAGACCCCCGGACATTCGGGGAGTTCAAGAGGATAGACGACTGGGAGCTCAGCGGCAGAGGAGGGCAGGAAGTCGCAAGGTGCATGAAGATGGCAGATTACATGATAGTGAATGACTCGACGCTGCCCGAGCTTAAGAGGAAAGTTAAGGGGATATTCAGGGAGATAATTTAAACTAGAGAATTCCCCACAGCTTGCTGTGGGGTAAAACTCTTATAAAGGAAGCTCTTTTTATGGTATTCTATGGTTAAGAAGTCCGC
>JAFGJH010000060.1 GCA_016929255.1 Candidatus Woesearchaeota archaeon
GCAGAAACCTGCTTCATCTCCAGCAATACGCGCTCAGGCGTGAGCCTTCTGCAGTAAGATATTTATGTCTCTGCAGGCAAAGCACCAGTAGCCGCGCGGCAGCTGCCGCCGCGACTTGCGTGTCCTCAGGCAAGCATTACGGATATGGTTGCGCTTGAAGTTTGTTCATCAGTGTTTGCGCAGCAACCAGCGAAAGAGGTCTCGAATAGCAACCCACGGCAGTATAGCCGCGCGGCAGCTGCCACCAACAATGCACTCGCCTGACCATACTTATGAACAAGCCACCCAACCCATTCACCCATAACCTTTATATACCCCCTCTTCACCCATAAATGTTGATTTAACCATAGTGATCCCGCAGACTACAGCCGTTTTGGGCTCGTAGGAGGGTGGAGATGGTCTTAATGGACAAAGATAGCGTCAAAGAAGCTCTTAAGAAGGTTAAGGAGAGTTCTAAGAAGCGTAATTTCAAGCAGACGTTAGATTTCATCATAAATCTCAAAGGGTTGGATTTAAAGAAGCCTGAGAACCATGTAGAGGTCTATGCTAATCTTCATTATTCGAAGGGAAAACCTATCAAGATCTGCGCTTTTGTTGGCCCTGAGCTAAAGGAAGAGGCAGAGAAGGTTTGTGACACCACTATATCTGTCGATGATTTTGAGAAATACCAGAAGGACAAGAAGGTCGCCAAGAAGCTTGCTCAGGAGCATGCTTTTTTCATAGCCCAGGCAAATGTAATGCCAAAAGTGGCCCAGGTGTTCGGTAAGATACTGGGCACCAGGGGCAAGATGCCTAACCCCAAGGCAGGCTGTGTAGTCCCTCCGAAAGCAGCCCTTCAGCCGCTGTATGAACGGCTGCAGAAGACCGCTGTCATAAAGGCTAAGACCCAGCCAGTCGTCAAGTGCTCTGTAGGCATTGAGGATCAGAACGAAGATGAGGTCATAGATAACATACTTACAGTGTACAATTCTTTGTTACATAAGCTGCCTTCTGAGCAGAACAATATCAAGAGCATGCTGCTCAAGCTCACAATGGGCAAGCCTGTCGAGGTGAAGTGAGATGGTGAAGACTGTCCACCTCCCTGAAGCGAAGAAGAAGGTTGTCGCTGAGTTCATCAGGCTCGCTAAAGAGTACCCTATAATCGGCACGGTTAACATGGAAAACCTCCCGACTAAGCAGCTTCAGAACATGAGGGCCAGGCTCAGGGGTAAGGTCGTGCTTAAGATGAGCAAAAGAAGGCTCATGAAGATAGCCATTGAGCAGGCTTCCAAGGATAAGCCTGGCATCGAGAAGCTCATACATTACATGAACGGTATGCCTGCGTTGATATTCACGAAGGATAATCCTTTCTCTCTCTTCAAGACTCTGAAGAAGAGCAAGTCAAAGGCTCCTATCAAGGCAGGCCAGAAGGCGCCCAATGATATCATAGTCCCGGCAGGCCCTACAGGATTCGCTCCCGGACCCATCATCGGACAGCTCGGCCAGGCAGGCATCGCCGCGGGAATAGAGGGCGGGAAGGTTGCCATCAAGAAGGATTCGCTGGTCGCAAAGGAAGGCGCTGTGATAAAGCCTGAGCTCGCGAGCATCCTCACGAGGCTTGGTATAGAGCCGATGGAGATAGGGCTTGACCTCACAGCGACGTATGAGGGCGGCCACATATTCACCAAGGATATACTGTCTGTCGATGAGACAGAATACATCAACAATGTCACCAAGGCACACAGGTGGGCGATTAACCTCGCTGTCGAGGCTGGAATCCTCACCAAGGAGACCACGACATTGATGATTGTCAAGGCGTTCAGTGACGCGAAGGCTTTGGCCGTTTCCCAGGACATTTACGCTGATGCTGTGATGCCTCTGCTTCTGGCAAAGGCTCACAACCAGATGCTCGGCCTGAAGAATCTTGTGCCGGGCTGAAAAGAAGTTTGAAAGAACAGGCAAATCATAATACACGGAGGGAACCAAAATGGAATATGTCTATGCTGCGATGTTGCTGCACAAAGCAGGTCAGAAAGTGGACGAGGCTTCTGTAAAGAAGGTCCTCGAGGCTGCTCATGTGAAGGTCGATGACGCCAGGGTGAAGGCGCTTGTCGCTGCCCTTGAGGGTGTTAACATCGATGAGGCTATCGAGAAGGCTGCAGTCGTTGCCGCTCCGGTGGCTGCTGCACCAGCAGGCGGTCATGCAGGCGGAGAGTCCAAGAAGGAAGAGAAGAGCAAGGAAGAGGAGAAGAAGAGCGAAGAGCAGGCAGCCGCAGGTCTGGGTGCTTTGTTCGGCTGATTTATTTTTTTATTTTATATTTTCAGGCCGGTTTCATGTGCTCTTAAGCACTTTTTTCATTGTTGAACAACGGGATCCATATGAATGAGGAAGAACGGAAGAGGACAGTTGCTGAAATAGAGGTCAAGAGGAAAGAGCTTGACACTCTGAAGTCTAATCTCAATGAGCTGCATTCTCAAAAAGAGGCCTGGTTCGAGAAGAAATGTAAGGCCACACAGGATCTTTCTGAGGTCGTCAGGGCCATACGTGAAGCCAAGGGCAAGAGGAACACGTTCACCAAGCAGGTGAAGGACTCCAAGCAGAGGAGGCAGGAGCTCAACACGCTGCTCAAGGACAAGTTTGACGAGATGCAGAGGCTCCAGAAGGAGAAGCAGGAGATAACCCGTAAGTTCGGCATCCATGTCGACCCTTCGAGGATACAGCAGGAGATTGAGAAGCTCGAGCTCAGCATCGAGACAGAGGCCCTGCCTTTCAGCGTCGAGCAGAAGGTGATGAAGATGATCGCCGAGAAGAAGAAGCTCCTTGACCAGGCGAAGGAGGTCAGCGATGTCTTCGAGAAGATACACCTGCTCAGGAAGGATCTTGACAAGATAAGGAAGAAGGCTGATGAGAGCCACCGCAAGGTCCAGACAAAGGCAGAGGCGAGCCAGCAGTTCCATGAGGAGCTGATTGAGTCATCCAAGGAGATAAAGGACCTGAGGGCGAAGGAAGAGGAGGCGCTCAAGAACTTTGTCGAGTGGAAGAACAAGTACAACGAACAGAACGACCTGGTCAGGGCGAAGATCGATGAGATCAACGATCTTAGGGGGAAGATAGAAGGCATCGATTTTGCAGAGAAGAAGAAGGTGAGGAAGGAAGAGGAGATGAAGATCGTCGAGCAGAAACGGTCTGTCGAGGAGAAGATAAAGAAGGGCCTGAAGCTCACCACAGAGGATCTTCTTGCGTTCCAGGCGAAAGAGGAGTCGACAGAGAGGGAAGGCAGGAAGAGGAGGCAGAAGCCCGCGAGAGGCTGGGAAGATAGGGGCGAAGCGCGTAAGGCACCGGAGCAGAAGAGGAAGGAAAAGCCTGCGGCTGAACCGAAGCCTAAGCAGCCGGCGAAAGAAGAGGCTGCACCAGGAGTCCCTGAAGAGAATAATTGATTGTCAGTAATGGAAATACAAACGGATCATTCAGTCTGTATCTTTCTGATCATTCTGTTTTCATCATCGATCTCAAGGCATCTGCCGAGGAATTTCTCGACGACATATGCTCCTGTCTTTGTGTGCCCTGTTATCTCTGATGTCCTGAACCTGCCTCCGAATACTGCTATGAAAGGTATAAGGCTGTCCGCAAGGTATGAGTCCACTGCTGCGCCGCTCCCTATCTCGCGCAGAAGCCTCTTCGCTGCCTCCTCACCGACCATCTCGGCCCGCTTTCCGGGCTCTCCAAGCGCATCCGCCCCCAGCCGTATAGGATTGTTGACGTCGACATCATCCTCCTGGAGCGAGAATATCGCCCACAGGGTTATGCCTGACCCTGTGCTGATGGTCTCAGAGTACTGCGATGATATCTGTATCGGCGCATTGAGCCTGCTCAAGGCCTGCTTTGCTGCTCTTGCCTGTCTCTCTGCGACCTGCGCTTTCTCCAGGTCTGATGATGCATGGCTCACCCCTTTGATCTGCATGAGGTGTCCCTGCCTGACCAGATCTATTTTGGGCGCAGATTCCAGCTCTTGAAAGGTGTGTCTTCCTCTTATCTTGAGTTCTATCTCCCCTCCGCCTTTAGGGTAATATCCGCGCCGGACGAGCTTGCAGTCGATGTCTGCGTATCTCTTAAGTTGCGGGACAAACAATTCGTTGAAGAAATCAAATGGCATCGCCCACTTACCTGATGTTCCCCCGCGTATCTTGAGCCTGACCTTCCCGCCCGCAAGTATTGACGGCAGGAGCAATGACTGAAGCAGTAAACTGACTGACCCTGCAGTTCCGATATCAACCAGGACTGTCTTGGGCTCTATCTGGCCTGGCTCGAACCTGAGCCATGCAGAACCAGGCTCCACCCCCTCTGCTTTTGCATTGCAGAGCTTTTTCAGTGCCTCGACACAGTGGATGTGCTGTGCCTTGAGCCCAGGGACATTCCTTCCTTTGCGTATGTTGCTGACCTCGAACGGCTTGCCTGTGATAGCAGACAGCGCCAGCGCATTGCGGACCAGCTGCCCTCCGCCCTCGAGATTGTCTCCTTCCAGCTGTATCATGTGTTTTGGGCCGTGAACACCATTTATAAATATTCCCGGAAAAATATTTAAAGGTGCAAATACTCACAGAGAAGAGGGGGACTTGGAGGTTGGAGGAATAAGGTGTTGTATCCAACCAGGATTTTAGGTTTTTTCTGTATATTGGCATTAGCTGTTGTCGCATTCTCTCAGACAGCCTTTGCGCAGGAGGCAGAGCCCTCAAACGAGACAGGAAAGGCTCTCGCAAAGAATTACATCAATATGTACATCGCTTACGGCAAGGTGCTTGTGGAGTCTGAGATGCTCTTCACCTCTAAAGAGACGATTAATTTCTCTGTAAGCCTGCCTTATGATGCAAGGGATATCACGAACAGCATAGACAAGTTTGAGTATCCCGCGATACTGGAATCAAACAATCTGATGTTCTTCCTGAAAAACAGCAGGTATGTGAAATATTCTTACATCACCGACGAGCTTCTGGAAGGGGACAGCTTCATAGCAGCAATCAACGCGCCTTTCAATACCGAAGAGCTGCGCATAAAGGTCTCGCTGCCAGAGAAAGCTGTCCTTGATAGGCCTATGGGAAACAGCCAGGTCTCAGGGTCCGCTGTCTATCCTCAGCCGAAGAGGCTTGAGACAGACGGGCAGGTCATCACAGTCGTCTGGGTCTTCAATGATGTGAAGAAGGATGATGATATTGCCTTGTATATCAAGTATAGAAAACCCGCAAGTTACTGGATACCCCCGATTCTCATGGTGCTCGGCGTCCTGGTTGTGCTGGCCGCTGTTTTGTATCTTGCCTACCGCTCTAATGGAAAGAGGAAGGCGAGGGCGAGGATTGAGGTCAGAGAGGTCAGGGGCCCGAAAGCGCCTGAATCAGAAGATATAGACAGGCATCTGAAAGAAGATGAGCAGCAGATAATCAATGTGATAAGGCTCAAGGAAGGTTGTTGTGAGCAGGGGACGCTGAGGATTGCCACAGGATTCTCTAAAGCTAAGCTATCTGGCCTCCTTAAAGAGATGGAAGTAAGAAAAATCATCCATAAGGAAAAAAGAGGCAAAAAAAACCTTGTTTTCCTGAAAGGATGAATGATGAACAATAAGGAACTATTACAGCAAGGATATGGGTTTTTTGAACCATTCTAAGTTTCTGTTCTGCAGGTAATAAATAAGTATTCACCCGTCATATAATATCCTGCATATTGTGTTAGGTATGCCTCGCATATACACGCCACAGCACCGCAGGGGTGTTGTGGCCATTATCATCAAGAGCATCCAAAGAAAAGCACTCAAAGAATCTAAGGAAGGAAAGGGTGGTAGAATATGAAGAATAAGATGTTCACGTTTTTGGTCATTCTGCTCATCACTGCTGTGCTTGCGGTACCTATATTGGCGAAGCAGGCAAGAGACCAGCAGTACACGCAATACAATGATTCTGCTAAAGGAAAGGCGAAGCAGCTGGGGACTTCTGCGCAATTGAGCGCCACAGAGTTCAATGTCTCTTCAGGAAGCAGCGTCTTCAAGGAAGTCAGGATAGTCAGCAGCAAGAATTCTGAGAAGCTGCGGCATAATATAAAGATGGGCGGACTTTTGGCCACAGGAACAGAAACAGCTGCTGCGGAAGGCGCTGGCAGCGTGAAGATGGAGAAGTCCAACGGAAAGATGCAGCTCCGTGTGCCTTACGGCCTGGAAGTCAAGGAGCAGGCGCGCATAAAGCTGAAGGACCTGTCTGGGGAAGAGGTAGCTGAGATAATCGCGGATATTGACCTTTCAGATTCTGAGGAGAACAGGATTGAGAAGGGCCAGGCTTCACTGAGGAGCATCAAGTCTCTGCGCCTCGTGTCGAAAGAGAAACAAGTCGAGGTCGCTGACTCCGAAGGGAACAGGCACAGGATAAAGGCCAATGTCGATGTCAGCCTTAACTACATGAATGAGGATTCTTCGCTGGAGATAACTACAAACAACGATCTTGAGGAGGATGTCGCTGCTAAGTTCGACGAGCTCGCAAAAAAGAACCGGCTCAGGATCAGCAACCGTGGCGGTGTGATGAAGGTCGACAAGGCAGGCCTGAAGAACGGAGCAGAGGTCGCAGAGGCCAGGGTGACGTTCAAGGTCGAGCCAGAGTGGGTCGGTGAAGGCAACATAAACAACATCAGGATATTAAGGTATGATGAGGGTTACACAGAGATCCTGCCGACAGAGTTCACCGGCGTTGACGATGAAGGGTTGCTCGTGTTCGAAGGCGAAAGCGGCAACGGCCTCTCGACTTTCGCGGTCGTCATGGCAGACAACATAAGCAATGTCGAGGACACGACATTCGACTTCAAGGCCATGAAGGGATTCCTTCTGCCGCTTCTGATAATTGTTACTGTGGGAGCTGCTTTTGTCGGCTCCATGATGAGAAAAGAGCATAAGTGAAGCTCTGATTTTGATACAAGACCAAGGAGGGATTGATATGAAGAAAACTTTGAGCGTTTTGCTGGCGCTTGTGATGGTATTCAGCATAATGGCTTTTGCAGCCGTCGCTGAAGACACTGAAGAAGTGCCGGTCGAGGAATTGGAAGAGACCCCTGTCGAAGAGCTGCCTGCTGAGGAGGCACCGGCAGAGGAAGCGCCGGCAGAAGAGGCTGCTGAAATTGAAGAGGAAGCGGCTGAGGAAGTTCCTGCAGAGGAGGCAGCCATTGAAGAGCCTCTGTTAGAGGTCACCGAGGAGGAGACAGAGACAGCAGGCGTCACGCCTGACAGCGGTTTCAGGTGGCAGCTGGACAAGGCTATCGAGCAGCTTGACCTGCTTCTGACATTTGATGAGTCAGAAGAGGCGCTTAAAGAGATAGAGATCGCCAAGGAGAGGCTTTCCGAGGTCAAGGTGATGCTTTCAGAGAACAATGTAGAAGCTGCTGCAGAGGCACAGGAGGCACACGACGAGATACTTACTGAAGTGTCAGAGACAATAGATGAGCTCTCTGACAGCGACGCTGAAGAGGAGCTCGCCGCTGTAGAGGAGATAGAAAGCGCTCTGGCTGGGCATGAGGAAGAGGTCGCGGCTCTTGGTGAACATATCAGCGTATCTGTCAAGGGACAGCTGAGCGAGGAGTACCAGGCGCAGCTGAACGAGATGCTGATGGGCTTCAATGACTCCACAGCCAAGGTCCAGGCGACTGTCCAGGCCAAGAAGAACAGGGTCAGGGTGAAGGTCAAACTTGTCGAGGAAAGGGAGAGCGGACACGGAAAGATTGTCACTGTCCAGCACACAGACCTCATGAAGACCAACCAGGGCCAGAAGAACAAGGCATCTGCCGGCGAGTCTGAAGAGGGAGGGGAAGCTGGTGAGGGCGCTGCCGAGGACACCAAAGGCAAGCCTGAAAAAGCTGAAAAGCCTGAGAAGAGCAAAGGCAAGAACTGATTGCCTAATTTTTATTTTTTTATTATTTTTATTTGACGGATGATATTGCTTGGGGGTGGAAGATGAACATCATCGCTGTTCTGTGGATGATTGCAGGTGTTGTGTTTGTGCTCTGGCTTATGTTCATATGCCTGTTCGGCATTGTCGGGGCTTTTGCTTATCTCTGCAGGATCAACAGGATGAGAAGATGATTATGGAGATGATTATTTTTTCTTGAGTATTATTATGTTTCCCCTGCCTTTCTTGACCTTCTGGACCAGCTTCTTGTGCTCAAGCTCTGATATCATCAGGCTTATCTTGGCTTCGCTGAGGGGTATCTGCCTGCGGAGCTCTTTCTGAGTGGTCCTGCCTCCGTCTTTCTTGATTATCTCTATGACTTTCAGGAGGTCGGCGTCGTCCAGCTCTTCATGTTTCTGTCCCTTCACAGGTTTTGTCTCTTTACCCCTGCTGCTCACGCCTGCTTCTTCCATCTCCTTTCTCAGCAGAGCTCTCGCCTCTTTCTCGACCTTCTCAGCTTCCTCAATCTCCTCTCTCTCATGCCTGTCCTTGATGCGCCCGAACAGATAGTATACGAAAAGCAGGACTATGATTGCCACGACCGCCATTATCGCAACAGTCAATCCGGATATCTTGCCGTTATCATCAATGAATTTCTCTTCCACATCAAAGATATCCTCTTCTGCGAGCAGGTCCTCTGCATCACGGTCAAAGCCCTGAAAGAGGAATAGGTCGTAGACATAATCGCCTTCCTCATTTATGTATATCTGCTCAGCCACAGAATATGTTGTGAAGTCATCCGGATGGTATGTTGCTGTTAGGTTGTACTCTCCAGGA
Organism: Candidatus Woesearchaeota archaeon; assembly: GCA_016929255.1. GTDB lineage: Archaea > Nanobdellota > Nanobdellia > Woesearchaeales > UBA11576 > JABMQF01. The sequence continues at coordinate 8,728 of JAFGJH010000060.1, forward strand.
TTGAGCTCGAAAGAATAAGAACCATCTTTCGATACATGCCTCTGATGCGGCTCTGAATCCACCTCAACAATGACATCATTCAGCTCTTTCAGCTTTATGTCATATATCTTGCCGTAAAGCGTGGCAGCGATGGCCGCATCTGTCAGTACAAGCAACATGACCAGTGCTATTATCAACCTTGAGAGCCTCATGATCATGATGTAAATGATTGGTATATAAAAAAATATCGCAAAGTTTTTAATCCCAAATACGGATTATTCAGCAAAAAAGAGGCGATAAATTTGTCGAAAACAAATATTAAAGAAGCATAAAGGTTTGTAAAGTTTCAAGCCTGGTAAAAAGCCTTGTAAAGCGTTTTCTGGAAAAGTATCTTTTTAAACAACTTAAGCATATTAGTCTGGGTGTTGTTTCAGGATTCCCGCCTGACATTATCGCATGCCTCGCATCGGGCGGGGTCTTTTTTTTGTTTTGCCAAAGCCTGAACCAAAGCCTGAACAGCACAAAAAAGATACAAAACAACACAATCCAAAAAACCTGACAGGATATGGGGGTAACCAAGATGTGGAAAAGATTTAGCGTATTGTTTGTCATGGCCGTCTTCTTGCTGAGCATGGTTCCCATGGCTTTCGCAGAAGATGCTGAAAGAGTTCGTGCTCAAGAGGGCGTACAGGCTGAAGAAGATACAACGCCTGTCATTGTAAGCGCACAGGAATCCGAACCGCTCCGCATAAGGCAGGAAGTCAGAGAGATAGTCCGGGAAGGTGGGGAGAATGACACTCCCCGCGTTGAGGTCAGGCAGGAGATCAGGGCTGCTGTCAGAGAAAGGATCCGAGACATGCCCCTGCTTGCAAAGAGGGTGATGACGGAAGAGATGCTTAATCTTGCAAAAGAAAGGTATCAGAAGGCCAAGGACAATTTCCTGAGGGTCAGGGAAAATTATATTGACCAGAAGGAGAAGTTCAACCGCGCAAGGGAGCAGTACAAGGACTGCCAGGATTCTGAGTCAGACGATTGCCAGCAGAAGAGGGAGCAGATAAGGAAGCAGGCCCAGCCGCACCTCCTGAACGCAGCAGACCTCGTTCTCAAGGAGATCGAGAGGGTCAAGGCAAATGTCGAGGCTTCAGAGGACCTTTCTGAAGAGGAGATCGCTGAGATAGCCGCTGACCTTGATGCGAAGACTGCTGAGGTTGAGGCCGCGAAGGCGGTCATCGAGAACCTTGACGAAAGCTCTTCGAATGAGGAAATCAACGAGGCTGCCAGGACGATAAGGGAAGCATGGCAGAGCTCCAAGGTCGCGCTCAAGAAGCACGCCGGAAGGATTGTCAACGCAAGGCTCGGCAACATAGTGTTGAAGACAGAGCAGCTAGAAAAGAGGCTTTACAACGCAAAGGACAAGCTCAGTGAGAGAGGGGCTGATGTATCCGTCCTTGATGCAAAGCTCAGCGAGTTCAGCGCCAAGTTGGACACCGCTGCTGACAAGTACAATCAGGCAAGACGCATATGGTCCGCGGCAAACACTCCTGGTGAGGTAGATGAGGCTGCCAAGGAGGTCCATGCGCTCCTCGCAGAGGCAAAAACAGCACTTAAGGACGCAAGGGACCTGCTCAGGGATGTTGTAAATGAGATAAAGCGGCTTAACGACGGCAGCGTGGATGTTGCAGAAGAAGAAACTGAAGACTCGGAAAATTCTCAGGAGACTGAAGCAGAAGATGAGTAAAGTGGAGCCAATGAAACTACTGAAGGGTCTGAAGAGACTGAAGAGAGCCAAGAAGAGCAAGTCTCAGCTGAACAGGTTTTTTTATTTTTATTTTCTTGATTTAGCAACGGCTGCTTGAAACAGCAAACATTTATAAAAAAGAAAGCATATTACTGTAACGTGGAGGAATCAATCATGAAAAAAGCTATCGCATTTTTTTTGGTCCTGGTTCTGCTCTTGACGCTTGGCTGCGCGGGAAAGCAGGCACAAAAGACAGGCCCCGCATCTGAAGCCGCCACAGCAGAGGCCGCCGACACCACTTCAGCTGCGGTGAGCGACGTCGACTCTGATCTGGGCAGCATAGATGACCTTGACGAGGAATTCACATCCGGCTTGGACAGCCTTGACACCGAGCTAAACTTTGAGATATGAAATGTTTTAATCTTTTATACTTTATTTTCAGAAGAAAACAACAGTTATGGAGGTATGTTCCGATGAAGAAGATAATCATTCCGACTTTGATATTCATTCTGATGTTTGCGACAGTTGTACTGGCGGCGGGAACACAGAAAGGCATACACGAGCCAGGGACAGGGCTGGCTGAGCCTGAACTGCGGGAGGCAGGTCAGGGTACAGGACAGGGCATTTCAAATGAAGCTGGAGTTCAGACCCAGAACATGGGTGAAGATCAGCAGGTCCTGACACAGGCCAGAGAACAGGTACAGGCAAGGCAGCAGCTGCGTGCGGGAGATTACACGAACGAGAACGGTGAGCAGCTCCAGGTTCAGCAGGGAGAACAGAACAGGATGCATCTCATGGTAGGCGGTGCGGATGCGGCTTCGTCTCTTGAAATTGTGCAGGAGCAGGTCCAGGAGAGGACAAGGTTACACGCTAAACTTTCCAATGGTAAGGACGCTGAGATAAAGATCATGCCTGACACGGCATCTGAAAGAGCAAGAGAGCGGCTTCAGCTCAAGGTCTGCAGCGCAGAGACTGGTTGTTCCATCGAGCTGAAGGAAGTCGGTCAGGGCGAGCAGGTCCGTGCTGCTTACGAAGTGCAGGCTCAGAAACAGTCAAAGCTGCTGGGTCTTTTCGGGAAGAAGATGCAGGTCAGGGCGCAGATTGATGCTGAAAACGGCGAAGTGATCCAGGCAAAGAAACCTTGGTGGGCATTCCTGGCTTCTGAGTGAATCCCTCATCTTCTTTTTATTTTTAATTTTTATCGTCAAATCATCTTTTTATAGTATCATCTTGGTGTATTACCCTGTTAAACCCTTTCTTTACCAACCAAAATGTTTATAAAACGCCCCTTTCTATAGTCATCATCATGGGTATTGAGGAAGAGAACAGGCTGATCAAGGAGCGTGTGGACAAGCTTAATGTATTGAAAGTTATGGGAATAAACCCTTACCCTTATTCTTTCGGCAGGTCTCATCACGCAGCTGACATCCTGAAGAAGTATGACTGTCTGAAGCCTGAAGAGAAGTCAGATGAAAAAGTAAGCGTTGCTGGCAGGGTCATGCAGCTCAGGAATATGGGCAAGGCATCTTTCCTCCACCTGCAGGACCAGAGCGGAAAGATTCAGCTTTACATCAGGAAGGATGATGTTGGCGAGGAGCTTTACGGTCTGATGAAAAAGATGGACATGGGAGACATGATGGGTGCTGAAGGGACCGTCTTCAAGACAAAGACCGGCGAGACCTCAGTCTACGTGAAGAGATTCGACCTTCTCGCGAAATCCCTCCGTCCTCTGCCTGAGAAGTATCATGGTCTTCAGGATAAGGAGATACGTTATAGGAAGAGGTATCTTGACACCATCATGAATCCTGAGGTCAAGGCAGTGTTCATGACCCGCGCAAGGATCATTAAGGCTGTGAGGGAGTTCCTCGACTCTAAGGGATTCATGGAAGTGCAGACGCCGATACTGCAGCCGATATACGGCGGAGGCAGCGCAAGGCCTTTCGTGACAAGGATCAATGCTTGGGACATGACCATGTATCTCAGGATAGCGTATGAACTGCACCTGAAACGCCTGATTGTCGGCGGCTTCGAGAAGGTGTATGACCTGAGCTACTGTTTCAGGAATGAAGGTTCTGACAAGACGCATAATCCTGAGTTCACGATGATGGAGATCCAGTGGGCATACGCCGACTACAATGATGCGATGAAGCTCTTTGAGGATCTGTGGGAGCATGTCGCGATGAATGTGCTGGGTACGACGAGGATAAAGTATCAGGGCAAGGAGATCGATGTGAAGGCGCCTTGGAAAAGGATGACGATGTCACAGGCATTGGCAGAGCTGGCAGGGATTGAGGTTGACGGCCTTGACGATACGCAGCTAAAGGACCTGCTCAGCGGTTACAGCATCGACTATGATGGAGAGTTCTCGAAGGGTCTCGCAATAATGCTGCTTTTTGAGGCGCTTTGCGAGGAAAAGCTGGTCCAGCCGACGCACATAATGGATCATCCGAAGGAGTCCTGCCCTCTGGCCAAGCCGCACAGGGACAATCCTGCTCTGATCGAGCGTGATGAGCCTTATGTGAACGGATGGGAAGTCGGGAATATATACTCCGAACTCACCGATCCTATACTGCAGAGGTCCCTTCTTGAAGAGCAGGCCAGGCTTCTCAGGGGCGGTGCGGAGGAGGCTCACCCCATGGATGAGGATTATGTCCAGGCGCTTGAGTACGGGCTGCCGCCGAATGCAGGGATAGGCATCGGACTGGACAGGATGATAATGATTCTGACAGACTCTGAAAGCATCAGGGATGTCATACTTTTCCCGACGATGAAGTTCACTGATCAGGAACAGTCTCCTGAAGAGCAGGCCAGGCAGGCAGATGACGGGCTCAAGAAGGCATTGAGATGAAGATTATCTGACAATCATTTGAAATTGATATGTTGACGCATTAAGCGATTGAGAGGTAAACAAGATGTTCATACTTGGCGACAAACGGAACATAGTTATTAAGTATAAGGAGAAGACGGTGGTAGGTCTTGTCGAGCCGGTTAAGGTCACAGGGCCTACAGGAAAGAGCAGGGAAGTGCTCGCAAGGATAGATTCAGGCGCCACGAAATCGAGCGTCGACGTCAAGCTTGCGGCTGAGCTGAGCCTTGGGCCGATACTGAAGGCGAAGCTTGTAAAGTCAGCTTCAGGCAAGAGCCTGCGCCCCATGGTGGAGGCCAGGATGGTCCTCGCTGACAAGGAGTTCAAGACAGAGTTCACGATTGCTGACAGGGCCGAGATGAAGTACAGCATCCTGATCGGCCAGAACATACTGAAGAGGGGGTTCCTGATAGACCCTGCGAAAGAGATACCTAAAGGAAGATGAGAAGATGAACGCTGCGCTGATAAGTCTGGGAAGTGTAAGCTCGAAGTGGACACTCGAAGCGATGCAGAAGTATTTTGAGTCTGTCGATGACATAGACCTGCGTGAGCTGGAGGTGGATCTCGGCGGCAAGAAGCATGTGGTCCTCCACAACGGCAAGAAGATGAAGGACTATGACTGCGTCTATGTGAAGGGCTCTTTCCGTTACATACAGATACTCAATGCTGTCGCGAGCTCGGTTTTTGAGAAGGCGTACACGCCTATAGAACCCAAGGGGTTCACTATAGGGCATGACAAGATGCTTACCCATCTTGCGCTCCAGAGGGGCAATATCCCTATGCCTGAGACTTATATATCAGCCAACCCTGCCGGTGCGAAGCAGCTCCTCGAGAAGCTAAGCTATCCTATTGTCATGAAGTTCCCATCCGGGACCCAGGGCAAGGGGGTCATGTTTGCAGACTCGTATCTCTCTGCAGCATCCATCCTTGACGCGTTCTCGGCATTGAACCAGCCGGTCATAATCCAGAGGTATGTTGAGACAGGGGGCAAAGACATAAGGGTGATAGTTGTAGGTGACAAGGTCGCTGCTGCGATGGAGCGGCAGGCTGTGGAAGGGGAGAAGCGTGCTAACATACACGCTGGCGGCAAAGGCCAGAAGGTCACGCTTGACTACAAGTCCAAGGAGCTGGCCATCAAGACTGCCAAAGAGATAGGCGCAGAGGTCTGTGCTGTTGACATCCTGAAAGGCAAGGACGGGCCCATGGTCATCGAGGTGAACCTGAGCCCTGGGCTGCAGGGCATAACAGAAGCAACAGGGATAAACGTCGCAGAGAAGATTGCCGAGTACCTATACGAGTCCACTAAAAGGTTCCATGGCGAGAACGCCCAGCTGAGCGAAAAGATAGCGAAGGCTGCAGGTCTCAGCGATTCTGCAAAGACAATAGTGACCAAAGTGCAGCTGAACAGGGGCAGGATAGTGCTGCCGGAGATAATCACTGAGATCTCAGGATTGGGCAAGGATGACGAGATGCTCGTGAGCGCCGAGAAGAACTGCATTGTTGTATCCAAGTCGAAAGAATTGAAAGACAAGAAGGAGAAGTAGGATTATTCTGCCGCTCCTATATCAGTTTTTATATCAATTCCTGTCGCAGACGTAGGTCAGAAGCGATTTGCTGTTGGCGATTATCGACTTCAGCTTTTCGAGTATGACTGGCACCCATTCATGGTTCCAGTTCTGCCTGTAGAAGTCCCTGCACTGCTTTATGAGCTTCTTCTTCTGGGGGATGAGCTTGAATGCCTTTTCGCTGTCTTTTTCATAGAAGACAGTCAGGCTGTCGATGTAGTATTTTTCCACCAGAGAATATAGCTTGAAGAACTGGTCCTGCTCCTGCTTCTTGAACTTAAGCCTTCGGATAAGCTTTGCAAGCCTTTTGGCGTCATCAGCTATTCCTTCTATCTTGACAGCAGCCACCCAGAAAGACATCAGGTCGTCGTGTTTCAGGCCTTTTTTCTTGGCCACTAGAGGATTGTTCTGGTAGTTCTTCACAGTCCTGTAGACAAGATAAGAGAGCCTGTTCACGTCATAGTCGCGATCCGCTATGTTTGCGTGCCTGTCATCATTGAATGAGTTCTTTGAGTCCTGCAGCATCTCTCTGGTTATCATATCCATCTTTTTCACAAGCTCTATGGGGGATATCTCCTCCATGTGGATGAAGTCCTTTGTGACTATCTTGCTGGCGGTCTCTTCAATGACCTCCAATGCCATCAGGTCATGGATTATCGCCCTGATGTCCTTTGCCTTCGACTGCATGTTGTCTGCAACTAGAGTTATCTCATTGAAGTTCCTGATGTACTTTGATATTAGGTGAAGGCGTATCTCGTCCCGCGTCATATCTGTCACGTCTATCGTTACGCGCAGAGGTTCAAAAGCCTCTTTGTTCTCCACAGGGTACAGAACCAGGTTGTCCCCCTCCCTGCCGACATATACCACATCACCTTTCCCGAGCTTCTTCTCAGTCATCCATGATTTCGGCAGTGATACTACGTAGCTTGATTTCCCGAACTCGATTATCTTTCTGTAATCCATGTCTGCTCCACACCATTACCCGCATATATAAAAGAACAAAAAACATATCCCCCATATATTTCTATGATTTTAGAATATATAAGTGTTTTTATATAAAATATAAAAAAATGTTTCAATTTATGCTCAGTCTTAGGCACCATCACAACCTTTTTAAACATCCTTGCGCCCGGTGACATGATTGATGATATCATGAAGCACATAATACTCGACACCAACTTCCTGCTCATCCCTGCACAGTTCAAGGTAGACATATTTTCTGAGATCCAGAAGATAATGGAAGTGCCCTATGAGCTGTGCATAGTTGACAGGACATTGGAAGAGCTGGATAAGCTGAAAGACAGCGCTTCTGGACGCGATAAACAGGCGGCAAGGCTTGCTCTGCAGCTGCTCAAGGCAAAGGAAGTGCGTTCTTTAAAAACAGAAAAGAATTTAAACACTGATAAACTGATTGTAGAACTGGCAAAACCGGCTGATTTCATAGTTGCGACGCAAGATATGGCTTTAAAAGACGTTTTAAAGCGAAAAAGCGTTCAATTGATTGTTTTAAGACAGAAAAAGTATTTAAAGCTCATTTGACAAGCTTTCCATCATTTGAAGGGGTAGAGCTTGTTTTTGGATGAAATAACGCGATAAAGGGGTATCCCGCATGTTTTACAGGACAAAACTTCAGGACCATATAAGGGTCTCTCCAGAGCTGTTCGGCCTTACTGCTGAAGATGCTGTCACCAAGCAGATCAAGAAGAAGTATGACGGCTTCATATCCAAGGAGCTGGGCACTGTCATCGATGTCTCAAAGGTCGATGAGATCCGAGAGGGGATAATAATACCCGGGGACGGCGCATCATACTATGATACCACTTTTGAGCTGCTCACTTTCAAGCCGGAGATGCATGAGGTGGTGCTCGGCAAGATAAGGGACATCGCTGATTTCGGCGCATTCATACACCTTGGCCCTATCGAGGGCATGATCCACGTCTCTCAGGCGATGGATGATTTTGTATCATTTTCCAAGGAGAAGGTCCTTTCAGGCAAGGACTCCAAACGCACACTAAAAGTCGGCGACAGGTGCAGGGCGAGGATAATCGCGGTCTCGTTCAGGGAGGTCAACAACCCGAAGCTTGGCCTCACCATGAGGCAGGAGTTCCTCGGCAAGCTTGACTGGATCGAGGAAGACAGGGAGAAGCCCAAGAAGGGCAAGAAAGAGGCTGACGATAAGCCTGAGAAGAAGAAAGGAAAATAGCTGTATAGGCAACGAAGGTAACCAAGATGGCCAAGAAGAAATGCTGCAAGAAATGCAAGATATTTGTCGAGGGCAATGAGTGCCCGATATGCAAGGACAACAAGTTCTCAACGAACTGGCAGGGCAGGATTTTCATCGCTGACGCGGCGAAATCAGGGATTGCCCAGAAGATAGGCGTCGAGGTCAAGGGAGAGTACGCACTCAAGTGCAGGTAGATAGGTGATCATCATGGATCTGGAACTTACAAAAGAAAGGGAGATGCCTTTGCTGTCAAGGAAGAGGTACACATTTTTCCTGAACTTCAAGGGATCTACTCCGACGAGGAAACAGATAAGGGACGCAATCGCCGCCAAGACAAAGAGCGACGCTGCACTTACTGTGGTGAAGCATATCTACAACAGGTATGGCGTCGAGAGGGCTAAGGTGATAGCCAATGTCTACTCCAAGAAGGATGACATGCTCCGTTTCGAGGACAAGTCCCTGCTCGATAAGCATTCAGAGAAGAAAGAGGAAGCCAAGGAGCAGGCGGCTGAGTGAGACGGAGTGATTGAAGATGGCTGAGAAGAAAGCAAAGGAAAATAAGAAAAAGAGCTCACAGAAGTACATGCAGTACGAGGTCAAAGGTTCTGACATCAAGAGGAAGAACAAGTTCTGCCCGAAGTGCGGCGTTGGTGTCTTCCTGGCAGCCCACAAGGACCGCCTCACATGCGGCAAGTGCGGCTACACAGAGTTCCTGAAGAAAGAGAAGTAAACATTATTTCTTGTATTTGTTCAACTGGTTCTGGCAGCTCAGCCGCTTTTGCGTCGGGAGGAAAAGAAAAGCGGAGACCGGCCCAATCACCTAATATATTCGCAAGCGTTAGCTTAAGCGCAAGAATAGGCATATGTTTGCCGGCAAGGCGATTTAGCAGCGCAGAGCTGCCAAACATAACAGCGCGGCACTGTAGCAGCATAAGTCGAAAACGCAACTATTTGAACAGGTTCTTAAACCATCCTATAAACCTTATCCACCAGCTCCTCTCAGGCGGTTTCTTGGTTATGTCTACCTTCGCCTCCTGGGCAGGAAGAGCTTTTGACTCCTTTGAGGAGGCATTTGTCGGCTGCAAAGCAGGGGCTATAGCTGGCTCTGCCTCCCGTGTCACATTTGCAGTCACAGTCTTTGTGGCTGCTTCAGGGTGCGCTACAGGGAAGAGGTTGAACTGCACAAGGTCTGACCCCTCACCCGCCTCCTGGGGGAGCACATCACGCACCTGTATCACCGCGCCGTCGGAGAGCTTGTAGCTCTCGTCCTCTGAGAGCGCGTCTGTCTTCTCGCCATTGACCTCGAACTGGGCCTTGAACTGGGAATCAAAGACTGAGATGAGATGCACTTCATACACATATCCTCCGACATCATAGCTCTTTGTCTCGCCTTCATATATCGTCTGCTTCAGGAAGAATTCTCCGGCAGATGCTATCTGCACTAGCAGAAGGAGGGATACTGCGAGAATCATTAAGACAAGCCTGAGCTTCATGCATAAAACCAGGCGCCCTGCGTATTTAAGCCTTTTGTCTGCTTTGCCATATTGAAAAGCTGTGGTGCTGCCAATGTCGCGAGCGCCTTTTGTCAAGAGTATCACACGTGGCGGGGGAAGCCCCATCCGGGGAGGGCCACGCCATCGCCAAACGTAGCCTGGCACGAGCCGGCAGCACCCGAGCGGAGCGAGAGCTTTTCAATATGGCTATATGCATTTAAGAACTGTTAAGAAATGATGTAGATGGGTGGATACTCCCTATTCAGTAGGCGTGCCGCCATTCGCCACTGCCTGTATCTCGCATTGCTTCAGCGAGCTCTCACAGTTCTGTATCTTGCTGGATGTTATGTCCATGACAAGGTTTGTCCTGTCAAAAGACTCGTCGAGTATCTTCGTGACGACCTGGAAGTTCCTGTAGATGGAGGATATCGCCCACACGCTGAATGTGACGCTGAATATCACAAGGAAGAAGAACAGCCAGAAGCCGAAGCGGTACATCCTTGCTTGGGATTCTGTCTTCTCGTGGTGCTTGTGGGTCAGGTCCCTGAGTACCTGCTGCCTTATCATCAATCGCGTTTCCTGCTTTGCAGGATGACTTGCTGTCTTATTTGCCCTCTTCTTCATTTTTGGTTTGAATGAGCTTTTCTTTTTAAATGTTTTTGTTGCTCTACTGCTCGACGACCATGCCGGACCTTCCGAGGTAGTATTCGCCTGTCGTCTTGCTGATCAGCTGGAAAACGACAGTCACTTCCTGATTCTCTGCCGAATCAGAACAGTCCTCTTTCATCGCGACCCTCACATCCTCTGTGAAGCCGTTCTCGTTGCAGATGAGCTTCAAGGTGGGAGTCCCCACCAGTTCCTGGCAGCTTATAGGCTTGCAGGTCCACTTGACCACATTGAACTTGTACTTGGTGTCAAAAAGCTCATCCTGCTCCTTCTCAGTCAGGTTGCTGTTGACATCGAAGTACTGGTCCACGTCATAATATGACTCGTTGAGGAAGACAGGCGTGGTGAACTCCTGCGTCTCTGCAGGGAAGTACTTCTGCTGCAGCACCCTCAGTCCAAAGCCTGCTGCAGCTATCAGTATGATCACTATTATTGTTGTTATGACTGGATGCCTGCCGGCCCATCCTTTCTCTTCAGGGACTATTCCCATCTTATTATCTCACCATCCTTTCCGATAAAGGTTGTTATCTTCCAGTCGACAAGCCTTGTCTTAAACGTCATGGTTGCTCCTGCAGGCACACCAGTGCAGTCATTAATCGTAGTGAAGATTACATCGCCGAAGCCATCACCAGTCTCATCGATACTCACCCTGAACATCGAACCCATGCCATCACAGGACAGCATGCTTCCGCTCCACTGGACAAAGTTGCCCATATAATTCAGCTGGAAAAGGTGCTTCTTGTCGCTCTCAGAAAGGTCGCTGTCAGGCCCGAACAGGTAGTTTACTTCGCTGTATGTCTCGGGGATAAGCTGCCCTTGCTCTACCTGCGCAGCATTATTGTTCTTTGTGATGAAGTAGAAAGGCAGGAGCACCACAAGCACGATTACAAGGACTATCAGGGTGAACTCAAGCGGTTTCCGCGTTACAAAGCTCTCGTGGACTACCATGTTTGCCTCTTTTTAGCTACAGAAAGCGATATAGCTGGGTGTATTTAAATGTTTTTGATTAAATAAGAGAAAAAAGATTTGGTAATTATCAAGACATGCTTGTCTCTATATTGTAATCAGGCTGTAGGTATAGCAGTTCAACAATATCAGATGAAATTGCAGAACTATAAAAACGAACCTCATCAACACTACCTCCGAAAAAAGATGCGGGGGCAGCATAATTTGACATACCTATGCTTGTAGGGTTGTCTGCAATATTACAGGAAGCTGGAAAAGTTCCAGTAGCACTGCTTGATACCTCAGCGCCATTCACGTAGACTTTCACAGGAGCTACGTTGCCGCTGAAAACAGCCGTGACAAAAGTCCAGTCAGTTAAAGATATTAGATCACTCGCATCTGTTGTTTGGTATGCGGTAACTTCTCCACCCTTACCACAAAGGAATCTCAATCCTCCACCAGATATCAGATTGAAATAAAAACCTCTGTCACTGGCTTTATCATGGTCAAATATCTGCTGTTCCGCTGGTGCTAAAGTGGTCGGTCTCACCCACGCAGATATTGAACATCCCATGGCACACTCGAATCGGTTAGGTTGCGACACCGAAGCAACAGTTACATAACCATCAGCACCATTTAGGTCACGGTGAGCATATAAACGCTCAATATCCTCGCTCACATCAGTGACCCCGACAACACCACCAGTTACGCTTCCGTCGTAATGGTTATCGCTGAGATCGTTAACGCCATCATTGAACGAATAAAAAGCCTTCAAATCGCTGCCGAAAGTGTCGCTGAAATCACTTGTCGTCGTCTCCACAGCCGCAGAATCCC